>NZ_JYFT01000064.1:0-152226 GCF_000931385.1 Pseudomonas sp. FeS53a
CGATTGAACCGCAAATTGCTGTCACATACCCGAATTCGGGTGAGCGTCTCGACGATCACCCTAAAGAATTGCTTGACGACCATAGAGCGTTGGAACCACCTGATCCCATCCCGAACTCAGTAGTGAAACGATGCATCGCCGATGGTAGTGTGGGGTTTCCCCATGTGAGAGTAGGTCATCGTCAAGCACCTATACCAAACCCCCGATCATCGAAAGATGATCGGGGGTTTGACTTTGCGCGGATGAAAATTGAATCGACCTTTCCTGCAGTAGGGACTAGTCGTTAAGGTCTGCACCCCATCCCTTTTCTATGCAACCCAACAGGGCGCCGTTATGATGCCTGCCTCGTAAAGAGGCTGAGCGTTATGTTGAATCTTATACGTCTCCTTCAGGATGGCCAGTTTCATTCCGGAGAGTTCCTGGGTGAGGCGCTTGGCATTTCCCGTGCTGCTGTCTGGAAGCATCTGAAGCACCTTGAGGCTGCTTACGGCCTGGATATCCATAGGGTCCGGGGAAAAGGTTATCGCCTTGCTTCTCCATTCGAGCCTCTTTCCCAGGAGCGTCTTTTCGCCCTAGGTGAGCCGTGGCCAATCTTTATCCATGAGAGCATTGACTCTACAAACGCGGAAGCACTGCGCTTGTTATCCCAAGGCATACAGGCGCCATTTGTTGTCTTGGCGGAGCACCAGTCTGGTGGGCGCGGTCGTCGAGGGCGAGCCTGGGTGTCGCCCTATGGTGAGAATCTCTATCTCTCATGCGTAATCAGGATAGATGGAGGCGCCAGACAGCTGGAGGGAATGAGTCTGCTGGTTGGTGTTGCCGTGTTGCGGGTTCTTCAGTCGCTAGGTGTGAATTCCGCGCAGCTCAAGTGGCCCAATGATGTTTTGGTGGCGGAGCGGAAGATTGCCGGAATTCTCATCGAGCTCGTGGGAGATCCAGCTGATATCTGCAATGTCGTTATTGGTGTCGGGCTCAACGTCAATATGTTGAGCCGACAGGCGGAAATCACCCAGGAGTGGACGTCCGTCCGTTCCGAGATCGGATCCCTTCAGGATCGCACGCAAATTGCTGCTGCTCTTCTATGTGAACTCCGTCGTTGCCTGGGGGGGGGGTTCGCTGCTGTTCGGAGGGAGTGGGAGCTCCATCATGCGTGGACCGGAAGGGAGGTATCTGTGCTAACCGCCAGCAAGCGTGTGGACGGTGTGGTCCTTGGTATTGATAAAAGTGGCGCTCTTCGCCTTGATGTGGAGGGCGCCGAGTTGCTGCTAAACGGGGGAGAGCTCAGTTTGAGGTTGCGAGATGATTCTAGAGCTTGACTGTGGCAACAGCTTCATCAAGTGGCGCGTGCTCGGCGCTGACAGTGAAGGAGCGCTCATTTCTGGTGTTGCTGCTGATGGCGCCAATGTCATCCAGGCGATCAAGGCCTCCGAGTACTCAGGCATTCAGCAGTGCCGATTAGTCAGTGTGCGCTCGGAGGAGGAAACCTCCTCGCTGCTGCAGGCTCTTGAGCAAGCGTTTCATGCAAGGCCTTTGCTCGCATCCTCTTCGAAGGTATTGGCGGGAGTCGTTAATGGCTATGAGGATTTCCACAAGCTTGGACTGGATCGATGGCTTGCTGTCGTTGCCGCCTACCACGTCAGCAAGAGCGCATCGCTCGTGCTTGATCTCGGTACAGCGGTCACCTCCGACTTCGTAACCTCCAGTGGCGTGCATCTCGGGGGATATATATGTCCAGGAGTGCCACTCATGCGTAGCCAGCTCAGAACGCATACGCGCCGAATCCGGTATGACGACGAAGCTGCCGCTCAAGCGTTGGCGCACATGAAGCCAGGGCGGAACACCGCTGAAGCCGTTGAGCGAGGTTGCCTTTTGATGCTCAAGGGGTTCGTGCGCATGCAATTGGATCTGGCCCGACAACAGTTGGGAGAGGATTTCTGTGTTTTTCTCACCGGAGGGGATGCTGCATTGGTGAAAGAGGAAGTGCCCAATGCGAGATTGGTTCCTGATCTGGTTTTTTCCGGACTCGCGATTGCGTGTCCATTTGACTGAGGTTGTCCATGCGCTGGCTGTTCCTGCTCTTATTGGTGCTGAATCTCTTCTATTACGTTTGGCACCAACAACAGGCCCCTCTCCAGGTCAAAGAAGTCGAGACGCTGTCCCTTTACAGGGGGGGGCAGCAAGACATTCGTTTGTTGAGTGAGTCCAAGGAAAATACTGCCCCGCGTGCTCAGCAGCAGTCAGCGCCTTTGCCTGATGCTCAGGTTTGTCTGTTTTTGGGAGGCCTGGATCGTGAGGAGCAAGTGAAGGGTGTTGAGCAAAGGCTGCTAGCCCTGAATATCCAGAGCAGCATTCAAAGTGTGGATGCTGCTGCAGGTGTTGACTACTGGGTCTATCTCGCTCCGCTTGCCTCCAGGCAGGCATCTTTGCGGCAATTGAAGGAGCTCCAGGCTCGCAAGATCGACAGCTACCTGATCAGTCAGGGCGACCTGCAGAACGGCATCTCACTTGGGATTTTTCCAAGACTTGATTCGGCCGAAAGTGTAATGACGCGTCTCAAGGATGCGGGGTACGAGCCTCTTATGCGTGAGTTGCCACGCGCTCACCGCGACTACTGGGTTCGCGTGGATGGAGAGGGCCGTCGACTTGTGGATGACGCTTTGCTAGCGACGCTTGTGAAAGATTTTCCGGGTCTTCAGCACAAAATTATGCCCTGCCAGGGTGTTGCATCTCGCGAATAGTTTGCATAGAATGGCGCCCGCTTCGCAGGCAGGCCTAAAGAGATGTTTGCCGAAGCGCTGTCAAAAATAGCTAACCTCAAGATTTTAATGAGAAAAAGCTTGACAGTGGAGGTGGCTACGATGAAAATGCTGCCTCCCGATTGGAGGGATTCCCGAGTGGCCAAAGGGATCAGACTGTAAATCTGACGTCATAGACTTCGAAGGTTCGAATCCTTCTCCCTCCACCAGATTCAAGCGTGAGCACCAGGCTCCGCGGGTATAGTTCAGTGGTAGAACCTCAGCCTTCCAAGCTGATGATGCGGGTTCGATTCCCGCTACCCGCTCCAGGTTTGATGTTTGTGCAATGTGTTTGGCTCATGTAGCTCAGCTGGTAGAGCACACCCTTGGTAAGGGTGAGGTCAGCGGTTCAAATCCGCTCATGAGCTCCATCTTACAAAGGCAGATATGAGAATATCTGCCTTTGTTTTAATGGTGGCGTGACTCGCTCAATTCATTGATGGGAGACGTTCTCGATGGCTAAAGAAAAATTCGAACGTAACAAACCGCACGTCAACGTCGGTACCATTGGTCACGTTGACCATGGCAAGACCACTCTGACTGCTGCCCTGACCAAAGTCTGCTCCGAGACCTGGGGTGGTTCGGCTCGTGCGTTCGATCAGATCGACAACGCTCCGGAAGAGAAGGCTCGCGGTATCACCATCAACACCTCCCACGTTGAGTACGATTCCGCTACTCGTCACTACGCTCACGTTGACTGCCCCGGTCACGCTGACTACGTGAAGAACATGATCACCGGTGCTGCCCAGATGGACGGCGCGATCCTGGTTTGCTCCGCTGCTGACGGCCCCATGCCGCAGACTCGCGAGCACATCCTGCTGTCCCGTCAGGTAGGCGTTCCCTACATCGTCGTGTTCCTGAACAAGGCCGACATGGTTGACGACGCCGAGCTGCTGGAACTGGTTGAGATGGAAGTTCGCGATCTGCTGAGCACCTACGACTTCCCGGGCGACGACACTCCGATCGTCATCGGCTCCGCGCTGATGGCGCTGGAAGGCAAGGACGACAACGAAATCGGTGTCTCCGCTGTTCGCAAGCTGGTAGAGACCCTGGACTCCTACATTCCGGAGCCCATTCGTGCCGTTGACCAGCCGTTCCTGATGCCGATCGAAGACGTATTCTCCATCTCCGGCCGTGGCACCGTTGTGACCGGTCGTGTTGAGCGCGGTATCGTTCGCGTTCAAGAGGAAGTTGAGATCGTTGGTATTCGCGCTACCTCCAAGACCATCTGCACCGGCGTTGAAATGTTCCGCAAGCTGCTGGACGAAGGCCGTGCTGGTGAAAACGTTGGTATCCTGCTGCGTGGCACCAAGCGTGACGAAGTAGAGCGTGGTCAGGTTCTGGCCAAGCCGGGCACCATCAAGCCGCACACCAAGTTCGAGTGCGAAGTGTACGTGCTGTCCAAGGAAGAAGGTGGTCGTCACACTCCGTTCTTCAAGGGCTACCGTCCGCAGTTCTACTTCCGTACCACCGACGTGACTGGCAACTGCGAGCTGCCGGAAGGCGTTGAAATGGTAATGCCGGGTGACAACATCAAGATGGTCGTCACCCTGATCGCTCCGATCGCCATGGAAGATGGCCTGCGCTTCGCAATCCGCGAAGGTGGTCGTACCGTCGGCGCCGGCGTCGTCGCCAAGATCATCGAATAAGTAGTTGATCTTGCGTTATCAGGCCGGCATAATGGTCGGCCTGATTTTGTTACAGGCCAGTAGCTCAATTGGCAGAGCGGCGGTCTCCAAAACCGCAGGTTGGGGGTTCGATTCCCTCCTGGCCTGCCAGATTTCCCGGTCCTGGGGTCTGGCAATCTCCACACAAGGTCCTTTCCAATGAATGCCAAGCTTGAAGCCAAAGAAACTCGCTTCGATGCGTTGAAGTGGATCGTTGTGGCTTTTCTGGTTGTTGTGGGGGTTGTGGGCAACCACTACTTCGCTGCTCAGCCGATTATCTATCGCGTCCTTGCTCTCCTGGTTCTGGGTGGTGCTGCCGCTTTTGTTGCGCTGCAGACCGTCAAGGGGCAGGCGTTCTTTTCTCTGGCCAAAGAAGCGCGTGTCGAGATCCGCAAGGTGGTCTGGCCGACTCGTCAGGAAACTACTCAGACCACGCTGATCGTGGTTGCGGTTGTTCTTGTCATGGCGCTGCTCCTGTGGGGCTTGGATTCCCTGCTGGGTTGGCTTGTTTCGATGATTGTTGGTTAAAGGGTGCCCCGTGGCTAAGCGTTGGTACGTTGTTCACGCGTATTCCGGTTATGAGAAGCATGTCATGCGTTCTCTCGTTGAGCGCGTGAAGCTTGCGGGTATGGAGGATCAGTTTGGTGAGATCCTCGTGCCGACCGAAGAAGTGGTCGAAATGCGCAATGGTCAGAAGCGCAAGAGTGAGCGGAAGTTCTTTCCTGGATATGTGCTGGTCCAGATGGAGATGAATGAAGCCACCTGGCACCTGATCAAGGACACTCCTCGTGTCATGGGGTTCATCGGTGGTACTGCGGACAAGCCCGCTCCCATCACTGAGCGTGAGGCTGAGGCGATTCTTCGCCGTGTTGCTGATAGTGGTGACAAGCCGAAGCCCAAAACCCTGTTCGAGCCGGGCGAGACTGTTCGTGTCATTGATGGTCCGTTTGCGGATTTCAATGGCGTGGTTGAAGAGGTTAATTACGAGAAGAGCCGCATTCAAGTTGCTGTGCTCATCTTCGGTCGCTCCACTCCTGTCGAGTTGGAGTTCAGCCAGGTCGAAAAGGTCTAGCTGTAGATGCATCCCATACCCCGCAGCCAATGGTTGCGGGGTTTTGTCGTCACTGGGATAAACGCAATGAAATCGGGGAGCCCTTGGGCGCTTGAACCCGCAAATGGAGTCATAAATGGCTAAGAAGATTCAGGCTTACATCAAGCTGCAAGTGAAGGCTGGCCAGGCCAACCCTTCGCCGCCGGTTGGTCCCGCTCTCGGTCAACACGGCGTGAACATCATGGAGTTCTGCAAGGCGTTCAACGCCAAGACCCAGGGCATGGAGCCCGGTCTGCCCACTCCGGTGATCATCACTGTCTACAGCGACCGTAGCTTCACGTTCGAGACCAAGAGTACCCCGGCTTCCGTGTTGCTGAAGAAGGCGGCTGGCATCACCAGCGGCTCTTCCCGTCCGAACAGCCAGAAGGTTGGCACCGTTACCCGTGCACAGCTGGAAGATATCGCCAAAGCCAAGCAGGCGGATCTGACTGCAGCTGACCTGGATGCGGCCGTGCGTACCATCGCCGGTTCCGCTCGTAGCATGGGCCTGAACGTGGAGGGCGTGTAAATGGCAAAGCTGACCAAGCGCCAAAAGGCAATTGCTGCCAAGGTTGAAGCCGGCAAGCAATATGCATTCGAAGATGCAGCCAAGCTTCTTGCTGAGCTGTCCACCATCAAGTTCAAGGAGTCCGTGGACATCGCCATCAATCTCGGCGTTGATCCTCGCAAATCCGATCAGGTTGTTCGTGGCGCCACTGTCCTGCCGAATGGCACTGGCAAGAGCGTTCGCGTTGCCGTGTTCACCCAGGGTCCTGGTGTCGAAGCCGCTCTGGCTGCCGGCGCTGACAAGGTTGGCATGGACGAACTGGCTGCCGAAATGAAGGCTGGCGACCTGAGCTACGACGTGGTGATCGCATCTCCCGATGCAATGCGCGTTGTCGGTCAACTGGGTCAGGTTCTCGGTCCCCGTGGCCTGATGCCGAACCCGAAAGTCGGTACCGTTACTCCCGACGTGGCTACCGCTGTCAAGAACGCCAAGGCTGGCCAGGTGCGCTTCCGTACTGACAAGAACGGCATCATCCATGCTTCCGTTGGCAAGGTTGATTTCGAGCCGGTCAAGCTGAAGCAGAACGTCGAAGCCCTGCTGTCCGACCTGAAGCGCCTCAAGCCGTCCACCTCCAAAGGTGTGTATGTGCAGCGCGTGACCCTGAGCACCACCATGGGCCCGGGTCTGCAGATCGATCAGGCTTCCCTGGAAGCTTAAGAAACAAAGTCGCAGTGGGCCTTGTGCCCGCTGCGCAGGTATTGGGGTCCCTGCCTGGCGGGGGCTATCCAAGACCGTAGGCGGCCATGCCTCAAACCGGGGAGCGATCCCCGAGCCTACGCAGATGGTGCTCCCGATTCGTTTACCGAATCAGACACCAAAACGCCGTCCGGCCTCGGCTGGACGAACCGGTAACATCCAGGAGTGAACCCGTGGCAATTAAGCTCGAAGACAAGAAGGCCATCGTCGCTGAAGTCAACGAGGCTGCCCAAGCTGCCCTGTCCGCTGTCGTGGCTGATGCCCGTGGTGTGACCGTGGCTGCCATGACCGGACTCCGTAAAGAGGCCCGCGCGGCTGGTGTTTACGTCAAAGTCGTACGTAACACCCTTGCCCGTCGCGCCGTCGAAGGCACTTCTTTTGAAGTGCTCGGCGACGTGTTCAAGGGCCCGACCCTCATCGCTTTCTCCAAGGAACATCCGGGTGCTGCCGCCCGTATCTTCAAGGAGTTCGCCAAGGGTCAGGACAAGTTCGAGATCAAGGCCGCCGCGTTTGAAGGCAAGCTGATCGCAGCCAACCAGATCGACGTACTGGCAACCCTGCCGACCTACGACGAAGCCGTATCCCAGCTGATGAGCGTTATCCAAGGCGCCACCAGCAAGCTGGCTCGTACCCTGGCGGCAATCCGCGACCAGAAGGAAAGCGCCGCAGCCTGATAAGGCCGCGCCCTTCCTTTCGCTTTATTCGATTAATTCGATGGCCGCCTGAGGCCATCCATCAATACAGGAATTAGAGTCATGGCTCTGACCAACGAAGACATCATCAACGCCGTATCCGAAATGTCCGTGATGCAAGTTGTTGAACTGATCAAGGCAATGGAAGAGAAGTTCGGCGTTTCCGCTGCTGCAGCTGTTGCTGCTGGCCCGGCTGCCGCTGCTGCTGTTGTTGAAGAGCAGACCGAGTTCACTATCGTCCTGGCTGAAGCTGGCGACAAGAAAGTGAACGTCATCAAGGTCGTTCGCGAGCTGACCGGTCTGGGCCTGAAAGAAGCCAAGGCAGTTGTTGACGGCGCCCCGGGCGTGGTCAAGGAAGGCGCTTCGAAAGAAGAAGCCGAAGCTGCCAAGAAGGCTCTGGAAGAAGCTGGCGCCAAAGTCGAGCTCAAGTAAGCGACGACCTTGCGTCTACAGCCTGAGCGGTAAGCGAAAGGCTGATGGCTGGTGGCTTAGGCCACCGGCCTTTTTCCGTTCTAGGTGGTCGCCTCGTGGCGGCTACCTGGAATGTGAGGCTCCCACCGACCAAGGTGGCGCAAACCAAGGGGTTTGCACGATTTTCTGGCTACTCCCGTCGGAGGAGCCAAATAAGCAGGTGACCAAGCTGGGGAACGCTGATGGCTTACTCATACACTGAGAAAAAACGTATCCGCAAAGACTTTAGCAAGTTGCCGGACGTCATGGATGTACCCTACCTCCTGGCCATCCAGCTGGATTCGTACCGCGAATTCCTGCAGGCGGGCGCGAGCAAGGAGCGGATCCGTGATATCGGCCTGCACGCGGCCTTCAAGTCTGTATTCCCGATCATCAGCTATTCCGGCAACGCCGCTCTGGAATACGTTGGCTATCGCCTTGGCGAGCCGGCCTTCGACGTCAAGGAATGCGTGCTGCGCGGCGTGACCTTCGCCGTTCCGCTGCGCGTCAAGGTGCGTCTGATCATTTTCGACAAGGAGTCGTCGAACAAGGCCATCAAGGACATCAAGGAACAAGAAGTCTACATGGGCGAAATCCCGCTCATGACCGAGAACGGTACCTTCATCATCAACGGTACCGAGCGCGTGATCGTCTCCCAGCTGCACCGCTCCCCGGGCGTGTTCTTCGACCATGACCGTGGCAAGACCCACAGCTCCGGCAAGCTGCTGTACTCCGCGCGGATCATTCCCTACCGTGGTTCCTGGCTGGACTTCGAGTTCGATCCGAAGGACTGCGTATTCGTTCGTATCGACCGTCGCCGCAAGCTGCCGGCCTCCGTCCTGCTGCGCGCGCTCGGCTACAGCACCGAGGAAGTGCTCAACGCCTTCTATGCCACCAACGTCTTCCATGTGAAGGGCGAAGGCCTGCACCTGGAACTGGTGCCTCAGCGCCTGCGCGGTGAAGTCGCCGTATTCGACATCAAGGATCCGTCCGGCAAGGTGATCGTGGAGCAGGGCCGTCGTATCACTGCCCGCCACATCAACCAGCTGGAGAAGGCTGGCATCAGCGAGCTGGAAGTTCCGCTGGACTACGTCCTCGGTCGCACCACCGCCAAGGCCATCGTGCATCCGGCCACCGGCGAGATCATCGTTGAGTGCAATACCGAGCTGACCACCGACCTGCTGGTCAAGATCGCCAAGGCACAGGTCGTCCGCATCGAGACCCTGTACACCAACGACATCGACTGCGGTCCGTTCATCTCCGACACCCTGAAGATCGACTCCACCAGCAACCAGCTGGAAGCCCTGGTGGAAATCTATCGCATGATGCGTCCTGGTGAGCCGCCGACCAAAGAGGCTGCCGAGACCCTGTTCAACAACCTGTTCTTCAGCGCCGAGCGTTACGACCTGTCCGCTGTCGGCCGCATGAAGTTCAACCGCCGGATCGGTCGCACCGAGATCGAGGGGCCTGGTGTCCTCAGTCGCGAAGATATCGTCGAGGTCCTCAAGACCCTGGTCGACATCCGCAACGGCAAGGGCATCGTCGACGACATCGACCACCTGGGTAACCGTCGTGTCCGTTGCGTTGGCGAAATGGCCGAAAACCAGTTCCGTGTTGGCCTGGTGCGCGTCGAGCGCGCGGTCAAGGAACGCCTGTCCATGGCGGAGAGCGAAGGCCTGATGCCTCAGGACCTGATCAACGCCAAGCCCGTGGCTGCTGCGATCAAGGAGTTCTTCGGCTCCAGCCAGCTCTCCCAGTTCATGGACCAGAACAACCCGCTGTCCGAGATCACCCACAAGCGCCGCGTTTCCGCACTCGGCCCAGGTGGTCTGACTCGCGAGCGCGCGGGCTTCGAAGTCCGCGACGTACACCCGACCCACTACGGCCGTGTGTGCCCGATCGAGACGCCCGAAGGTCCGAACATCGGTCTGATCAACTCCCTGGCTACCTACGCCCGCACCAACCAGTACGGTTTCCTCGAGAGCCCCTACCGTGTTGTAAAAGGCACCCAAGTGACCGATGAGATCGTCTTCCTCTCCGCCATCGAAGAGGCCGACCACGTCATCGCTCAGGCGTCTGCCACGCTCAACGAGCAGGGCCAACTGATCGACGAACTGGTGGCTGTGCGTCACCTGAACGAGTTCACCGTGAAGGCGCCGGAAGACGTCACCCTCATGGACGTATCGCCGAAGCAGGTCGTTTCCGTCGCTGCCTCGCTGATCCCGTTCCTCGAGCACGACGACGCCAACCGCGCACTCATGGGCTCGAACATGCAGCGCCAGGCTGTGCCGACCCTGCGTGCCGACAAGCCGCTAGTCGGTACCGGCATGGAGCGCAACGTTGCCCGTGACTCCGGTGTCTGCGTCGTGGCCCGTCGTGGTGGCGTGATCGACTCCGTCGATGCCAGCCGCATCGTCGTCCGTGTGAACGACGACGAGGTCGAGACTGGCGAAGCCGGTGTCGACATCTACAACCTGACCAAGTACACCCGTTCCAACCAGAACACCTGCATCAACCAGCGTCCGCTGGTGCAGAAGGGTGACAAGGTTTCGCGCAGCGACATCCTGGCCGATGGTCCGTCCACCGACATGGGTGAACTGGCCCTGGGTCAGAACATGCGCGTCGCGTTCATGCCCTGGAACGGTTTCAACTTCGAAGACTCCATCTGCCTCTCCGAGCGCGTGGTCCAGGAAGACCGTTTCACCACGATCCACATCCAGGAACTGACCTGCGTCGCCCGTGACACCAAGCTCGGCCCAGAAGAAATCACCGCGGACATCCCGAACGTGGGTGAGGCTGCGCTGAACAAGCTGGATGAAGCCGGCATCGTCTACGTCGGCGCCGAAGTACAGGCTGGCGACATCCTGGTCGGCAAGGTCACCCCGAAAGGCGAGACCCAGCTGACTCCGGAAGAGAAGCTGCTGCGCGCGATCTTCGGTGAGAAGGCATCCGACGTTAAGGACACCTCCCTGCGTGTGCCGACCGGCACCAAGGGCACCGTCATCGACGTCCAGGTCTTCACCCGTGATGGCGTGGAGCGCGACTCCCGTGCTCTGTCCATCGAGAAGATGCAGCTCGACGAGATCCGCAAGGATCTGAACGAAGAGTTCCGCATCGTCGAAGGGGCAACCTTCGAGCGCCTGCGTTCCGCCCTGGTCGGCCAGGTTGCCGAAGGTGGCGCCGGCCTCAAGAAAGGCACCGAGATCACCGACGAGTACCTCGACGGCCTTGAGCGCGGCCAGTGGTTCAAGCTGCGCATGGCGGACGACGCTCTGAACGAGCAGCTCGAGAAGGCCCAGGCCTACCTCTCCGACCGTCGCCAGCTGCTGGACGACAAGTTCGAAGACAAGAAGCGCAAGCTTCAGCAAGGCGACGACCTGGCGCCGGGCGTCCTGAAGATCGTCAAGGTGTACCTCGCCATCAAGCGCCGCATCCAGCCGGGCGACAAGATGGCGGGCCGCCACGGTAACAAGGGTGTGGTCTCCGTGATCATGCCGGTCGAAGACATGCCCCACGATGCCAATGGCACGCCGGTGGACATCGTCCTCAACCCGCTGGGCGTACCGTCGCGTATGAACGTCGGCCAGATTCTCGAAACCCACCTGGGCCTTGCGGCCAAGGGCCTGGGCGAGAAGATCAACCGCATGCTCGAAGAGCAGCGCAAGATCGCCGAGCTGCGCAAGTTCCTGCACGAGATCTACAACGAGATCGGTGGGCGTCAGGAGAGCCTGGATGAACTGAGCGATCAGGAAATCCTCGACCTGGCGAAGAACCTGCGCGGCGGCGTGCCGATGGCTACCCCGGTGTTCGACGGTGCCAAGGAGCGCGAGATCAAGGCGATGCTGAAACTCGCCGATCTGCCCGAGAGCGGCCAGATGCGCCTGTTCGACGGTCGTACCGGCAACATGTTCGAGCGTCCGACCACCGTTGGCTACATGTACATGCTGAAGCTGAACCACCTGGTCGACGACAAGATGCACGCACGTTCCACCGGCTCTTACAGCCTGGTTACCCAGCAGCCGCTGGGTGGTAAGGCGCAGTTCGGTGGCCAGCGTTTCGGGGAGATGGAGGTCTGGGCGCTGGAAGCCTACGGCGCCGCCTACACCCTGCAGGAAATGCTGACCGTGAAGTCCGACGACGTGAACGGCCGTACCAAGATGTACAAGAACATCGTGGATGGCGATCACCGCATGGAGGCCGGCATGCCCGAGTCCTTCAACGTGTTGATCAAAGAGATCCGTTCGCTCGGCATCGACATCGAACTGGAAACCGAATAACACGCGACGCCCAGAACGCTACGGCTGGTCAAGGCCGGTCGTAGCGGGTCCGTGAGGAGGAAAGGCCTTGAAAGACTTGCTGAATCTGTTGAAAAACCAGGGTCAAATCGAAGAGTTCGATGCCATCCGTATTGGCCTGGCCTCGCCCGAGATGATCCGTTCCTGGTCCTTCGGTGAAGTGAAGAAGCCGGAGACCATCAACTACCGTACCTTCAAGCCGGAGCGCGATGGCCTGTTCTGCGCCAAGATCTTCGGCCCGGTGAAGGACTACGAGTGCCTGTGCGGTAAGTACAAGCGCCTCAAGCACCGCGGTGTGATCTGCGAGAAGTGCGGTGTGGAAGTCGCCCTGGCCAAGGTGCGCCGTGAGCGCATGGGCCACATCGAGCTGGCTTCCCCTGTTGCCCACATCTGGTTCCTGAAGTCCCTGCCGTCCCGTATCGGCCTGCTGCTGGACATGACCCTGCGTGACATCGAGCGTGTGCTCTATTTCGAGAGCTACGTAGTGATCGATCCAGGCATGACCACCCTTGAGAAAGGTCAGTTGCTGAACGACGAGCAGTACTTCGAAGCCCTCGAAGAGTTCGGTGACGACTTCGACGCCCGTATGGGGGCCGAGGCTGTGCGCGAGCTGCTGAACGCCATCGATCTGGAGCACGAGATCGGCCGCCTGCGCGAAGAGATTCCGCAGACCAACTCGGAAACCAAGATCAAGAAGCTGTCCAAGCGCCTGAAGCTGATGGAAGCCTTCAAGGATTCCGGCAACCACCCCGAGTGGATGGTGCTGACCGTCCTGCCGGTGCTGCCGCCGGACCTGCGTCCGCTGGTTCCGCTGGATGGCGGTCGCTTCGCGACCTCCGACCTGAACGATCTGTATCGCCGGGTCATCAACCGTAACAACCGCCTGAAGCGCCTGCTCGACCTGGCCGCTCCGGACATCATCGTGCGCAACGAAAAGCGCATGCTGCAGGAAGCTGTCGACGCCCTGCTGGACAACGGCCGTCGTGGTCGTGCCATCACTGGCTCGAACAAGCGCCCGCTGAAGTCCCTGGCCGACATGATCAAGGGCAAGCAAGGCCGCTTCCGTCAGAACCTGCTCGGTAAGCGCGTGGACTACTCCGGTCGTTCCGTGATCACCGTGGGTCCGACCCTGCGTCTGCACCAGTGCGGTCTGCCCAAGAAGATGGCTCTCGAGCTGTTCAAGCCGTTCATCTTCGGCAAGCTCGAAGCCCGCGGCATGGCCACCACCATCAAGGCGGCCAAGAAGATGGTCGAGCGCGAACTGCCCGAGGTCTGGGACGTACTCGCCGAAGTCATCCGCGAACACCCCGTGCTGCTTAACCGTGCGCCGACCCTCCACCGTCTGGGTATCCAGGCATTCGAGCCGGTGCTCATCGAAGGCAAGGCCATCCAGCTGCACCCGCTGGTCTGCGCCGCGTACAACGCCGACTTCGACGGTGACCAGATGGCCGTCCACGTTCCGCTGACCCTCGAGGCCCAGCTGGAAGCGCGCGCGCTGATGATGTCCACCAACAACATCCTGTCGCCTGCCAACGGCGAGCCGATCATCGTTCCGTCCCAGGACGTGGTTCTCGGTCTGTACTACATGACCCGTGAGGCGGTGAACGCCAAGGGTGAGGGTCGCGTCTTCGCTGACCTGCAGGAAGTCGACCGCGTGTTCCGCGCCGGCGAGGCGTCCCTGCACGCCCGTGTGAAAGTCCGCATCAACGAGACCGTGAAGGACAAGGACGGCGGTATCACCAAGAACACCCGCATCGTCGACACCACCGTCGGCCGTGCTCTGCTGTTCCAGGTGGTTCCGGCAGGCCTGTCGTTCGACGTGGTCAACCAGCCGATGAAGAAGAAGGCGATCTCCAAGCTGATCAACCAGTGCTATCGCGTGGTGGGTCTGAAGGATACCGTCATCTTCGCTGACCAGCTGATGTACACCGGTTTCGCCTACTCCACCATTTCCGGCGTTTCCATCGGTGTGAACGACTTCGTCATTCCCGATGAGAAGGCGCGCATCATCGATGCCGCCACCGAGGAAGTGAAGGAGATCGAATCCCAGTACGCCTCCGGCCTGGTTACCCAGGGCGAGAAGTACAACAAGGTGATCGACCTCTGGTCCAAGGCGAACGACGAAGTGTCCAAGGCGATGATGGCCAACCTCTCGAAAGAGAAAGTGGTCGATCGCGAGGGCAAGGAAGTCGATCAGGAGTCCTTCAACTCCATGTACATGATGGCGGACTCCGGTGCGCGGGGCTCCGCGGCCCAGATCCGTCAGCTCGCCGGTATGCGCGGCCTGATGGCCAAGCCGGACGGCTCCATCATCGAGACCCCGATCACCGCGAACTTCCGTGAGGGCCTGAACGTACTCCAGTACTTCATCTCCACTCACGGTGCTCGTAAAGGTCTGGCGGATACCGCACTGAAGACCGCGAACTCCGGTTACCTGACTCGTCGCCTGGTCGACGTGGCGCAGGACCTGGTCGTGACCGAGATCGATTGCGGTACCGAGCATGGCCTGCTGATGACTCCGCACATCGAAGGCGGCGACGTGGTCGAGCCCCTGGGCGAGCGCGTCCTGGGTCGTGTCATCGCCAAGGACGTGTTCAAGCCTGGCAGCGACGACGGCGAAGTCATCGTCCCGGCCGGCACCCTGATCGACGAGCAGTGGGTCGAGTTCATCGAGCGCGCGAGCATCGACGAGGTTGTAGTTCGCTCGCCGATCACCTGTGAAACTCGCTATGGCATCTGCGCCAAGTGCTACGGTCGCGACCTGGCACGTGGTCACCAGGTGAACATCGGTGAAGCGGTCGGCGTCATTGCTGCCCAGTCCATCGGTGAGCCGGGTACCCAGCTGACCATGCGTACGTTCCACATCGGTGGTGCAGCCAGCCGTACCTCGGCAGCCGACAACGTCCAGGTCAAGAATGGCGGTACCATCCGCCTGCATAACCTGAAGCACGTCGAGCGTGTCGATGGCGCGCTGGTGGCGGTTTCCCGTTCCGGCGAGCTGGCAGTGGCTGACGAGTTCGGTCGCGAGCGCGAGCGCTACAAGCTGCCGTACGGTGCCGTGATCTCCGTGAAGGAAGGTGACAAGGTCGACCCAGGCGCCATCGTTGCCAAGTGGGATCCGCACACCCACCCGATCGTGACCGAGATGAAGGGTACCGTGACCTTCGTCGGCATGGAGGAAGGCATCACCATCAAGCGTCAGACCGACGAACTCACCGGCCTGACCAACATCGAGGTTCTGGATCCGAAGGATCGTCCGGCTGCCGGCAAGGACATTCGTCCGGCTGTGAAGTTGGTCGACGCCAATGGCAAGGAACTGCTGCTGCCGGGTACCGACGTACCGGCCCAGTACTTCCTGCCGGCGAACGCCCTGGTTGGCGTGGCCGACGGTGCTCAAGTGGGCGTGGGTGATGTTATTGCCCGTATCCCGCAGGAAACCTCGAAGACCCGTGACATCACCGGTGGTCTGCCGCGCGTTGCCGACCTGTTCGAAGCTCGTCGTCCGAAAGAGCCTTCGATCCTGGCGGAAATCAGCGGCACCATCTCCTTCGGCAAGGAGACCAAGGGCAAGCGCCGTCTGGTCATCACGCCGAACGACGGTAGCGATCCTTATGAGGAGCTGATTCCGAAATGGCGTCACCTGAACGTGTTCGAAGGCGAACAGGTGAACCGTGGCGAGGTGATCTCCGACGGTCCGAGCAACCCGCACGACATCCTGCGCCTGCTGGGCGTCAGTGCGCTGGCCAAGTACATCGTCAATGAAATCCAGGACGTGTACCGCCTGCAAGGCGTGAAGATCAACGACAAGCACATCGAGACCATCCTGCGTCAGATGCTGCGTAAGGTAGAGATCGCGGAGTCCGGGGATTCCAGCTTCATCAAGGGCGACCAGATGGAGCTGACCCAGGTGCTCGAGGAGAACGAGCGTCTGGCTGGTGAAGATCGCTTCATCGCCAAGTACGAGCGCGTCCTGCTGGGCATCACCAAGGCTTCGCTGTCCACCGAGTCGTTCATCTCCGCGGCATCCTTCCAGGAGACCACCCGCGTCCTCACCGAGGCGGCGGTCACCGGCAAGCGCGACTACCTGCGTGGCCTGAAGGAAAACGTCGTGGTGGGTCGCCTGATCCCGGCCGGTACCGGCCTGGCCTACCACAGCGAGCGCAAGCGTCAGCGCGAAGCCGGCAAGCCGGTCCGCGTAAGCGCGAGCGAGGTGGAAGCAGCGCTGACCGAAGCGCTGAACTCCAGCGGCAACTAATCAGGCGGGCCCTGGGCGACTTTGTGTTGCCCAGGGCCTTGTCTTGACTGGGGGATTGAGTCTCTTTAGACTCATGCACCCCTAAATTTGGCAGGGCGCTGAGCTCTGCCATTTTGCTTTAGGGCAATAGCGTCGAAAGACAACAGTGGAGCTTATAGATGGCAACTATCAACCAGCTGGTACGTCAGCCGCGCAAGCGTATCGTCGACAAGTCCGACGTTCCTGCGCTGCAGAACTGCCCGCAGCGTCGTGGCGTGTGCACCCGCGTGTACACCACCACGCCGAAAAAACCGAACTCCGCACTCCGTAAGGTTTGCCGTGTTCGCCTGACCAACGGTTTTGAAGTCACCTCCTACATCGGCGGTGAAGGTCACAACCTGCAGGAGCACAGCGTAGTGCTGATCCGTGGCGGTCGTGTAAAAGACCTCCCGGGTGTTCGCTACCACACCGTTCGCGGTTCTCTGGATACCACTGGTGTCAAAGACCGTAAGCAGGGTCGCTCCAAGTACGGTACCAAGCGTCCGAAGTAATCCGGCGCTTCAACCTGAATTCTTTTTACTGAGTCGATAAGAGTAAGGTCGGCCGTAACCGAATGGTTATCGTGCCGGGCTAACCTGAAGACCGTTTGAGGGCTTATCAATGCCAAGACGTCGTGTAGCAGCCAAGCGTGAGATCCTGGACGATCCGAAATACGGAAGCCAGATCCTCGCCAAGTTCATGAACCACGTGATGGAAAGCGGCAAGAAGGCCGTAGCCGAGCGCATCGTTTACGGTGCCCTGGATACTGTCAAAGCACGCAAGAACACCGATCCCCTGGAGATCTTCGAGAAAGCTCTCGACGCCATCGCTCCGCTGGTCGAAGTCAAGTCCCGCCGTGTAGGCGGTGCTACCTACCAGGTGCCGGTCGAAGTTCGCCCGTCTCGTCGCAATGCGCTGGCAATGCGCTGGCTGGTGGACTCCGCGCGCAAGCGTGGCGAGAAGTCCATGGCCCTGCGTCTCGCTGGTGAGCTGCTGGATGCCTTCGAAGGCAAAGGCGCAGCCGTCAAGAAGCGTGAAGACGTACACCGCATGGCTGAGGCCAACAAAGCGTTCTCGCACTACCGCTTCTAATCACGGCATCAATACTTTTGCGAGGGCTTTATGGCTCGTACCACACCAATTAACCGCTATCGGAACATCGGTATCTGCGCCCACGTTGACGCGGGCAAGACCACCACCACCGAGCGGATCCTGTTCTACACCGGTCTCAGCCACAAGATGGGTGAGGTGCACGACGGCGCTGCTACCACCGACTGGATGGTGCAGGAGCAAGAGCGCGGTATCACCATTACGTCCGCTGCGATCACTACCTTCTGGGAAGGTTCGCGCGGTCAGTACGACAAATACCGTGTAAACGTCATCGACACCCCCGGTCACGTCGACTTCACCATTGAAGTAGAGCGCTCCCTGCGCGTGCTTGACGGTGCTGTCGTGGTGTTCTGCGGTACCTCCGGCGTTGAGCCGCAGTCCGAAACCGTATGGCGTCAGGCCAACAAGTACGGTGTTCCGCGTATCGTCTACGTGAACAAGATGGACCGCGCTGGTGCCAACTTCCTTCGTGTGGTTGGTCAGATCAAGAACCGCCTGGGCCACACCCCGGTTCCGGTTCAGCTGGCTATCGGTGCGGAAGATGACTTCCAGGGGCAGGTCGACCTGCTGAAGATGAAGGCCATCTACTGGAACGAAGACGACAAGGGCACCTCCTACCGCGAGGAAGAGATTCCTGCGGAGCTGGTCGACCTGGCCAACGAGTGGCGCTCCAACATGGTTGAGGCGGCTGCCGAGGCCAACGAAGAGCTGATGAACAAGTACCTCGAGGAGGGTGATCTCTCCATCGAGGAGATCAAGGCTGGTCTGCGTCAGCGCACCATCGCCTGCGAGATCGTTCCGGCTGTCTGCGGCTCTTCGTTCAAGAACAAGGGCGTGCCCCTGGTTCTCGATGCCGTCATCGACTTCCTGCCTGCTCCGACCGAGATCCCGGCCATCCAGGGTATCCACCCGGACCACATCGATCTGGGCGACGAGGCTCCGAAAGACGAGCGTCATGCCGACGACAACGCGCCGTTCTCCGCATTGGCGTTCAAGATCGCTACCGACCCGTTCGTTGGTACCCTCACCTTCGTGCGCGTCTACTCGGGCGTTCTGGAGTCTGGCCAGTCGGTCATCAACTCCGTGAAGAGCAAGAAAGAGCGCGTTGGTCGTATGGTGCAGATGCACGCCAACCAGCGTGACGAGATCAAGGAAGTGCGCGCAGGCGACATCGCGGCCCTGATCGGCATGAAGGACGTCACCACAGGTGACACCCTGTGCGATCCGGACAAGCCGATCGTCCTCGAGCGCATGGACTTCCCGGAGCCCGTGATTCACGTGGCTGTCGAGCCGAAGACCAAGGCTGACCAGGAGAAGATGGGTATCGCTCTGGGCAAGCTGGCCCAGGAAGACCCGTCGTTCCGCGTCAAGACCGACGAAGAGTCCGGCCAGACCATCATTGGTGGTATGGGCGAGCTGCACCTGGACATCATCGTCGACCGCATGAAGCGTGAGTTCGGTGTAGAGGCCAACATCGGTAAGCCGCAGGTGGCCTACCGTGAGACCATTTCCAAGGACAACGTCGAGATCGAAGGCAAGTTCGTTCGTCAGTCCGGTGGTCGTGGTCAGTTCGGTCACTGCTGGATTCGCTTCTCGTCGGCTGACGTGGACGATAAAGGCAACATCACCGAAGGTCTGGTATTCACTAACGAAGTCGTCGGTGGTGTGGTTCCGAAGGAATACATTCCTGCGATCCAGAAGGGTATCGAAGAGCAGATGAAGAACGGCGTTGTTGCCGGTTATCCGCTCATCGGCCTGAAGGCCACCGTATTCGATGGTTCGTACCACGACGTCGACTCCAACGAAATGGCGTTCAAGATCGCGGCCTCCATGGCAACCAAGCAGCTGGCCCAGAAGGGCGGTGGTAAGGTGCTTGAGCCGATCATGAAGGTCGAAGTGGTGACCCCCGAGGACTACATGGGCGACGTGATGGGTGACCTGAACCGTCGTCGTGGCCTGATTCTGGGTATGGAAGACTCGGTTTCCGGTAAGGTTATCCGTGCCGAGGTTCCGCTGGGTGAGATGTTCGGTTATGCGACCGACGTTCGCTCCATGTCTCAGGGTCGCGCCAGCTACTCCATGGAATTCTCCAAGTACGCCGAAGCTCCGTCGAACATCGTCGAAGCGCTCGTTAAAAAACAAGGCTAATCCCGCCCTTTAAGTAAGAGGTTTACTGTCGTGGCTAAGGAAAAATTTGAACGTAACAAACCGCACGTCAACGTCGGCACCATTGGTCACGTTGACCATGGCAAGACCACTCTGACTGCTGCCCTGACCAAAGTCTGCTCCGAGACCTGGGGTGGTTCGGCTCGTGCGTTCGATCAGATCGACAACGCTCCGGAAGAGAAGGCTCGCGGTATCACCATCAACACTTCCCACGTTGAGTACGATTCCGCTACTCGTCACTACGCTCACGTTGACTGCCCCGGTCACGCTGACTACGTGAAGAACATGATCACCGGTGCTGCCCAGATGGACGGCGCGATCCTGGTTTGCTCCGCTGCTGACGGCCCCATGCCGCAGACTCGCGAGCACATCCTGCTGTCCCGTCAGGTGGGCGTTCCCTACATCGTCGTGTTCCTGAACAAGGCCGACATGGTTGATGACGCCGAGCTGCTGGAACTGGTCGAGATGGAAGTTCGCGATCTGCTGAACACCTACGACTTCCCGGGCGACGACACTCCGATCGTTATCGGCTCCGCGCTGATGGCGCTGGAAGGCAAAGACGACAACGAAATCGGTGTCTCCGCTGTTCGCAAGCTGGTAGAGACTCTGGACTCTTACATTCCGGAGCCCATTCGTGCCGTTGACCAGCCGTTCCTGATGCCGATCGAAGACGTGTTCTCCATCTCCGGCCGTGGCACCGTTGTGACCGGTCGTGTTGAGCGCGGTATCGTTCGCGTTCAAGAGGAAGTCGAGATCGTTGGTATCCGCGCTACCTCCAAGACCATCTGCACCGGCGTTGAAATGTTCCGCAAGCTGCTGGACGAAGGCCGTGCTGGTGAGAACGTTGGTATCCTGCTGCGTGGCACCAAGCGTGACGAAGTAGAGCGTGGTCAGGTTCTGGCCAAGCCGGGCACCATCAAGCCGCACACCAAGTTCGAGTGTGAAGTGTACGTGCTGTCCAAGGAAGAAGGTGGTCGTCACACCCCGTTCTTCAAGGGCTACCGTCCGCAGTTCTACTTCCGTACCACCGACGTGACTGGCAACTGCGAGCTGCCGGAAGGCGTTGAAATGGTAATGCCGGGTGACAACATCAAGATGGTCGTCACCCTGATCGCTCCGATCGCCATGGAAGATGGCCTGCGCTTCGCAATCCGCGAAGGCGGTCGTACCGTTGGCGCCGGCGTCGTCGCTAAGATCATCGAGTAATCGGCGATCCTGCATCAGAGAAAAGGGCCCTTCGGGGCCCTTTTCTTTTGGATTGGTTAAAAGTTGACACCCCCTGGGGTCGTCCGTACAATTGCGCCTCCTTTTAACAGGCGTAGTCCGTCTGTTGGGGGCAAGCAGAGATAGAGTCTGAGGTCAAAATGCAAAACCAACAAATCCGTATTCGGTTGAAGGCTTTTGACCATCGCCTGATCGATCAATCCACCCAGGAAATCGTGGAAACCGCGAAACGTACTGGTGCTCAGGTGCGTGGTCCGATTCCTCTGCCTACTCGCAAGGAGCGGTATACCGTTCTGATTTCTCCGCACGTCAACAAGGACGCGCGCGATCAGTACGAAATCCGCACTCATAAGCGTGTTCTGGACATCGTCCAGCCGACGGATAAAACCGTTGACGCGCTGATGAAGCTCGACCTTGCTGCAGGCGTGGAAGTGCAGATCAGCCTCGGCTAATGACCTTCGGGTTCTTAGTCGTGTAACGCTCTGAAATGGGCGGCCATAGCGGGTGAAAGCCCCGTACACTCATGAGGTTTACAACATGACTATTGGTGTAGTCGGTCGTAAGTGCGGCATGACCCGCATTTTCACCGAAGAAGGTGTCTCCATTCCGGTTACGGTCATCGAGATCGAGCCGAATCGTGTGACCCAATTCAAAAGCGAAGAGTCCGATGGCTATCGCGCCGTGCAGGTAACTGTCGGTGAGCGTCGTGCCTCTCGCGTAACCAAGGCCCAGGCCGGTCACTTCGCCAAGGCGAGCGTGGCTGCTGGTCGTGGTGTCTGGGAGTTCCGTCTCGAAGAAGGCGAGTACCAGGCAGGCGACCAGATCACCGCCGAGATCTTCCAGGCTGGTCAGCTGGTTGATGTCACGGGTCAGTCCAAAGGTAAAGGCTTCGCCGGTACCATCAAGCGCTGGAATTTCCGTGGTCAAGACAATACCCACGGCAACTCCGTTTCTCACCGCGTCCCGGGCTCCATTGGCCAGTGCCAGACTCCTGGTCGTGTCTTCAAGGGCAAGAAAATGTCCGGTCACCTCGGTGCCGAGCGCGTAACCGTCCAGTCCCTGGAAGTGGTTCGTGTCGATGCTGAGCGCAACCTGCTGCTGGTCAAGGGTGCTGTTCCCGGCGCCACCGGTGGCGACGTGCTCGTGCGTCCGGCTGCCAAGGCTCGCGGTTAAGAGAGGAAGCTGAGATGCAATTGAATGTAAGTGGCGCTCAGGCTATCGAAGTCAGCGAGCGTACCTTTGGTGGTGAGTTCAACGAGACCCTGGTTCACCAAGCTGTCGTAGCCTACATGGCTGGCGGTCGTCAGGGCACCCGTGCGCAGAAGACCCGCTCCGAAGTTTCCGGTGGTGGCAAGAAGCCGTGGCGTCAGAAGGGCACTGGTCGTGCTCGTGCTGGCACCATTCGCAGCCCCATCTGGCGCTCCGGTGGTACCACCTTTGCTGCCAAGCCCCAGGATCACTCCCAGAAGCTCAACAAGAAGATGTACCGCGCAGCTCTGCGCTCCATCCTCTCCGAGTTGGTTCGTCAGGATCGTCTGGTTGTAGTGCCTGAGTTCGCTGTTGAAGCGCCGAAGACCAAAGCCCTGCTGGGCAAGCTGAATGGTCTGGGTCTGAGCGACGTGCTGATCATCTCCGATGACGTCGACCAGAACCTGTACCTTGCCGCTCGCAACCTGCCTCACGTCGATGTGCGTGATGTCCAGGGTTCCGATCCGGTAAGCCTGATCGCCTATGACAAGGTGCTGGTCACCGTGTCGGCCATCAAGAAATTCGAGGAGCTGCTGGCATGAACCAGGAACGCGTATTCAAAGTGCTGGTTGGCCCGCACATCTCCGAGAAGGCTACCGTTCTGGCAGATGGCAAGAGCCAATTCGTCTTCAAGGTTGCTTCCGATGCAACCAAGCTGGAAATCAAGAAGGCCGTAGAGAGCCTGTTCAGCGTGAAGGTCGCCGCAGTCAACACCCTGAACGTAAAGGGCAAGACCAAGCGCACCGTTCGTGGTCTGGGCAAGCGCAATGACTGGAAGAAAGCGTATATCGCTCTCCAGCCTGGCCAAGATCTCGATTTCGCCAGCAGCGCTGAGTAAAGGGGTGCATCATGGCAATCGTTAAATGCAAACCGACTTCCGCTGGCCGCCGTTTCGTGGTCAAGGTCGTCAACCAGGATCTGCACAAGGGTGCTCCCTATGCTCCGCTGGTTGAGAAGAAGTCCAAGTCCGGTGGTCGTAACAACAACGGCCGCATCACCACTCGCCACATTGGTGGTGGTCACAAGCAGCATTACCGCCTGGTCGACTTCCGTCGCAACAAGGATGGTATCCCTGCCGTTGTAGAGCGTATCGAATACGATCCGAACCGTACCGCGCACATCGCTCTGCTGAAGTACGCCGACGGCGAGCGTCGCTACATCATCGCTCCCAAGGGCGTTGTGGCGGGTGATCAGCTGATCTCCGGTGCCCATGCACCGATCAAGGTTGGCAACACCCTGCAGTTGCGCAATATCCCGGTTGGTAGCACCGTTCACGGTGTAGAGCTGAAGCCGGGTAAAGGTGCTCAACTGGTGCGTTCCGCTGGTGCTTCTGCTCAGCTGGTCGCCCGTGAAGGTGCCTATGTAACCCTGCGTCTCCGCTCCGGCGAAATGCGCAAGATTCTGGCCGAGTGCCGTGCGACCCTGGGCGAAGTCTCGAACTCCGAGCACAGCCTGCGCTCGCTGGGCAAGGCTGGTGCCAAGCGCTGGCGTGGCGTTCGTCCGACCGTTCGTGGTGTTGCCATGAACCCGGTCGACCACCCGCATGGTGGTGGTGAAGGTCGTACTTCTGGTGGTCGTCATCCGGTTTCGCCGTGGGGCTTCCCGACCAAGGGTGCGAAGACTCGCGCGAACAAACGCACTGACAACATGATTGTCCGTCGCCGTAAATAATCGAGGATACGACTGTGCCGCGTTCTCTGAAAAAAGGTCCCTTTATCGATCTTCACCTGTTGAAGAAGGTCGAAGTGGCGGTGGAAAAGAACGATCGCAAACCGGTCAAGACCTGGTCGCGTCGTTCCATCGTTCTGCCGCAGATGGTCGGTCTGACCATCGCTGTACACAACGGTCGCCAGCATGTCCCCGTTCTCGTGAACGAAGACATGGTCGGCCACAAACTGGGCGAGTTCGCCGCTACCCGCACCTATCGCGGGCATGCTGCGGACAAAAAGGCCAAGCGTTAAGGGGTAAGGAAAGATGGAAGTAGCCGCTAAGCTGTCGGGCGCTCGAATCTCCGCCCAGAAAGCCCGCTTGGTCGCCGACCAGATCCGCGGGAAGAAGGTGGGCGAGGCGCTCAACCTGCTGTCCTTCAGCAGCAAGAAAGCCGCTGAAATCATGAAGAAAGTGCTGGAGTCGGCCGTTGCCAACGCCGAGCACAACGAAGGCGCTGATGTGGATGACCTCAAGGTCTCCACCGTTTTCGTTAACGAAGGGCGTTCGCTGAAGCGCATCATGCCGCGTGCCAAGGGCCGCGCTGATCGCATCGTCAAGCGGTCTTGCCATATCACTGTCAAGGTTGCGGACAAGTAACGGAGTCGATCAGATGGGTCAGAAAGTACATCCCACTGGCATTCGCCTGGGAATCGTCAAGGAGCACACCTCCGTCTGGTACGCAGATAAGCGCACTTATGCCGACTATCTGTTTGCCGATCTGAAGGTCCGTGAGTACCTCCAAGACAAACTAAAAAGCGCGTCCGTAAGCCGTATCGATATCCATCGTCCGGCTCAAACCGCACGCATCACCATCCACACCGCTCGTCCCGGCATCGTGATCGGCAAGAAGGGTGAGGATGTCGAGAAGCTGCGCCAGGACCTGACCAAGCAAATGGGTGTGCCTGTGCACATCAACATCGAAGAGATCCGCAAGCCGGAACTCGACGGTATGCTGGTTGCTCAGAGCGTTGCTCAGCAGCTCGAGCGTCGCGTTATGTTCCGTCGCGCCATGAAGCGTGCGGTACAGAACGCCATGCGTCTTGGTGCCAAAGGCATCAAGATCCAGGTCAGTGGTCGTCTCGGCGGTGCCGAGATCGCGCGTACCGAGTGGTACCGCGAAGGCCGTGTGCCCCTGCACACCCTGCGCGCCGACATTGATTACGCAACCTACGAGGCTCACACCACTTACGGTGTGATCGGTGTGAAGGTTTGGATCTTCAAGGGCGAGGTCATTGGTGGCCGCCAGGAAGAGCTGAAGCCCGTAGCGCCCGCTCCTCGTAAAAAAGCTGCTAAGTAAGGAGTACGCAAAATGCTGCAACCCAAGCGTACAAAATTCCGCAAGCAGATGACCGGCCACAACCGTGGTCTGGCTCACCGCGGTAGCAAGGTCAGCTTCGGCGAGTTCGCCCTGAAGGCGGTTTCTCGCGGTCGTCTCACCGCTCGCCAGATCGAAGCGGCACGTCGTGCCCTGACCCGTCACGTGAAGCGTGGTGGCAAGATCTGGATCCGTGTATTCCCCGACAAACCTGTCACCAAGAAGCCCCTCGAAGTTCGTATGGGTAAAGGTAAGGGTGGCGTCGAGTACTGGGTAGCCCAGATCCAGCCGGGCAAAGTGCTCTACGAGATCGAGGGTGTTTCCGAAGAGCTGGCGCGTGAGGCCTTCGCCCTGGCTGCTGCAAAGCTGCCGCTCGCCACCTCCTTTGTTAAGCGGACGGTGATGTGATGAAAGCGAATGAACTTCGTGAAAAAACCGCAGAGCAGCTGAACGAGCAACTGCTCGGTCTGCTGCGCGACCAGTTCAACCTGCGTATGCAGAAGGCAACTGGCCAGTTGGGGCAGTCTCACCTGCTCTCGCAAGTGAAGCGCGACATCGCTCGCGTCAAGACTGTGCTGAACCAGCAGGCAGGTAAGTGATCATGGCTGAAGCTCAGAAAACCGTCCGCACGCTGACCGGCCGCGTCGTCAGCGACAAGATGGACAAAACCATCACCGTCCTGATCGAGCGCCGTGTAAAGCACCCGATCTACGGTAAATACGTGAAGCGCTCGACCAAGCTGCACGCTCACGACGAAACCAACCAGTGCCGCATCGGCGACAAGGTCACCATCCGTGAGACCCGTCCGCTGGCCAAGACCAAGTCCTGGGCGCTGGTGGAAATCGTCGAACGTGCCGTGGAAGTCTAAGGACTAAGGGTCGGAGAAAGATATGATTCAGACTCAATCCATGCTCGACGTCGCTGACAACAGCGGTGCTCGTCGCGTTATGTGCATCAAGGTCCTGGGTGGTTCGCACCGTCGTTATGCCGGTATCGGCGATATCATCAAGGTCACCGTCAAGGAAGCGATTCCCCGTGGCAAGGTCAAGAAAGGCCAGGTGATGACTGCTGTCGTGGTCCGCACCAAGCACGGTGTTCGCCGTCCTGATGGCTCCATCATCCGCTTCGACGGCAACGCTGCTGTTCTGCTGAACAACAAGCAAGAGCCGATCGGTACCCGCATCTTCGGGCCTGTGACCCGTGAGCTTCGTTCCGAGAAGTTCATGAAGATCGTCTCGCTCGCCCCTGAAGTGCTGTAAGGAGAAGCCGTCATGCAAAAGATTCGTCGTGACGACGAGATCATCGTCATCGCCGGCAAAGACAA
Source organism: Pseudomonas sp. FeS53a (assembly GCF_000931385.1). Classification (NCBI taxonomy): domain Bacteria; kingdom Pseudomonadati; phylum Pseudomonadota; class Gammaproteobacteria; order Pseudomonadales; family Pseudomonadaceae; genus Pseudomonas; species Pseudomonas sp. FeS53a. The sequence goes on from NZ_JYFT01000064.1 coordinate 26,624, forward strand.
GGGCAAGCGTGGCAAGGTGCTCAAGGTTCTCGCTGACGACCGTCTGGTCGTCGGTGGGATCAACCTGGTGAAGCGCCACACCAAGCCGAACCCGATGTCCGGCGTCCAGGGCGGTATCGTCGAGAAGGAGGCGCCCCTGCACGTCTCCAACGTCGCCATCTTCAATAGCGAAACCAACAAGGCTGACCGCGTTGGCTTCAAGATCGAAGACGGCAAAAAAATTCGTGTCTTCAAGTCCACCCAGAAGCCGGTTGGCGCTTGAGAATCATAGGTAGAACACCATGGCACGACTGAAAGAGATTTACCGGAAGCAAATCGCGCCCAAGCTGAAAGAAGAGCTGAAGCTGGCTAACGTGATGGAAGTTCCGCGTGTTACCAAGATCACCCTGAACATGGGTCTCGGCGAAGCTATCGGTGACAAGAAAGTCATCGAGAACGCAGTAGCCGACCTAGAAAAGATCACCGGTCAGAAGGCCGTCGTGACCTACGCCCGCAAGTCCATTGCCGGCTTCAAGGTTCGCGAGGGTTGGCCGATCGGTGTCAAGGTGACGCTGCGCCGCGATCGTATGTACGAGTTCCTGGATCGCCTGCTCTCCATCTCCCTGCCGCGCGTTCGTGACTTCCGCGGCCTGAATGCCAAGTCCTTCGATGGTCGCGGCAACTACAGCATGGGTGTGAAAGAGCAGATCATCTTCCCGGAAATCGATTACGACAAGATCGATGCGCTGCGTGGTCTGGACATCACCCTGACCACCACCGCCCGCAATGATGATGAAGGTCGCGCTCTGTTGCGCGCTTTCAACTTCCCCTTCCGCAACTGATTGGAGCAGGAATATGGCCAAACAGAGCATGAAGAACCGCGAGCTGAAGCGTCAGCTGACGGTCGCCAAGTACGCCAAGAAGCGTGCTGAGCTCAAAGCTATCATTGCCAACCCGAACTCCACTCCGGAAGCGCGTTGGGAAGCCCAGGTAGCCCTGCAGAAGCAGCCGCGTGACGCCAGCGCATCGCGCCTGCGTAACCGCTGCCGCATCACTGGCCGTCCGCACGGCGTTTACCGCAAGTTCGGGCTGTCCCGTAACAAGCTGCGTGAAGCCGCCATGCGTGGTGACGTTCCCGGTCTGGTCAAAGCCAGCTGGTAATGTCGAAGGTCGACGCCAGTCGTCGGCCTTTCATGGATGTGCCGAATCAAGCCCCGCAAGGGGCTTGATTCGTTTCTAGGGTCTCTCTAGAATATTCGGCTCGCCCGATTCAGGCCTTCTTGTGCCTGGAGCTCGCAGGTGACTCTAGCCGCAAGGCTATTCTTTTGTATTTAGGAGCAACTAGCCCATGAGTATGCAGGACCCGTTAGCGGACATGCTAACTCGTATCCGTAATGCCCAGATGGCTGAAAAGTCTGTCGTAAGCATGCCGTCCTCCAAGCTGAAGGTGGCGGTAGCCAACGTTCTGAAGAGCGAAGGTTACATCACGGGATACCAGGTCAGCAGCGATGTTAAGCCTCTGCTGTCCATCGAGCTGAAGTACTTCGAAGGCCGTCCGGTCATTGAAGAGCTGAAGCGCGTAAGTCGTCCTGGCCTGCGCCAGTACAAGTCCGTCGATCAGCTGCCGAAGGTTCGTGGCGGTCTGGGCGTTTCGATCGTGTCCACCAACAAAGGTGTGATGACTGATCGTGCTGCTCGCGCCGCTGGCGTTGGTGGCGAAGTGCTTTGCACTGTGTTCTAAGGGGGTTGAAGCATGTCTCGCGTTGCTAAGAACCCCGTCAAGCTGCCCGCTGGCGTTGAAATCAAGCTGGCTGGTCAGCAACTTTCCGTTAAGGGCGCCAAGGGCACTCTTGAGCTGAAAGTACATCCGTCCGTGGAAATCCTGCAGGAAAACGGCGAGCTTCGCTTTGCCGCTCGCAACGGCGACCAGCAGAACAAGGCCATGGCCGGTACCACCCGTGCGCTGGTGAACAACATGGTCGTAGGCGTCAGCCAAGGCTTCGAGCGCAAGCTCCAGCTGGTCGGCGTCGGCTACAAGGCTCAGGCCAAAGGCCAAGTGCTGTCCCTGGCTCTCGGCTTCTCCCATCCGGTTGACTACGAGCTTCCGCAAGGCGTAACCGCTGAAACCCCCAGCCAAACCGACATCCTGATCAAGGGTATCGACAAGCAGCTGGTTGGTCAGGTGGCCGCCGAGATCCGCGACTTCCGTCCGCCGGAGCCTTACAAAGGCAAGGGTGTACGTTACGCCGATGAAGTCGTGCGTCGTAAAGAAGCTAAGAAGAAGTAGGGCATAGCAAATGAGCGTAAAGAAAGAAACTCGTCTGCGTCGCGCTCGCAAGGCACGCCTGAAAATGCGCGAGCTGGAAGCCGTACGCCTCTGCGTATACCGCTCTTCCCAGCACATCTACGCCCAGGTCATTTCGGCCGACGGCGCCAAGGTCCTGGCCAGCGCCTCGACTCTGGACAAAGAACTGCGTAGCGGTGCCACCGGCAACGTTGACGCGGCCAAGAAAGTCGGCCAGCTGGTTGCCGAGCGCGCGAAAGCCGCTGGTGTTACCCAGGTAGCGTTCGATCGTTCTGGCTTCAAGTACCACGGTCGCGTCAAGGCGCTGGCCGATGCTGCTCGTGAAGGCGGGCTGGAGTTCTAAGTTATGGCGAACAACGAGCAAAAGCGCGACGAAGGCTACATCGAGAAGCTGGTTCAGGTTAACCGCGTTGCCAAGACCGTAAAGGGTGGCCGTATCTTCACCTTCACCGCGCTGACCGTGGTGGGTGATGGGAAAGGTCGCGTCGGTTTCGGTCGCGGCAAGTCCCGCGAAGTGCCTGCTGCAATCCAGAAGGCCATGGAAGCTGCCCGTCGCAACATGATCCAGGTCGAGCTGGATGGCACCACCCTGCAGTACCCCATCAAGTCCGCTCACGGCGCCTCCAAGGTGTTCATGCAGCCGGCTTCCGAAGGTACCGGGATCATCGCCGGCGGCGCCATGCGCGCTGTCCTGGAAGTGGCAGGTGTCCAAAACGTCCTGGCCAAGTGCTACGGCTCTACCAATCCGGTGAACGTGGTTTATGCCACCTTCAAGGGCCTGAAGAACATGCAGTCCCCTGAAGCTGTTGCAGCCAAGCGTGGCAAGAGCGTCGAGGAGATTCTCTGATCATGGCTACTGTAAAAGTTACGCTGGTCAAGAGCGTGAATGGCCGTCTGGCCAACCACAAAGCCTGCGTCAAGGGCCTTGGCCTGCGTCGTATCGGTCACACCGTAGAGGTTCAGGACACTCCTGAAAATCGCGGCATGATCAACAAGGCTTACTACCTTCTGCGTGTCGAGGGTTAATCCATGAAACTGAACGATCTGCGTTCCGCGCCGGGTGCCCGTCGCGAGAAGCACCGTCCGGGCCGTGGCATCGGTAGCGGTCTGGGCAAGACCGGTGGCCGTGGTCACAAAGGTCAGACCTCTCGCTCCGGTGGCACCATCGCTCCCGGCTTCGAGGGTGGTCAACAGCCCCTGCACCGCCGCCTGCCGAAGTTCGGCTTCGTCTCCCTGAAGGCCATGGATCGCGCAGAAGTGCGTACCTCCGAGCTGGGCAAGGTGGAAGGCGATGTCGTCACTCTGCAAGCGCTGAAGGATGCCAACGTGATCAACCAGAACGTGCAGCGTGTAAAAGTCATGCTGTCCGGCGAAGTTGCTCGCGCGGTCACCCTGAAGGGCATCGCCGCCACCAAAGGTGCGCGTGCGGCCATCGAAGCAGCTGGCGGTAAGTTCGAGGACTAAATGGCTAAGCAAGGTGCTCTCTCCGCGCTCAGCAATGGCGGATTGTCCGAGCTCTGGGCTCGACTGCGTTTCCTGTTCCTGGCGATCATCGTCTATCGGATCGGCGCGCACATCCCAGTGCCCGGTATCAACCCGGACCGGCTGGCCGAACTGTTCCGGCAGAACGAGGGGACCATTCTTAGCCTGTTCAACATGTTTTCCGGCGGCGCGCTGGAGCGCATGAGCATTTTTGCACTGGGGATCATGCCGTACATCTCGGCTTCGATCATCATGCAGCTCATGACCGCTATCAGCCCGCAGCTGGAGCAGTTGAAGAAGGAAGGTGAAGCTGGCCGTCGCAAGATCAGCCAGTACACCCGCTATGGCACCGTAGCCCTAGCACTGGTTCAGGCCATCGGCATGGCTGTTGGCCTGGCCAGTCAGGGCGTCGCTTTCTCGACTGATTTCGGCTTCCACTTCGTGGCAGTCACCACCTTCGTGGCGGGTGCACTGTTCATGATGTGGCTGGGCGAGCAGATCACCGAGCGCGGTGTCGGCAACGGTATCTCGATGCTTATCTTCGCGGGCATCGTTGCCGGTCTGCCGAGAGCGATTGGGCAGTCTTTCGAGTCTGCTCGTCAGGGCGATATCAACATCTTCGCCCTGATCGCCATCGGCCTCCTGGCTGTTGCGATCATCGGTTTTGTGGTGTTCATCGAGCGTGGTCAGCGCCGCATCGCGGTGCACTATGCCAAGCGTCAGCAGGGCCGCAAGGTTTTTGCTGCGCAGAACAGCCACCTGCCGCTGAAGGTGAACATGGCGGGCGTGATCCCGGCTATTTTCGCCAGCAGTATCCTGCTGTTCCCGGCCTCGCTGGGCGCATGGTTCGGTCAGTCCGAGAAAATGGGCTGGCTGCAGGACCTCTCGCAGGCGATCGCTCCTGGTCAGCCGTTGAACATTCTGCTGTTTAGTGCAGGGATCGTTTTCTTCTGCTTCTTCTACACAGCGCTGATGTTCAACCCGAAAGACGTGGCGGAGAACCTGAAGAAGTCCGGTGCCTTTATCCCGGGTATTCGTCCTGGTGAGCAGTCTGCGCGCTACATCGATGGCGTTCTGACTCGTCTGACCATGTTCGGTGCCCTGTACATGACGGCTGTCTGCCTGCTTCCCCAGTTCCTTGTGGTTGCGGCAAACGTTCCGTTCTACCTTGGCGGGACCTCGTTGCTGATCGTGGTCGTGGTTGTGATGGACTTTATGGCCCAAGTACAGTCGCACCTCGTTTCGCACCAGTATGAATCCCTCATGAAGAAAGCCAACCTGAAGGGCTACGGCGGCGGAATGCTCCGCTGACGCAGTGCCGTAAGGTTCTAGGAGTTACTGATGAAAGTTCGTGCATCGGTGAAGAAGCTGTGCCGTAACTGCAAGATCATTCGCCGCGACGGTATCGTTCGCGTGATCTGCAGCGCGGAGCCGCGTCACAAACAGCGCCAAGGCTGAGTGTGATTCACGCGTCGTGAGCCCGGCAGCTAGTGTGCTGCCGGGTTGATTATTCGTTATTACAGCGCTAATATCGCGCGCCCTATTTCTTGGCTTCCGGGGCACCGATAGCTGTCAACTGGAGTTTTCATTGAATGGCCCGTATTGCAGGCGTCAACATTCCAGATAACAAGCACACTGTTATCTCGCTGACCTACATCTACGGTGTTGGTCGCACCACCGCGCAGAACATCTGTGCGGCCACCGGCGTCAACCCGTCGGTGAAAATCAAGGATCTGACCGACGAGCAGCTCGAACAGCTGCGTGGCGAAGTGGCCAAGCTCACCACCGAGGGTGACCTGCGCCGCGAGATCAACATGAACATCAAGCGTCTGATGGACCTGGGTTGCTACCGCGGCCTGCGTCACCGTCGTGGTCTGCCTGTTCATGGCCAACGCACCAAGACCAACGCGCGCACCCGCAAGGGCCCGCGTAAGCCGATCCGCAAGTAATTTTGCGCCCGCGAATCGACAGGAATTAAGTCATGGCTAAGCCTGCTGCTCGTCCCCGTAAGAAAGTCAAGAAGACAGTGGTTGATGGGATCGCCCATATCCACGCTTCTTTCAACAACACCATCGTGACCATCACCGACCGTCAGGGCAACGCTCTGTCCTGGGCGACCTCCGGTGGTTCCGGTTTCCGTGGCTCCCGTAAGAGCACCCCGTTCGCTGCCCAGGTGGCTGCCGAGCGTGCCGGTCAGGCTGCTCTGGAATACGGTCTGAAGAACCTCGACGTCAACGTCAAGGGTCCCGGTCCGGGTCGCGAGTCCGCTGTGCGTGCTCTGAACGCCTGCGGCTACAAGATTGCCAGCATCACCGACGTGACGCCTATCCCGCACAACGGGTGCCGTCCGCCGAAGAAGCGTCGCGTGTAATAGGAGACAGTGAGAAATGGCTCGTTACATTGGTCCCAAATGCAAACTGTCCCGTCGTGAAGGCACTGACCTCTTCCTGAAGAGCGGCGCTCGTGCCCTCGAGTCCAAGTGCAACATCGAATCCGCTCCTGGTCAGCACGGTGCCCGTCGTGGCCGTCTGTCTGACTACGGCACTCAGCTGCGCGAGAAGCAGAAGGTCCGTCGTATCTACGGTGTACTGGAGCGTCAGTTCAGCGGTTACTACAAGGAAGCTGCCCGTCGCAAGGGCGCTACCGGCGAGAACCTGCTGCAACTCCTCGAGTGCCGTCTGGACAACGTCGTCTACCGTATGGGCTTCGGCGCTACCCGTTCCGAGTCCCGTCAGCTGGTTTCCCACAAGGCCATCAGCGTGAACGGCCAGACCGTCAACATCCCCTCCTATCAGGTCAAGGCTGGTGACGTAGTCGCTGTTCGCGAGAAGTCCAAGAACCAGCTTCGCATTGCTCAAGCCCTTGAGCTGTGCGCTCAGCGCGGTCGCGTTGAGTGGGTTGAAGTCGACGCCGACAAGAAGTCGGGCGTGTTCAAAAGCGTTCCGGCTCGTACTGATCTGTCCGCCGACATCAACGAAAACCTGATTGTCGAGCTCTACTCCAAGTAAGGGCTAGAAAATAGGTGCATCCATGCAGAGTTCGGTAAATGAGTTCCTGACCCCTCGCCACATCGATGTGCAAGCGGTCAGCACGACCCGCGCCAAGATCACGCTCGAGCCTCTCGAGCGTGGCTTCGGCCATACCCTGGGCAACGCGCTGCGTCGCATCCTGTTGTCCTCCATGCCTGGCTGTGCAGTAGTCGAGGCCGAAATCGACGGCGTACTCCATGAGTACAGCGCCATCGAAGGTGTTCAGGAAGACGTCATTGAAATCCTGCTCAACCTGAAAGGTCTGGCTGTCAAACTGCACGGCCGTGACGAAGTAACGCTGAACCTGGTCAAGAAAGGCCCGGGCGTTGTCACTGCTGCCGATATTCAGCTGGATCATGATGTCGAGATCGTCAACGGTGACCACGTCATCGCCAACCTGGCGGACAACGGCTCGCTGAACATGAAGCTGAAAGTGGCTCGCGGCCGTGGGTACGAACCCGCTGACGCGCGCCAGAGCGACGAAGACGAGAGCCGTAGCATTGGCCGTCTCCAGCTCGACGCTTCCTTTAGCCCGGTCCGTCGCGTTGCGTACGTCGTGGAAAACGCCCGTGTCGAGCAGCGCACCAACCTGGACAAGCTGGTCATCGACCTGGAAACCAACGGCACCCTGGATCCCGAAGAGGCTATCCGTCGCGCCGCTACCATCCTGCAACAGCAGCTGGCAGCGTTCGTGGACCTCAAAGGTGACAGCGAGCCCGTGGTCGTGGAACAGGAAGACGAGATCGATCCGATCCTCCTGCGCCCCGTCGACGACCTTGAGCTGACCGTGCGTTCGGCCAACTGCCTGAAGGCGGAGAACATCTACTACATCGGCGACCTGATTCAGCGTACCGAAGTAGAGCTGCTCAAGACTCCGAACCTGGGCAAGAAGTCCCTGACCGAGATCAAGGACGTCCTGGCCTCCCGTGGTCTGTCCCTCGGCATGCGCCTCGACAACTGGCCGCCGGCAAGTCTTAAGAAGGACGACAAGGCGACTGCCTGATCGTCGTAATCACCGAACGTCTTAGTTTGGTAAGGAATTGAACCATGCGTCATCGTAAAAGTGGCCGTCACCTCAGCCGCACCAGCGCTCACCGCAAGGCCATGTTCCAGAACATGGCGGTATCGCTGTTCGAGCACGAACTGATCAAAACCACCCTGCCCAAAGCCAAGGAACTGCGTCGCGTTGCCGAGCCGCTGATCACCCTGGCCAAGGAAGACAGCGTTGCCAACCGTCGTCTGGCCTTCGACCGTACCCGTTCGAAAGCCATCGTTGGCAAACTGTTCAACGATCTGGGCAAGCGCTACGCCAACCGTCAGGGCGGCTACCTGCGCATCCTGAAGTGCGGCTTCCGCGCTGGCGACAACGCCCCCATGGCGTATGTCGAACTGGTTGACCGTCCGGTCGCTGGTGAAGTCGAAGCCGCTGCCGAGTAATCGGTCGCTGCGAAGAAACCGGGCCTAGTGCCCGGTTTTTTTATACCTGCGATCTTGTAAGAGTTATTTTCTATTGTTTTGTTACGGTTAATAAATTGGTTCTCTTGCTGATGGCATTCTAATCTTTCCTCCATCGCCGGCACGGGCCGGTGACGACCTGATAAGGAGCGATCACAGATGAGCCAGAAGCCCACGACCCCCGCCCAAGCCAAGTGCCCCTTTTCCGGTGGCGGTGCGCAGCATTCCGCCGGCGGTGGTACGTCCAACCGCGACTGGTGGCCTAACCAGCTGAACCTGAAGATCCTGCACCAGCACTCCAGCCTGTCCGATCCCCTGGACAGCGGCTTCGATTACGCCGAAGCCTTCAAGAGCCTCGACCTGCAGGCCCTCAAGCGTGACCTCCACGCCCTCATGACCGATTCCCAGGACTGGTGGCCCGCCGACTTCGGCCACTACGGTCCGCTGTTCATCCGCATGGCCTGGCACAGCGCCGGCACCTACCGTACGGCAGACGGCCGCGGCGGCGCGGGCACCGGCAACCAGCGTTTCGCCCCGCTCAACAGCTGGCCGGACAACGTCAACCTCGACAAGGCCCGCCGCCTGCTGTGGCCGATCAAGCAGAAATACGGCCAGAAGATCTCCTGGGCCGACCTGATGATCCTGACCGGCAACGTCGCCCTCGAGTCCATGGGCTTCAAGACCTTCGGTTTCGCCGGCGGCCGCCGCGATATCTGGGAGCCGGAAGAGGACATCTACTGGGGTTCCGAGCGCGAGTGGCTGGCCACCAGCGAGAAGCCCAACAGCCGCTACAGCGGTGACCGTGACCTGGAGAACCCGCTGGCTGCCGTGCAGATGGGCCTGATCTACGTGAACCCGGAAGGCCCGGACGGCAACCCCGACCCGATTGCCGCAGCCCGTGACATCCGCGAAACCTTCGCCCGCATGGCCATGGACGACGAGGAGACCGTCGCCCTGATCGCCGGCGGCCACACCTTCGGCAAGACCCACGGTGCCGGCGACGCCGCCCATGTGGGGGCTGACCCGGAAACCGCCAGCATCGAAGCCCAGGGCCTCGGTTGGCACAGCAGTTTCGGCAGCGGCAAGGGCTCGGACACCATCACCAGTGGCCTCGAAGTCACCTGGACCCAGACCCCGGCCCAGTGGAGCCACTACTTCTTCGAGAACCTGTTCAAGTACGACTGGGAACTGACCAAGAGCCCCGCCGGTGCCCACCAGTGGGTGGCCAAGGGCGCTGATGCGGTCATCCCGGATGCACACGACCCGTCGAAGATGCACCGCCCGACCATGCTCACCACCGACCTGTCGCTGCGCCTGGACCCGGCCTACGAGAAGATCTCCCGCCGCTTCCTGGCGGATCCGCAGGCCTTCGCCGACGCCTTCGCCCGCGCCTGGTTCAAGCTCACCCACCGCGACATGGGCCCGCGTGCCCGCTACCTTGGTCCGGAAGTCCCGGCTGAAGAGCTGATCTGGCAAGACCCGATCCCGGCCGTCGACCACCCGCTGGTGGACGCACAGGACATCGCCCAGCTCAAGGCACGCATCCAGGCCTCCGGCCTCTCGGTCAGCGAGCTGGTGTCCACCGCCTGGGCCTCGGCCTCCACCTACCGCGGTTCCGACATGCGCGGCGGCGCCAACGGTGCCCGCATCCGCCTGGCACCGCAGAAGGACTGGGAAGCCAACCAGCCCGCGCAACTGGCTCGCGTGCTCGGCGTGCTGGAAGGCATCCAGGCCGACTTCAACCGCTCGCAAGCCGGTGGCAAGAAGGTCTCCCTGGCCGACCTGATCGTCCTCGCCGGTGGCGTGGGCATCGAGCAGGCTGCCAAGGCCGCCGGGCAGGCCCTGGAAGTGCCCTTCACCCCGGGCCGCATGGACGCCTCCCAGGAGCAGACCGACGTCGAGTCCTTCGCCGTGCTGGAACCCCTGGCCGACGGCTTCCGCAACTACCAGAAGGCGCGCTTCACCGTGACCGCCGAGGAGATGCTGGTGGACCGTGCCCAGCTGCTGACCCTCACCGCCCCGGAAATGACCGTACTGGTCGGCGGTCTGCGGGTACTGGGTGCCAACGTCGGGCAGACCGCCCACGGTGTGCTGACCCAGCGCCCCGGGACGCTCAGCAACGACTTCTTCGCCAACCTGCTGGACATGGGGACGGCGTGGAAGCCCACCAGCGAAGCCGCTGAGCTGTTCGAAGGCCGTGACCGCAGCAGCGGCGCCCTGAAGTGGACCGCCACCCGCGTCGACCTGGTGTTCGGTTCCAACTCGCAGCTGCGCGCCATCGCCGAGGTCTACGCCAGCGCCGACGCCCAGGCGAAGTTCACCCAGGACTTCGTCGCCGCCTGGATCAAGGTGATGAACCTCGACCGCTTCGACCTGGCCTGATCCACCGCTCCACGAAAAAGCCCCGCATCTGCGGGGCTTTTTCGTATCAGGCGCGGTCGCGCTCCAGCAACGGCTTGAGGAAGTGCCCGGTGTGGGACTGCGGCATCGCCGCCACCTCCTCCGGCGTACCGGTGGCGATGATCTGGCCGCCCTTGGAACCGCCTTCCGGGCCCAGGTCCACCAGCCAGTCGGCGGTCTTGATCACGTCCAGGTTGTGCTCGATGACCACCACCGTGTTGCCGTGGTCCCGCAGCCGGTGCAGCACGTCCAGCAGCTGCTGGATGTCGGCGAAGTGCAGGCCCGTGGTGGGCTCGTCGAGGATGTACAGCGTCTTGCCGGTGTCGCGCTTGGACAGCTCGCGGGACAGCTTCACCCGCTGTGCCTCACCGCCGGAGAGGGTGGTCGCCGACTGCCCCAGGCGGATGTACGAGAGGCCCACGTCCATCAGCGTCTGCAGCTTGCGGGCGATGGCCGGCACGGCATCGAAGAACTGGCGCGCCTCCTCGATGGTCATGTCCAGCACCTCGGTGATGCTGCGGCCCTTGTACTTCACCTCCAGGGTTTCGCGGTTGTAGCGCTTGCCCTTGCACACGTCGCACGGCACGTAGATGTCCGGCAGGAAGTGCATCTCCACCTTGATCACGCCATCGCCCTGGCAGGCCTCGCAGCGGCCACCCTTCACGTTGAAGGAGAAGCGGCCCGGCCCGTAGCCCCGCGAGCGGGACTCCGGTACGCCGGCGAACAGCTCGCGGATCGGCGTGAACAGCCCGGTGTAGGTCGCCGGGTTGGAACGCGGCGTACGGCCGATGGGGCTCTGGTCGATGTCCACCACCTTGTCCAGGTGCTGCAGCCCGTCGAAGCTGTCGTGGGGGGCTGCCTCCAGGGTGGTCGCACCGTTCAGCGCCGTCGCGGTGATGGGGAACAGGGTGTTGTTGATCAGCGTCGACTTGCCCGAACCGGACACACCGGTGATGCAGGTCAGCAGGCCGACCGGAATCTCCAGGTCGACGTTGCGCAGGTTGTTGCCGCGCGCGCCCTTGAGCTTCAGCGATTTCTTCTTGTCGCGGGGCGTGCGGGTGGCCGGCACCTCGATCTTCACCCGACCCGACAGGTACTTGCCGGTGAGCGAATCCGGGTGGGCCATCACCTCGTCCGGCGTGCCCTCGGCGACGATCCGGCCGCCATGCACGCCGGCACCCGGGCCGATGTCCACCACATAGTCGGCCAGGCGGATGGCGTCCTCGTCGTGCTCCACCACTATCACCGTGTTGCCCAGGTTGCGCAGGTGGGTGAGGGTGGCCAGCAGGCGCTCGTTGTCACGCTGGTGCAGGCCGATGGACGGCTCGTCGAGGATGTACATCACCCCCACCAGGCCGGCACCGATCTGGCTGGCCAGGCGGATGCGCTGGGCCTCGCCACCGGAGAGGGTGTCGGCGCTGCGGTCCAGGGTCAGGTAGTCCAGGCCGACGTTCACCAGGAACTGCAGGCGCTCGCGGATCTCCTTGAGGATCTTCGCCGCGATCTCGCCCTTGCGCCCCGGCAGCTCCAGCACGCCGAAGTAGTCCGAGGCCTCGCCCACCGGCAGGCCGGTCACTGCCGGCAGCGTCTTCTCGCCGACCCACACATGGCGCGCCTCGCGGCGCAGGCGGGTGCCCCGGCAATCCGGGCAGGGCTGGGTGCTGAGGAACTTCGCCAGCTCCTCGCGCACGGTGTTGGATTCGGTCTCGCGGTAGCGCCGCTCCAGGTTCGGGACGATGCCCTCGAAGGGGTGGGAGCGCTTGACGATGTCGCCACGGTCGTTGAGGTAGCGGAAGTCCACGTCCTCGCGGCCACTGCCCTGCAGGATCACCCGCTGGTGCTCCGGCGCCAGGTCGTCGAACGGCTCCTCCAGGCTGAAGCCATAGTGCGCGGCCAGGGAGCCGAGCATCTGGAAGTAATAGACGTTGCGCCGGTCCCAGCCGCGGATCGCGCCTTCGGCCAGGGTCAGCTCGCCGTTGACCAGGCGCTTGGCATCGAAGAACTGCTTAACCCCCAGGCCATCGCAGGTCGGGCAGGCACCGGCCGGGTTGTTGAAGGAGAACAGCTTGGGTTCCAGCTCGCTGATGGAGTGGCCGCAATGGGGGCAGGCGAAGCGCGCGGAGAAGATGATCTCCTCGCCCGGCTCGTCGTCCATCGGCGCCACCAGCGCAATGCCGTCGGCGAGGTTGATCGCCGTCTCGAAGGATTCCGCCAGGCGCTGCTGCAGATCGCCGCGCACCTTGAAGCGGTCCACCACCACATCGATGGAGTGCTTCTTCTGCTTGTCCAGCTTGGGCAGCTCGTCCAGCTCGTAGAGGCGGCCGTTGACCCGTGCGCGGACGAAGCCCTGGGCGCGCAGTTCGTCGAACACCGCCAGGTGCTCGCCCTTGCGCTCGCGGATCACCGGCGCCAGCAGCATCAGCTTGCGGCCCTCGGGCATGGCCAGCACCTGGTCGACCATCTGGCTCACGGTCTGCGCCTCCAGCGGCACATCGTGGTCCGGGCAGCGCGGCGTACCGGCGCGGGCGTAGAGCAGGCGCAGGTAGTCGTAGATCTCGGTGATGGTGCCCACCGTGGAACGGGGGTTGTGGCTGGTGGATTTCTGCTCGATGGAGATGGCCGGCGACAGCCCCTCGATGGTGTCCACATCGGGCTTTTCCATCATCGACAGGAACTGCCGGGCATAGGCCGACAGCGATTCCACATAGCGCCGCTGGCCCTCGGCGTAGAGCGTGTCGAACGCCAGGGACGACTTGCCCGAACCGGACAGCCCGGTGATCACGATCAGCTTGTCGCGGGGGAGGGTGAGGTCGACGTTCTTCAGGTTGTGGGTACGTGCCCCACGGATGAGTATCTGGTCCACAGCGGCCTCGCATGGCGAGCGGAAAACGCCCGAGTATACGGGTGCCCCCAGGGGCGCGGCAAAGCGGCACGGCAGTGTCCTGACGGGCCGGGACTGCTAGAATGCGCCGCATTTTTCCGGCGCAGGCAGCAGCCGCGCACCCGGGGACCGGGTGCCAGCGCCCGACGCGGGGCATGACGCATTCCCGCACTTCCTGTCACGAGGCATCTATGCACGATCCCCATTCCGAACGCATGAGCGGTCGCGAGACCCGCGCCGCCGGTGGCCTGGCGCTGGTGTTCGCCTTCCGCATGCTCGGCATGTTCATGGTATTGCCGGTCCTGGCCACCTACGGCCAGGACCTGGCCGGCGCCACCCCGGCGCTGATCGGCCTGGCCATCGGCGCCTACGGCCTGACCCAGGCGGTGCTGCAGATCCCCTTCGGCATCGTCTCCGACCGCATCGGCCGCCTGCCGGTGATCTACATCGGCCTGCTGATCTTCGCCGCCGGTGCCGTGCTGGCGGCCAACGCCGACTCCATCTGGGGCGTCATCGCCGGGCGCGTCCTGCAGGGGGCCGGGGCCATCTCCGCTGCGGTCATGGCGCTGCTCTCCGACCTCACGCGCGAGCAGCACCGCACCAAGGCCATGGCCATGATCGGCATGAGCATCGGCGTCTCCTTCGCCGTCGCCATGGTGGTCGGCCCCCTGGTCACCCGCGCCTTCGGCCTGGCCGGGCTGTTCTGGATCACCGCCGCCATGGCCCTGGTCGGCATCCTGATCATCGCCCTGTTCGTCCCCCGGGCCGCCTCGCCGCTGCAGCACCGCGAGTCCGGCGTGGCCCGCCAGGCGCTGCTGCCGACCCTCAGGCACCCCGACCTGCTGCGCCTGGACTTCGGCATCCTCGCCCTGCACGCCGTGCTCATGGCCAGCTTCGTCGCCCTGCCGCTGGCGCTGGTGGAGAAGGCCGGCCTGCCCAAGGAGCAGCACTGGTGGGTCTACCTCACCGCGCTGCTGGTGGGGTTCTTCGGCATGGTCCCGTTCATCATCTACGCCGAGAAGAAGCGCCAGATGAAGCGTGTGCTGATCGGCGCCGTCAGCGTACTGGCCGCCTGCGAACTGTTCTTCTGGGCCTTCGGCGACACCCTGAGCGCCCTGGTCATCGGCACCATCGTCTTCTTCACCGCCTTCAACCTGCTGGAGGCCTCGCTGCCCTCGCTGATCAGCAAGGTCGCCCCGGCCGGCGGCAAGGGCACCGCCATGGGCGTCTACTCCACCAGCCAGTTCCTCGGCGCCGCCCTCGGCGGCATCCTCGGCGGCTGGTTGTTCCAGCATGGCGGCCTGTCCGTCGTGTTCATCGGATGTGCGGCGCTCTGTGCGATTTGGGTCGCCATTGCTGTTACTATGCGCGAACCTCCGTACGTGACCAGCCTGCGCCAGCCGCTCGATGCAGCGGCCCTCGGCGATGCGACGCTGGTCCCGCGTTTGCTGGCTTTGCCCGGAGTGGCGGATGCCGTGGTGGTGGTCGAAGAAGCCGCCATCTATATCAAAGTGGATACCGAAAAACTGGACCGCACGTCCCTGGAGCGCCTGATCAAGCCGGCGCCCGAACGTGCTGAAGCCTAGGAGAACGTTATGGCCCGTGGGGTTAACAAAGTCATTCTGGTCGGCAACGTCGGCGGCGACCCTGAAGTCCGCTACATGCCCAACGGCAACGCCGTGACCAACATCACCCTGGCCACCAGCGAGAGCTGGAAGGACAAGCAGACCGGCCAGCAGCAGGAACGCACCGAGTGGCACCGCGTGGTGTTCTTCGGCCGCCTCGCCGAGATCGCCGGCGAATACCTGCGCAAGGGTTCCCAGGTCTACGTCGAGGGCAGCCTGCGCACCCGCAAGTGGCAGGGTCAGGACGGCCAGGACCGCTACACCACCGAAATCGTCGTGGACATCAACGGCCAGATGCAACTGCTCGGCGGCCGTCCCGGCAGCGATGGCGATTCCGCCCCGCGCGCCCCGCGTCCGCAGCGCGAGCCGCAGCAGTCCGCCCCGCGCGAGTCCCGCCCGGCTCCGCAACCGGCCGCCCAGCCGGCCCCGGACTACGACAGCTTCGACGACGACATCCCGTTCTGAGTCGAGCCGTCCGGCACAGACAAAGGCGCAGCCCCCAGGCTGCGCCTTTTTCGTTTCAGGAGGATGAAAAGCGGCGCCTGCCGAAGCGGTTATCCACAGCCGTTCGTCGTCTTTCGGAGAGGCCTGCAGCCCGCGTGGGACGGGACTTTGTGAATGCAAAATCACATTCAGGCCGGGCTCTGGACGCTGGCAAACCGCCTCTATAGGCTTGCCCACCATTCCATCGACCGCCCTCCCGGAACCCACCATGAAACTCAACGGACTGACCGCCGTTCTGCTTCTGGCCGGCCTGCCCCTGTGCAGCATCGCCAGCCCCTACCAGACCCTCGCCCGTGACGCGGAAAGCAGTGCCCGCTGGGGCCTGCTCGGCAGTGCCGCCGAGCAGTACCGCGCCATCCTCGCCGACCCAAGCCTGAGCGCCAGCCACCCCCGCGCGCGCCTGGCCCTGGCCAAGGTCTATGCCGACGCCCTCGACTACCCGGCCGCCAAGGCCGAGCTGGCGCGGCTCAAGCAGGACGCCCCCGACTCCGCGGAGGCCAAGGAAGGCGCCAAGCTGGCCAAGCGCATCGCCAAGAAGCTCAAGACCCACACCTTCGGCGGCCGCGTCGCCGTGGCCCGGGTGCATGACACCGACACCGCCAACGCCAGTGCCGGCATGACCCAGGACCCCTCGTTCGATGACGAGGACGACGAGGACATGGACGACATGGCCTTCGAAGACGACGACAGCCTCGACGACCTGCTCGACGACATCGACCTGGACGAGGACGACCTGGCCGACGACGGCGAGGAAGACGACGACACCGCGCCCACCCCGGTCGCCAAGCCCAAGTCCACCGTCCACGACAACCGCTGGCAGGCCGCCGGCAGCCTGCGCTACGGCTACGGCTTCGACGACCGTGGCAGCCGCTGGAACCTCGGCGCCAACATCGCCCAGGCCCGCCAGGACGACCGCGACGAACTCAACCGGCAGACCTGGGCGGTCTCCACCGGCCCCACCTTCGTCATCCCGGCCTGGCGCCTGAAGATCAACGCCGCCGTCACCTACCTGCAGCTCTACAAGGACCACCAGTACGACCTCTCCAGCACCATCTGGTCCCTGGGCGCCAGCCACAAGCTGAACCGCGTGCTGGAGCTGTACACCCGCTACAACTATGAGAACCGTGGCCTGGAGAACGACAGCCCGCTGGATATCGAAGTCGACACCTTCAAGGTCGGCACCCGCTTCAAGCCCACCGGCAAGGACAGCTTCGACCTCAGCTACTCGCCCAAGGTGGAAGACAACGACAAGCGCAACAAGGACAAGGAGCAGGAAGGCTGGAAGATCAGCTACGCCCGCAAACTGCCCTGGGACAGCTTCGCCAGCGTCGCCTACAGCCGCCGTCACACCGACTTCAAGCACGACCCCACCGGCAAGGAAGAGGACGAGACCAAGCACGTCGTCACCCTCGGTCACAAGCTCACCAAGGACCTGGTGATGACCGTCAGCTACGAGCACAAGGACAAGGACTCCAACCTGCCCGGTCGTGACAAGAACAACGAAAGCACCTCCCTCGGCCTGAGCTACAAATTCTGACCGAAAGCGGCTCGCCGCCCCTCGCGGGCGCGGGCCGCACTGGCGCGCCGGGCCTGCCGCTTGCGCCACCAGATGACCACGCCGGTGACGCTCAGCCCGGCGATGGCCAGCCCCAGCAGCGCGATCACGATGCGCCCCGGCAACCCCGCGATGCGCCCACCGTGGATCGGTGCCTGCAGCCGGTAGAAGCGTTCACCCGGCGTGCCGCGCCCGGCGACCTCCGCGCCGATCAGGCGGCCGTCGGCCCCATCGAAGAACAGCCATGACTTCTCCAGCGGGTTGGCGTCGTGACCGCCGAACCCTGCCCCGAAGAAGTTGTACTCGACGCTGTAGTACAGCTCGCCGATGCCCCCCTCGATGCCCTGCCGCGCGCCTTCCGCCTGCGCCAGCCGGTACACCTGCTGGTAGTCCAGGCGCGTCTCCCCCAGTGCCTCGCGGGGCATCTGGCTGCGCTGCTGGTAGGTGCTCGGTGGCGCCTCGGAGAACAGCGACACCACCGGCTTGAACACCTGCTCCGGCAGGTTCATCGCCACGCTGCTCACCGCCACCGGCAGGAGCAGCAGCCACAGCCAGAGCCCGCCGGCGCGGTGCTGGTCGAGGGTGCGCCGGTAGCGTCCGGCGCCGCGCTTCAGCGTCCAGGCCGTCCACCATTTCTTCAGGAAGGGCCGCCCACGGGGCAGGGTCAGCCAGGCGCCGGCGAAGCAGTCGATGACCCAGAGGATCGCCACCAGCCCCATCAGGATCAGCCCCCAGTTGCCCGGCAGCGCCAGGGTGTAGTGGAACTCCAGCAGAAAGGGGATGAGGTTCTGCGCCTGCAGGCAGCAGGCGCCCCACTGGCGCATGCCCAGCTCGGCGCCGCTCACCGGGTCCAGGTAGATCACCCGGTGGTGCAGGTCGTAGGGCGCACCGGTGGCCGGGTCGGTACGGGGCACCGCCGCCATCAGCGCCGAGTGGCCGGCTTCGTCCGGCACCTCCATGTACCAGACCTGCAGGCGCGGCTCAGCCTGCTCGATGCGCTGCACCAGCTCGCCCGGTGACAGCAGCGGCCCCCGTGCGGGCGCGTGGTAGAAGGCCGGGTTCAGCCATTCATCGATCTCGTGCTGGAAGGCCAGCAGGCTGCCGGTGAGCCCGGCGAGGGCCAGGAACAGCGCCGTGGCCAGGCCGAGGTAGCGGTGCAGCAGGACGATAAGGGGGCGCATGGGCGCGTTCCTGTGGCAAGTCTGTCACGCACATGAACGAGGCCGCCCCGGCGCCGGGGCGGCCTCGTCCAGGCGCCGGTCAGAACTGGTAGCTGAGGGTGGCGGTGACGTTGCGCTGCTCGCCGAAGTAGCAGAAGTCCAGGCTGTAGCACGAGGCCACGTAGTCCTCGTCCAGCAGGTTGTTGGCGTTCAGCGCCAGGTCCATCCCGGGCAGGCCCACCTTGCCCAGGTCGAAGCCGATCAGCGCATCCACCAGCGTGTAGGACGGCACGTGCAGCGTGTTGGCACGGTCCGCCCAGCTGCGGCCCACGTAACGTGCCCCCAGCCCGGTGCGCAGGCCGTCCAGCGCACCGGCGTCGAAGCGGTACTCACCCCAGATCGAGGCCATGTGCTTCGGCGCCTGGTTCGGCGTGTTGCCCCGGGAGCCGTCCAGCGCCTGGGTGTAGGTGATGTCGGTGTAGGTGTAGCTGGCCAGCAGGCGCAGGCGTTCGCTCAGCTGGGCATTGGCCTCCAGCTCCAGGCCCTGGGAGCGTACCTCGCCCACCGACTCGTAGTAGCTGTACTGCGGCAGCTTCGACGCCACGTTCTGCTGGACGATGTGGAACAGCGAGGCGGTGTACAGGCTGTTGCTGCCCGGCGGCTGGAACTTCACCCCGGCCTCCCACTGGGTGCCCTCGGTGGGCTCCAGCGGCTTGCCGCCGGCGTCGGAATAGGCGTTGGGGTTGAACGACTCGGAGTAGCTGACGAAGGGCGCCACGCCGTTGTCGAACAGGTACAGCACCCCCGCGCGACCGGTGAAGCGGCGCCAGTCGGCCTCGCTCCTGGTTCCGCTGGTGCGGTTCTCGTCGGAGACCGACACCCAGTCCTGGCGCATGCCCAGGGAGAAGCGCCAGCGGTCCAGGTCGATCAGGTCCTGCACGTACAGGCCGGTCTGCTCCAGGCGGCGGGTGTGGTTGTCCGGGTACAGGGTGCCCAGCGTCGCGTTGCCGTAGACGGGGTTGAACGCATCCAGCGGCGAGACGCTGGCCGAGGTCCAGTCCACGCGCGTCTTGCGATTCTGGTAGTCGAGGCCGGTGAGCAGGGTGTGGCGCGCGCTGCCGGTGTCGAATTCGGCCTGCAGCATGTTGTCGACGATGTAGGCCCGCAGCTTCTCGCTGGCGCCGGAGTAGTAGCGGGTCAGGGTGTTGGCCGCCGGTGCTGTCCACTGGTAGCCGTAGACCTGAGACAGGTCCACGCTGGCGTCCAGCACCCGCAGGTTCTGCCGCGCGCTCCAGACGTCGTTGAAACGGTGTTCCAGCTGGTAGCCGGCCATCCGCTGGGTGCGGTCGAAGTCGTCCAGCCCCGGCTCGCCGTCGAAGAAGTTGCGGTCGATGCGCCGGCCGTTGTGGGGGTGCAGCGCCCCGTCGGCCGGCACGCCGCTGTGGTAGCCGCCGTTGGGGTCGTGCTGCAGGTAGCCCAGCAGGGTCAGCGAGGTGTCCTCGTTGAAGTCGATGGAGAGGGACGGCGCGATGGCGTAGCGCTCCTCGCGGGCGTGGTCGAACTGGGTGTCGCTGCCCTTGCCCAGGCCCACCACGCGGTAGGCGATGTGCTGCTCCTCGTCCAGCGGGCCGCTGAAATCGAAGCCCAGGCTCTTCTGGTTCATGTTGCCCACCGAGGCCTGCACCTGGTGGTAGGGCGTGTAGAGCGGCTTCTTGCTGGTCAGCGCCACCAGGCCGCCCGGCAGGCTGCGGCCGTAGAGCACGGACGACGGACCCTTGAGCACGTCGATGCGTTCGAGGAAGTACGGGTCCACCTGCAGCGAGCTGAAGGTGCCGCTGTCGCCCATGGTCTTCAGGCCGTCGAGGAAGACGTTGTCCACGCTGTTGTCGGCGAAGCCGCGCATCACGATGTAGTCGTAGCGGTTCGAGGCGCCCACCTGGCCGGTGAAGATGCCGGGGGTGTAGCGCACCGCCTGCTGCACGGTCTTCGAGCCCTGGTCGTCGATCTGCTCGCGGGTCACCACCGACACGCTCTGCACGGTTTCCAGCAGCGGCTTGCTGGTCTTGGTCGCCACGTGGCTGTGGGTCGCCTGGTAGCCCTCGGCGCTGCCCAGGGCATTGCCCAGCGCGAACACCTGGGTGCTGCCCAGTTCCAGCGCCGCATCCGAGGGCGCCTCGCGCAGCACGAAGCGGCCATCCCCCAGGGGCTCGGCCTGCAGCGGCGTGCCTTGCAGCAGGCGGGCGAGCCCTTCCTCCACCCCGAAGTGGCCCGACAGCCCCGCGCTGTTCAGGCCCTGGGTCTGCTCCGGCGTCGCCGACAGGCTGATGCCCGCCTCGCGGGCGAAGCGGTTGAGCGCCTCGGCCAGCGGGCCGGCGGGAATCGCATAGCCCTGGCTGGCGCTGGCCTGGGCGGTCTGCGCCGAGGCACTGGCGGGCAGCAGGGGCGTGGCGAGGGCGGCGGCGATCAGGGCGCCGCGAACGGCAAGGGCAAGGCGGGTAGGGCAGGAAGCGCGCATGGCAGGGTCCGTGATTGGCAAGGTGAATGGGTGTTATTCCCATTGCCGGGCTTCGCCGGAAAACCCGCCAAAAAAATTCGCAGGGATCATCGGGCGGCTGATCCGCTCAGGCCCGCGCCTCCACCGTCACCCACCAGCGGGTTCGGTAGCGCAGCTGCACGGGCAGCGTCTGTGGCAGCAGTGCCAGCAGCCGCTCGGTGTCGTCCAGCCGGTAGACCCCGGACAGCCGCAGGTCGGCCACGGCCTCGCTGCAGGCCAGGCGGCCGGGGCGGTAGCGGGCCACCTCCGCGACGAAATCCCCCAGCCGCACATCGCGGGTGACGATCAGCCCATCCGCCCAGGCTCCCGGCTCCATGGCCGGCGGCGGCAGCTCGCGGACCTCGCCGGCACGGACTTCGACGGTGCGCCCAGCCCCCACCGTGCGGCCCCCGGTGCCGCTGTGCAGCACCTCCACCTCGCCGCCCAGCACGCAGAGGCGCAGCGCCCCTGCGTCCAGCCGGGCGACGAAGCGCGCTGCCCGGGTACGCAGCCAGCCCTGTGCGCTGCGCAGGTGCAACGCTTCTGCCTGGGGCGCTGCCTCCAGCAGGATCTCGCCTCGGCGCAGGTGCACCTGGCGCTGGCCCGCCGTCATGCGCAGGTCCACCACCGAGTCGGTGTTCAGCAGCAGGCGGCTGCCATCGGCCAGGCGCTGGCCGTGGCGTTCGCCCGTGGCGGTGGCCAGGTCCGCGGTCAGGCGCTCCCAGGGCGTCAGGTCGCGGCTCAGCCAGAGCGCCGCGCCCCCCACGGCCGCCCCGGACAGCAGCTTCAGCGCCTGGCGCCGGCGCAGGCCGGCACGGGCGTCTTCCAGCACCTGGCGCGACTGCGGCAGGGCGCGCAGGCCGACACCCAGTTCCTGGTCCAGCTGTTGCACCCGCTGCCAGGCCAGTTCGTGGCTGGCGTGCTGGTTGCGCCAGTGCTCGCAGGCCTGCAGCGCGCCGGTGTCGGGCTGGCCGCGCAGGCGCAGCATCCAGGCGATGGCCTGGCGCACCACCTGCTCGTCGGGTTGAGCGGGGCGCGGGGTCATTCGGCGAACCGCAGCTGGTAGCAATGGAACAGCGCATCGGCCACGTAGCGCTCCACCGAGCGCAGGGAGATGCCCATGCGCTCGGCCACCTCGCGGTGGCTCAGCCCCTCGCACTGGGCCAGCAGGAAGGCCGTGCGGACCTTGGGCTTGAGGCGGTCCAGCAGCGCCGCGATCTGCTCCAGCAGCTCCAGGACCAGCTCGCGGGTCTCGGGGGAGGGCGCCTCGGCCTCCGGCACCTGGGCCAGGGTCTCGCGGTAGGCCCGCTCCAGCTCCTCGCGACGCCAGTGGTCGATCACCAGCCCACGGGCCACGGTGCGCAGGAAGGCGCGCGGGGTGTGCAGCTCCAGCGCCTCGCCCCTGCCCAGCAGGCGCAGGAAGGTGTCCTGCGCCAGGTCGGCGGCATCCGCCGCGTTGCCCAGCTTGCTGCGCAGCCAGGCCTTCAGCCAGCCGTGGTGCTCGCTGTACAACGCCTGGATCGAAAGGGAAGAGGCCATGGGGTCACCGCGAGAAGCAGTATCAAATGAAAATTGATCGCATTTTCTCGGCGGCGAGGGGTTTTGGCAATAACCCGCCCTGGGGGCGTTGAGGTGCGCCTGGTGGCGCTGGCGCGCGGACGAAAAAAAGGGCGGCCCTGCACGCAGGGCCGCCCTAAATCACGGAGTTGCTTACATCGCGTGGCCGCGATGACTTGCGGCCACCGGTATTGGATTACTTCTCCAGGATTGCAGTCACACCCTGACCGCCCGCCGCGCAGATGGAAATCAGCCCGCGGCCCTGGCCCGCCGCGTCCAGCAGCTTGGCGAGGTTGGCGACGATGCGACCACCGGTCGCCGCGAAGGGATGGCCGGCGGCCAGGGAGCTGCCCTTGACGTTCATCTTGCTGCGGTCGATGGCGCCCAGCGGCTGCTCCAGGCCGAGGCGGGTCTTGCAGTACTCGGCGTCTTCCCAGGCCTTGAGGGTGCACAGCACCTGGGCGGCGAAGGCCTCGTGGATCTCGTAGTAGTCGAAGTCCTGCAGGGTCAGCCCGTTGCGTGCCAGCAGGCGCGGCACGGCGTAGACCGGCGCCATCAGCAGGCCTTCCTTGCCGCTGACGAAGTCCACCGCAGCGGCTTCGCCGTCCTTGAAGTAGGCGAGGATCGGAAGGCCGCGCGCCTTGGCCCACTCCTCGCTGGCCAGCAGCACCACCGAGGCGCCGTCGGTCAGCGGGGTGGAGTTGGCGGCGGTGAGGGTGCCGCGCGGGCCGCGCTCGAACACCGTCTTCAGGGTGCCGAGCTTCTCCAGGTTGATGTCCGCCCGCAGGTTCTGGTCGCGGGTCAGGCCGAGGAAGGGGGTCATCAGGTCGTTGTGCCAGCCCTCGGCATAGGCCGCCGCCAGCTTCTGGTGGCTGGCCACGGCGAGCTTGTCCTGCTCGTCGCGGGGGATGGCCCAGGTCTGCGCCATCAGCTCGCAGGACTCGCCCATGGACAGCCCCGTGCGCGGTTCGCCGTTACGCGGGATGTGCGGCGCCAGGTGGCGCGGGCGCACCTTGAGCAGGGTCTTGATCTTGTCGGCGGTGGTCTTGCCGCGGTTGGCCTCCAGGAGGATCTTGCGCAGCTCCTCGTGCACGCCGATGGGGGCGTCGGAGGTGGTGTCCACGCCACCGGCGATGCCGCTCTCGATCTGCCCCAGGGCGATCTTGTTGGCCACCAGGATGGCCGCTTCCAGGCCGGTGCCGCAGGCCTGCTGGAGGTCGTAGGCGCTGGTTTCCGGCGCCAGGCGCGAGCCGAGCACGCATTCGCGGGCCAGGTTGAAGTCCCGGGAGTGCTTGAGCACCGCCCCGGCGACGAATTCGCCGATGCGCTCGCCGTGCAGGTTGTAGCGCTCCACCAGGCCTTCCAGCGCGCTGGTCAGCATCTGCTGGTTGGTGGCGGTGGCGTACACCGTGTTGGAACGGGCGAACGGAATGCGGTTGCCGCCGACGATGGCGACCCGGCGCAGCTGGGTCATGGGTGACTCCTTGCCTGGGGAAATGGATGCGGGGTGCAGCAGGTGGGCACAAGACTAGCCGCCAGGCCATCCCTCGCATTGGCCGCCTTGCCGGCGCGGCGGGCAACGCGGTCAATTGCGGGCCGGCGCTGTCTGCGTAGAGTGGCCCCACTTCTTATGCGTGCAGGAGCCTGCCCCCATGTCCGACCGTTATCTCGCCTTCGCCAACTCCACCACCGGCCGACGCCTGGTCGGCGCCCTCGGCCTGCCCGCGCCGCTGCGCCTGGAGCGCTGGACCGCAGGGCGCGTGCGGCCGGTGGACGGTGCCCTGCTGCTGGGCGGCGAGGGGGCCCTGGCCGACGCCGCCAGCGCCGTGCTGAACAAGCTCACCGACCAGTCCTTCGCCGCCGAGGAAGGCCGCTTCGGCCTGCCGCGCTGGACCGCCGAGCACGGGCCCAAGCTCAAGGCCCTGGTGTTCGACGCCAGCGGGCTGACCCGCTTCGAGCAACTGATCGAGCTGCGCAACTTCTTCCAGCCCACCTTCAAGGGCCTGGGCAAATGCCCGCGCGTGGTGGTGCTGGGGCGCCCGCCGGAAAGCCTCAAGGACCCGATCGCCGCCAGCGTGCAGCGCTCCCTGGAGGGCTTCACCCGTTCCCTGGGCAAGGAGATCCGCCGGGGCGGCAGCGTGCAACTGGTGTACGTCGGCAAGGGCGCCGAGGACCAGCTCGAAGGCGCGCTGCGCTTCTTCCTCTCGCCCAAGAGCGCCTACGTCTCGGCCCAGGTGCTGCGGCTCGCCGCCAGCAGCGCCCAGGTCAAGGACTGGAGCCGTCCCCTCGGCGGCCAGCGCGCGCTGGTCACCGGGGCCTCGCGGGGCATCGGCGCGGCCATCGCCGAGACCCTCGCCCGGGACGGTGCGGAGGTGGTGCTGCTGGACGTGCCCCAGGCCAAGGACGCCCTCGAAGCCCTGGCCGCCCGCCTAGGCGGCCGCGCGGTGGCCCTGGACATCTGCGCCGAGGACGCCCCCGCGCGCCTGGTGGAGGCGCTGCCCGACGGGTTGGACATCGTCGTGCACAACGCCGGCATCACCCGTGACAAGACCCTGGCGAAGATGAGCGAAGCCTTCTGGGACTCGGTGATCAACGTCAACCTCAAGGCCCCCCAGGTGCTGACCCAGGCCCTGCTGGACGCCGGCAAGCTGCACGACAACGGCCGCGTGGTGCTGATCGCCTCCATCAGCGGCATCGCCGGAAACCTCGGGCAGAGCAACTACGCGGTGAGCAAGGCCGGCGTCATCGGCCTGGCCCAGGCCTGGGCCCCGGCGCTGGCCAAGCGCGGCATCACCATCAACGCCGTGGCGCCCGGCTTCATCGAAACCCAGATGACCGCCGCCATCCCGCTGACCATCCGCGAAGCCGGCCGGCGCATGAACTCCATGAGCCAGGGCGGCCTGCCCCAGGACGTGGCCGAAGCCGTGGCCTGGTTCGCCCAGCCCAGCTCCGGTGGCCTCACCGGCCAGGTGATGCGGGTCTGCGGGCAGAGCCTGCTGGGCGCCTGACCCGCCGGCGGCCGCTTCAGGCCGCCTGTGCCGCCAGCGCCGCGCCCCGCTGGGCGTAGCGCTCGGCCATCACCGAGCAGACGATCAGCTGCATCTGGTGGTACAGCATGATCGGCAGCAGGATCAGCCCCAGCGCGGGGTTGGCGCCGAAGATGATCCCCGCCATCGGCGCGCCGGCGGCGAGGGATTTCTTGGTGGCGCAGAACACTGCCGCAATCTCGTCCTCATGGCTGAAATCCATCGCCCGTGCCGCGCGGGTGGTGGACCAGAGCATCAGCGCCAGCACCAGCGCACTGCCGATGAAGGCGATGGCCAGGGTCTCCGGCCCTTGCTGCTGCCAGATGCCGGCGGCCACCGAATCGCTGAACGAGGCGAACACCAGCAGCAGGATCACCAGCTTGTCGAACACCGAGGTGTAGCGCTTGTAGCGGGCGAAGAAGCGCCCCCACAGCGGGCGCAGCCCCTGGCCCAGCACCAGCGGCAGGAGCAGCAGCAGGCTCAGGTCCAGCAGCGTCTTGCCCAGGTCCATGCCGCCGTTGGCATCGGCCACCAGGCTCACCAGCCAGGGCGTGATGAACACCCCCAGCAGGCTCGACAGGCTGGCGTTGAGGATCGCCGCCGGCACGTTGCCGCCGGCGCTGCCGGTCAGCGCCACCGACGAGGAGATGGTCGAGGGCAGCGCGCACAGATAGAAGAAGCCCAGCATCAGCGCCGTCGGCAGGCGGGTGCCCAGCAGGCGGTCCGCCGCCAGCCACAGCAGCGGAAAGGCCGCGAAGGTGAACAGCTGCACCATCAGGTGCAGGCGCCAGTTGCCCAGCCCCTTGCGGATCTGCTCGGTGGAGAGGTTGATGCCGTGCAGGAAGAACACCAGGAACACCCCGGCGTTGATCAGGTTCTCCGCGTGCAGGAGGCCGCCGTGGCGGCCCACGTTGGGGAACAGCCAGGCCAGCGCCACGGCCAGCAGCATGCCGCCGAGGAACCAGTCGGTGACCAGGCGCTTGAGGGGTTTGAGGGCAGACATCGGGGCCTCCGGGGCAGCGGGGGATTGAGGCGGCAGGGTAGCGGGGGCAGAATCCGACCGTCTAACGACAAAGGATCAATCCATGTCGACAAACGGACAGCAGYGCGGCCCCGCCCGGCTGATCCCCACCCTCGATGCCCTGCCGCGCCCGCTCTACGCCCGGGCGGAAAGCCTGCGCGCCGGCTCCTGGACGCCGCGCCACCGCCACGACTGGGTGCAGTTCTCCTACGCCATCAGCGGCGTGCTCGGCGTGCACACCGCCGACGGCAGCTTCTTCGCCCCGCCGCACTGGGCCGTGTGGGTGCCGGCCGGGCTGGAGCACGAGGTGGTCAGCTCCATGCACGCCGAGATGCGCAGCCTCTACGTGCGCCGCGATGCCTGCGCCTGGGCGCCGGAGCAGTGCCGCGTGCTGGAAGTGACGCCGCTGGCCCGCGAGCTGATCAAGGCTTTCTGCCTGCTGCCGGTGGAGTACCCCGAGGGCGACAGCGCCGAGGCGCGCCTGGTGGCGGTGCTGCTGGACCAGCTACGGGCCCTGCCCGAGGCCGGCTTCTCCCTGCCGATGCCGGCCGACGGCCGCCTGCGAGTGCTCTGCGACGAACTGGCCGCGCAGCCCGACCTGGCCCTCGGCCTGGGGGACTGGGCAGCCCGGCTCAACACCTCGGAGAAGACCCTGAGCCGCGCCTTCCTGCGGGAGACCGGCCTGAGCTTCCGCCAGTGGCGCCAGCGCCTGCGCCTGCTCGCCGCGCTGCAGCCGCTGGAGGGCGGCGCCAGCGTCACCGAAGTGGCCCTGGCCAGCGGCTACGAATCCCCCTCGGCGTTCATCGCCGCCTTTCGCGGGCTGTTCGGCGTCACCCCCGGCGAACTGTTCCGCTGAGCCGCCCGGCGCCCGCCGGGTGGCTAAGCTGAAGCGGTCAAGACCGCGATACAGGGACCGATCATGCTGCGACTGCTCGGCCGGCTGGTGCTGCTCCTGCTGCTGGGGAGCAGCACCTGCCAGGCCGCCGAACCGCTGGAGTTCTCCACCGCCGAAGCCCGCTGGCTGCAGGAGCACGGGCGCATCCGCGTGGGCCTGGAGCGCAAGGGCTGGCCACCGTTCGACCTGATGGGCGAGGACGGCAGCTACCAGGGCATCAGCGCCGACTTCCTGCGCCTGCTCGGCGAGCGCCTCGGGCTCGGCGTGGAGCCGGTCTACTTCGACGACTGGCCCCAGGCCCGCGAAGCCCTGCGCCGGGGCGAGGTGGACGTGGTGCCGTCGGCGGCCAAGACCCCGGAGCGGGAGCGCTGGATGGCCTTCAGCGACCCCTACCTGACCACCACCAGCCTGATCTACTCCCGCCGCGAAACGCCCTACCGCAGCCTGGAGGAACTGGCCGGGCGGCGCGTGGCCGTGGAGCGCGGCTACGCCATGGAAGACCGCCTGCGCCAGCGCAGCCGCGACCTGCAACTGGTGGAGACGAGCGACACCGAGGCCGCCCTGCGGGCACTCTCCTCCGGCCGGGCCGATGCCTACGTCGGCAACATGATGGCGGCCGGCTACCTGATCCACCGGCTCAACCTGAGCAACCTGGAGGTCAGCGGCGATCCCGGCCTGGCCGGCAGTGCCCTGCACTTCGCCGTGCTCCGCGAGCAGGCGATGCTCGCCGAGCTGCTCGACCATGCCTTGGCCAGCGTCACCAACAGCGAGCGCGAGGCCATCCTGGCGCGCTGGCTGCCCCCCGCCGACAGCGTGGACTGGCACGAGCTACTGGCCCTGGGCTGGCCCTACGGGCTCGCCGTGCTGGTGCTGGTGACCTTCGTGCTGGTGTGGAACCGCCGCCTGGCGGTGCAGGTGGTGGAACGCCAGCGCGCCGAAGCCGAGGCCCAGCGCCAGCGCAGCACCCTGCAGGCGCTGGTGGACGCCATCCCCGACCCGATCTGGTTCAAGGACACCGGCGGCCGCTACCTCGGCGCCAACCAGGCCTTCGCCGAACTGATCGGCCAGGACCTCGACGGCCTGGTGGGGCACACCGATGCCGAGCTGCTGCCCACTGAACGTGCCCGCCTGCGGCTGATCCAGGACCAGGCCGCGCTGGCCATGAGCCGGCCCATGGAAAGCGAGGACTGGGTGCTCCAGCGCGACGGCCGCAAGCTGCTCTACGCCACCGTGCGCGCCACCTTCGACGATGAAGACGGGCACCTGCTGGGGCTGGTGGGCGTGAGCCGCGACGTCACCGCGCGCAAGCAGAGCGAAGAGGCCCTGGAGCGCGCCAAGGAACTGGCCGAAGAGGCCGCGCGGCTGAAGGCGGACTTCCTCGCCAACATGAGCCACGAGATCCGCACGCCGATGAACGCCATCGTCGGCATGACCCACCTGGCCCTGCGTGCCGGCCCCGAACCGCGCCAGCGCGACTACCTGGAGAAGATCCGCCAGGCCAGCCAGCACCTGATGGGGCTGATCAACGACATCCTCGACTTCTCCCGCATCGAGGCCGGCAAGCTGGAGGTGGAGCAGATCGACTTCGACCTCACCCTGGTGCTGGAAAACCTCGCCGCCCTGGTGGGCGAACGGGCGGCTGACAAAGGGCTGGAACTCATCTTCCGCATCGACCCGCAGGTGCCCCGGCACCTGGTGGGCGACCCGCTGCGCATCGGCCAGATCCTGATCAACTTCGCCAACAACGCGGTCAAGTTCACCGAGCGCGGCGAAGTGGAAGTGGCCGTGCGCGGTGAGCCGCGCGCCGGCGGCTGGCTGCTGCAGCTCTCGGTGCGCGACACCGGCATCGGCCTGGACGCCGCCCAGCAGGCGCGGCTGTTCGAGTCCTTCCAGCAGGCCGACACCTCCACCACGCGGCGCTACGGCGGCTCCGGCCTCGGCCTGGCCATCTGCCGGCGCCTGGCCGAAGCCATGGGTGGTGATGTGGGCGTGGACAGCCAGCCCGGCGAGGGCAGCCTGTTCTGGTGCCGTCTGCTGCTGCCCATCGCCCCCGAACAGCCCCAGCCGGACCTGCTGCGCCCCGACCTGCTCGGCCTGCGTGCCCTGGTGGTGGATGACAACCCCAGCGCCCGGCGCGCCGCCAGCGACCTGCTGGCCAGCCTGGCGCTGCGGGCCGAGCACTGTGGCGACGGCGAAGCCGCCCTGGCCCGCCTGCAGGAGGCCGATGCCCAGGGCAACCCGTTCAGCCTGGTGATACTCGACCGCCATATGCCCGGGCTCGACGGCCTGGAGACCGCCCGGCGCCTGGCGGCCCTGCCCCTGGGCAAGACACCGTGGGTGCTGCTCGCCAGTACGACAGGGGAGGGCGAGCCCAGCGTCGACGTCATCGACCAGTACCTGGAAAAGCCCCTCACCCTGCCGCGCCTGCTGCACGCCATCCACGCCTGCCAGCTGCAGCGCCAGGCCGCCGCGCCGCGCAGCGAGGCGACCCACATGCCGCAGTTCGACGGCCAGCGCGTGCTGCTGGTGGAGGACCACCCGCTCAACCGCGAGGTGGCCGGCGAGCTGCTGGAGATGGCCAACCTCCAGGTGGACCTGGCGGAGAACGGCCTCGACGCCCTCGACCGCCTGCGCTGGCAGCCCGACGGCCACTACGCGCTGGTGCTGATGGACATGCAGATGCCGGTGCTCGACGGCCTGGAGGCCACCCGCCGGCTGCGCCAGGAAGGGCGCTTCGCCCGCCTGCCGATCATCGCCATGACCGCCAACGCCCTGGCCGACGACCGCGAGCGCTGCCTGGCGGCCGGCATGAACGACCACATCGCCAAGCCCATCGAGCCCCGCGAACTGTGGGGCACCCTGTCGCGCTGGCTCGGCCCCCGTCCGGCCGCCGCGCCCCCCGTGGCGCCACCGCTGCCGGCCTGGCACCTGCCGGGGGTCGACATCGCCGACGGGATACGCCGCGCCCTGGGCCGCGAGGACGCCTACCGCCGGCTCCTGGTGCGCTTCGCCGAGGGCCAGCGCGACTGGAGCCAGCGCCTGCGTGCAGCCCTGGCCAGCGGCCAGCGCAGCCAGGCCGAACGCCAGGCCCACGACCTGCGCGGCCTGTCCGGCAGCCTCGGGGCCCATGGGCTCAAGGCCCAGGCCGCCACCCTCGAACAGGCCCTGGCCGATGCGGCGGAGCCGGAGCGCATCGAACTGCTGCTGACCGAGCTGGAACCGCCACTGCTGGCGCTGGTCGGAGCCATCGAGGCCCAGCAGCGCGAGGCCGCTGCGCCGCCCCCGGCAGCCGCCGACGACAGCGCCGCGCTGGCGCGCACCTGCCGCCAGCTCGCCCGCCTGCTGGAGGAGGACGACCCACGGGCCGCGCGGCTGCTCGACGAGCAGGCCGGAATGCTGCGCAGCGCCTTTAATGAAGGCTACGGGGCCCTGGAATCGGCCGTGCGGGCCTATGACTTCGAGACAGCGCACCAAGCGCTGCGCGCGCTGGCCGACCAGCGCGAAATCACGTTATGACGAGGTGCCGTGATGACCGGGATGCTGGACAGACCGGAGCGTGAAGTGGTGCTGGTGGTGGACGACACGCCCGACAACCTGGAGCTCATGAGCGAGCTGCTGATGGACCGCTACCGGGTCAAGGTCGCCGGCAACGGCGAGAAGGCACTGCGCATCGCCGGCGGCCGGCAGCCGCCGGACCTGATCCTGCTGGACGTGATGATGCCGCAGATGGACGGCTACGAAGTCTGCGCCCGGCTCAAGGCCGACCCGGCCACCCGCGACATCCCGGTGGTGTTCCTCACCGCCCGGGGCGAGGCGGCGGACGAGCAGCGCGGCTTCGACCTCGGCGCGGTGGACTACATCACCAAGCCCATCAGCCCGCCCATCGTCCTCGCGCGCATCCAGGCCCAGCTGCAGCTCAAGGCCAACGCCGACTTCCTGCGGGACAAGAGCGAATACCTGGAGCTGGAGGTGCGCCGCCGCACCCGCGAGATCAGCCACCTGCACGAGGCCACCATCGAGGCCCTGGCGAACCTGGCCGACCTGCGCGACAACCCCGCCGGCAACCACCTGGTGCGCATCGAGCTGTACATGCGCCTGCTGGGTAATGCCCTGGCCCGGCAGCAACCGGCCCTGGCCGACGAACTGACCCCGGACAAGGTGGCGCTGATGGCCAAGTCGGCGCAGCTGCACGACATCGGCAAGGTGGCCCTGCCGGACCGCGTCCTGCTCAACCCCGGCGCGCTGGAGGGCGACGACCTGCGGCTGATGCAGAGCCACACGCGCCTGGGCCGCGAAGCCCTGGAGCGCGCCGACCGGCGCCTGGCGGGCGGTGAGGGCGAGGGCTTCCTGTGCTATGCCCGGCAGATCATCCAGTCCCACCACGAGCGCTGGGACGGTGACGGCTACCCCGACGGCCTGCGGGGCGAGCAGATCCCCCTGGCGGCGCGGCTGATGGCGGTGGCGGACTACTATGACGAACTCACCGCACCGCACCCGTACCGCCCACGGGTGGGCGGTGACGAGGCGATCCAGCGGATCAGCGCCGCCAGCGGCAGCCACTTCGACCCGCTGGTGGTGATGGCCTTCCTCGAAGTGGCCGACGGCTTCGCCCGCATCGCCGAGCGCTACGGCGACGACGAGGCGGCCCTGGAAGGCGAGCTGCAGCGCCTGGAAAACTCCCTGGCGGAAACCATCGAGCTGACCTTGCCCGAGGAGCAGACGCCACCGGTGGACGCCTGAGCCCGTCGGCCGGCGCCGCTCAGAACAGGAAGTAGCGCTGCGCCATCGGCAGCACCTCGGCCGGTTCGCACCAGAGCAACTGGCCGTCGGCCTTCACCTGGTAGTTCTGCGGGTCCACCTCGATGGTCGGGGTGTAGTCGTTGTGGATCAGGTCCTGCTTCTGCACGCTGCGGCAGCCCTTCACCACGCCGATCTTCTTCTGCAGCCCCAGCTGGGCGGGCACGCCCGCCTCGAAGGCGGCCTGGCTGATGAAGGTGATGCTGGTGGCATGGCGGCTGCCGCCGTAGCTGGCGAACATCGGCCGGTAGTGCACCGGTTGCGGGGTGGGGATGGAGGCGTTGGCGTCGCCCATCAGGCTCGCGGCGATGGCCCCGCCCTTGAGGATCAGCGTCGGCTTGACGCCGAAGAAGGCCGGGCGCCAGAGCACCAGGTCGGCCCACTTGCCCACCTCCACCGAGCCCACCTCGTGGCTGATGCCATGGGTGATGGCCGGGTTGATGGTGTATTTGGCGATGTAGCGCTTGGCGCGGAAGTTGTCGTTGCCGGGGCCGTCGCCGGGCAGCGCGCCGCGCTGCTTCTTCATCTTGTCGGCGGTCTGCCAGGTGCGCGTGATGACCTCGCCGACGCGGCCCATGGCCTGGCTGTCGGAGCTGATCATGCTGAAGGCGCCGAGGTCGTGGAGGATGTCCTCGGCGGCGATGGTCTCGCGGCGGATGCGGCTTTCGGCGAAGGCCACGTCCTCGGCGATGCTCGGGTCCAGGTGGTGGCAGACCATGAGCATGTCCAGGTGTTCGTCGATGGTGTTGCGGGTGAAGGGCCGGGTCGGGTTGGTGGAGCTGGGCAGCACGTTGGAGAAACCGCAGGCCTTGATGATGTCCGGGGCGTGGCCGCCGCCGGCGCCTTCGGTGTGGTAGGTGTGGATGGTGCGGCCCTTGAAGGCGCCCAGGGTGGTTTCGACGAAGCCCGACTCGTTGAGGGTGTCGGTGTGGATGGCCACCTGCACGTCGTACTGGTCGGCGACGCTCAGGCAGTTGTCGATGGCCGCCGGGGTGGTGCCCCAGTCCTCGTGCAGCTTGAGGCCGATGGCGCCAGCCTTCACCTGTTCGATCAAGGGTTCGGGCAGCGAAGCGTTGCCCTTGCCGGTGAAGCCGATGTTCATCGGGAAGGCGTCGGCGGCCTGGAGCATGCGCGCCATGTGCCAGGGGCCGGAGGTGCAGGTGGTGGCGTTGGTACCGGTGGCCGGCCCGGTGCCGCCGCCGATCATGGTGGTGACGCCGCTCATGAGCGCCTCTTCGATCTGCTGCGGGCAGATGAAGTGGATGTGGGTGTCGATGCCGCCGGCGGTGAGGATCATGCCCTCGCCGGCGATCACCTCGGTGCTGGCGCCGATGGCGATGGTGACGTCGGGCTGGATGTCCGGGTTGCCGGCCTTGCCGATGGCGGCGATGCGCCCGTCCTTGAGGCCCACGTCGGCCTTGACGATGCCCCAGTGGTCGATGATCAGCGCGTTGGTGATCAGCGTGTCGACCACCTCGGCGGCCAGCAGCTGGCCCTGGCCCATGCCGTCGCGGATCACCTTGCCGCCGCCGAACTTCACTTCCTCGCCGTAGGTGGTGAAGTCCTTCTCGACCTCGATCCACAGGTCGGTGTCGGCCAGGCGCACCCTGTCGCCGACCGTGGGGCCGAACATGTCGGCGTAGGCCTGTCTGCTGATCTTCATCTGCGTTCTTCCTGTTGTTTAAAGGTCGCCCATGACGCGCCCGGCGAAGCCGAACACCCGGCGCGCGCCGGCCAGGTCCACCAGCTCCACCTCGCGGCTCTGGCCCGGCTCGAAGCGCACGGCGGTGCCGGCGGGGATGTTCAGGCGCATGCCACGGGCGCTGGCGCGGTCGAAGGCCAGGGCGTCGTTGGTCTCGAAGAAGTGGAAGTGCGAGCCGACCTGGATCGGCCGGTCGCCGGTGTTGGCCACGGAGAGGGTCAGGGTGCGGCGGCCGGCATTGAGTTCGATCTCGCCGTCCTGGATCTGGTATTCGCCGGGAATCATGGGAGTCACTCCAGGATGAGTTGCATGAAGGTCAGGTCCAGCCAGCGGCCGAACTTGCGCCCCACCTGGGGCATCTGCCCGGTGACGACGAAGCCGAGGCGCTGGTGCAGGTGGATGGAGGCGCTGTTCTGCGTCTCGATGGCCGCCACCATCACGTGCAGCCCGGCCTCCTGGGCGCGGTGCACCAGGGTTTCCAGCAGGTGCCGGCCGATGCCCTGGCCGCGCAGGCCCTCGCGCACGTAGACCGAGTGCTCCACGGTGTGGCGGAAGCCTTCGATGCTGCGCCAGGTGCCGTAGGTGGCGTAGCCGAGCACCTCGCCGGCAGGGGATACCGCCGCCAGCACCGGGAAGCCGGCGGCACGGCGCTCGGCCAGCCAGGCCTGGCGGTTGGCCAGGTCCACCTGGGTTTCGTTCCAGATCGCCGTGGTGTGGGCCACGGCGTCGTTGTAGATGGCGAGGATGCCGGGCAGGTCGGCGTCCCGCGCGTCGTGGATGACGTAGGGCATGGCGACCTCAGGCGATGGGCTGGTGGACGGTTACCAGCTTGGTGCCGTCGGGGAAGGTGGCTTCGATCTGGATCTCCGGGATCATCTCCGGCACGCCTTCCATGACCTGCTCGCGGGTCAGCAGCGTGGTGCCGTAGTGCATCAGCTGGGCCACGGTCTGGCCGTCGCGGGCACCTTCCAGCAGGGCGGCGGAAATGAAGGCCATGGCTTCCGGGTAGTTGAGCTTCAGGCCACGGGCCAGGCGTCGCTCGGCCACCAGGCCGGCGGTGAAGATCAGCAGCTTGTCTTTCTCGCGGGGCGACAGGTCCATCTCAGGTACTCCAGATTCGCGGGGGCTTGGCCTCGCGGCCGAGCAAGGCAGGGCGCAACAGGCGCCAGAGTTCGATGAGCCAGGCACGGGCCTGCAGGGCTTCGGGGGCCAGGCAGCGGGCCAGCACCAGGCCGGGCAGCTGGGTGAGATCGCCGCGCCCGCCGCACGGCTGCTCGCGGCAGCGCTCCAGCAGTTCGGGGGCGATCTCGCCGGTGGCGATCAGGGTGGCGAACACCGGGAAACCGGCCAGCCCGATGGGGGAGTCGAGCAGGCCGTCACCGCCTTCCACCCGTTGCCGCTCGTGCCACAGCAGGTGCCCGTCGCGGCGGATGTCGAGGGCGGCCTGGTAGTGGCCGTCGACGAAGCGCTCGCCCGCCGCGGGGCGGCCGAGGGCCACGATGTCCCAGTAAAGCAGACGGGCATCGCCGTGCAGGTCGATGCGGCTGTGCAGGTCGGCCTGGGCGCCGGCGTAGAGGATGGTCTCCTGGGGCAGCCATTCCAGGGTCGCGCCGGGCTCGACGGTGAGCTGCAGGTCCTGGCGGGCCGGGGCGGTGGCGCGGTACCACTTGGCTGCGCCGGGGCTGGTGAGCTGCACCCAGCTGGCTTCGCCGGCCCGGGCGCGGATGTTCAGCCGGTCGCCCCCGGCGATGCCGCCGGGCGGGTGGACGATGATGTGCTGGCAGACCCCGGGGCCTTCGGCGTGCAGGTGCTTTTGCACCCTCAGGGGGCCGAGGTGGCGGCGCAGCACCGGAATGGTGCGTTCCCCCTGGCGGGAATAGGCCAGCTCCAGTTCGGCGGGCCAGCTCGGCGTGAACGGGGTGGCAGGCAGGTTCATGGGGCGGTGGCGCTTCTCGGAATAGTTGACCGAGTGGGCAAGCAAGAGGCGTGCCCTGAACTGATTCGGTGCAGGTGGGTGTCCGCGCTGATCGGCGTCCTGGCTTTTCAGATGGCCACCAACCCCCTCACCCCATCGGCCTCCATGTGTTCCCCGCGCCCCTGCTGGATGACTTCGCCCCGGCTCATCACCAGATACTGGTCGGCCAGTTCGGCGGCGAAGTCGTAGAACTGCTCCACCAGCAGGATGGCCATGTCGCCGCGTTCGGCCAGCGTGCGGATCACGGCGCCGATCTCCTTGATCACCGAGGGCTGGATGCCTTCGGTGGGCTCGTCGAGGATCAGCAGGCGCGGCTGGCTGGCCAGGGCGCGGCCGATGGCCAGTTGCTGTTGCTGGCCGCCGGAGAGGTCGCCGCCCCGGCGGTGCTTCATCTCCCGCAGGACGGGGAAGAGTTCGTAGATGGATTCGGGCACGGCCCTGGCGTCACGGGCGCTGAAGCGGGAGAGACCCATCAGCAGGTTTTCCTCCACGCTGAGGCGGCCGAAGATCTCGCGGCCCTGGGGTACGTAGGCGATGCCGGCGTGCACGCGCTGGTGCGGCTTGAGCCCGGTGATGGCGCGGCCCTCCCAGTTCACCGTGCCTTCCTTGGCGGGGATCAGGCCCATGAGGCATTTCAGCAGGGTGGTCTTGCCCACGCCGTTGCGCCCGAGCAGGCAGGTGACTTCGCCGATCCGGGCTTCGAAGGAGAGGCCGCGTAGGATGTGGCTGCCGCCGTAGTACTGGTGGAGCTGGTCGACTTTCAGCATGTCGATGTCCTTGTCTGTGCGCAGGGTGGATGGGAAAAGGCGTCATCCACCCTGGGGTTCGTTCCTCAGCGGCCGAGGTACACCTCGATCACCTGTTCGTTGGCCTGGACCTGGGCGAGGGAGCCTTCGGCCAGGACGTGGCCCTGGTGGAGCACGGTGACGTGGTCGGCGATGGTGCCGACGAAGCCCATGTCGTGCTCCACCACCATCAGCGAGTGCTTGCGCGCCAGGCCCTTGAACAGCTCGGCGGTGAACTCGGTCTCGGCGTCGGTCATGCCCGCCACCGGTTCGTCGAGCAGCAGCAGTTGCGGGTCCTGCATCAGCAGCATGCCGATCTCCAGGAACTGCTTCTGGCCGTGGGAGAGCAGGCCGGCGGGGCGCTGGCGCGCGCTGTCCAGGCGGATGGTGGCGAGCACCTCGTCGATGCGGTCCTTCTGCTCGCCGGTGAGCCTGGCGCGCAGGCTGGCCCACACCGACTTGTCGGTCTTCTGCGCCAGCTCCAGGTTCTCGAACACGCTGAGCGCCTCGAACACCGTGGGCTTCTGGAACTTGCGGCCGATGCCGGCCTGGGCGATCTCGACCTCGCTCATGCGGGTGAGGTCGAGGGTTTCGCCGAACCAGGCCTGGCCGGTGTCGGGGCGGGTCTTGCCGGTGATGACGTCCATCAGGGTGGTCTTGCCGGCGCCGTTGGGGCCGATGATGCAGCGCAGCTCGCCGACGCCGATGTACAGGTTGAGGTCGCGCAGGGCCTTGAAGCCGTCGAAGCTGACGCTGATGTCCTCCAGGGTGAGGATGGTGCCGTGGCGGGTGTTCAGGCCCTGCCCGGCGGCCTGGCCGAGGCCCAGGGCATCGCGGCCGCTGCCGGCGTCGCGGTTGGGGTCGAGGATGGGTTCGAGCATGAAGTCCGGGGTGGCGCGCATCACTTGTCCTCCTTCTTCAGCAGGCCGATCACGCCCTTGGGCAGGTACAGGGTGACGAGGATGAACAGCGCGCCGAGGAAGAACAGCCAGTACTCGGGGAAGGCCACGGTGAACCAGCTCTTCATGCCGTTGACCAGCCCGGCCCCCAGCAGCGGGCCGATGAGCGAGCCGCGCCCGCCGAGGGCGACCCAGACGGCGGCCTCGATGGAGTTGGTGGGGGACATTTCGCTGGGGTTGATGATGCCCACCTGGGGCACGTACAGCGCGCCGGCCAGGCCGCAGAGCACGGCCGACAGCACCCAGATGAACAGCTTGTAGCCGCGCGGGTCGTAGCCGCAGAACATCAGCCGGTTCTCGGCGTCGCGCAGGGCGGTGAGCACGCGGCCGAACTTGCTCCGGGCCAGGCGCCAGCCCAGCAGCAGGCTGGCCACCAGCAGCGCGACGGTGGCGAGGAAGAGCACGGCGCGGGTGCCAGGGGCGGTGATGTCGAAGCCGAGGATGCGGGTGAAGCCGGTGAAGCCGTTGTTGCCGCCGAAGCCGGTCTCGTTGCGGAAGAACAGCAGCATGCCGGCGAAGGTCAGGGCCTGGGTCATGATCGAGAAGTACACGCCCTTGATCCGCGAGCGGAAGGCGAAGAAGCCGAACACCAGGGCCAGCAGGCCGGGTGCGAGCACCACCAGGCACAGGGCCCAGAGGAAGCTGGAGGTGCCGGCCCAGTACCAGGGCAGCTCGTTCCAGGCGAGGAAGCTCATGAAGGCCGGCAGGCCGTCCCCGGCGCTCTGGCGCATCAGGTACATGCCCATGGCGTAGCCGCCGAGGGCGAAGAACAGCCCGTGGCCGAGGGACAGCAGCCCGGCGTAGCCCCAGACCAGGTCCAGGGCCAGGGCGACGATGGCGTAGCAGAGGATCTTGCCCACCAGGGTCAGGGTGTAGGCCGAGACCTGCAGCGGGCTGTCGGCCGGCAGCAGGTGCAGCAGCGGCAGGGCGATCAGCACGGCGAGCACCAGGGCGCCGACGCCGAGGGTGACTTTCGGGCCGGCCTTCTGCGCGGCGGTGAGGGTCAGGGGCTGGTTCATCAGTCGATCACCCGTCCTTTCAGGGCGAAGAGGCCCTGGGGCCGCTTCTGGATGAAGAGAATGATCAGCGCGAGGATGAGGATCTTGCCCAGCACGGCGCCGATCTGCGGTTCGAGGATCTTGTTCGCCACCCCCAGGCCGAAGGCGGCCATGACGCTGCCGGCCAGTTGGCCGACGCCGCCGAGCACCACCACCAGGAAGGAGTCGATGATGTAGCCCTGGCCCAGCTCCGGGCCGACGTTGCCGACCTGGGACAGGGCCACGCCGCCGAGCCCGGCGATGCCGGAGCCGAGGCCGAAGGCGAGCATGTCCACGCGGCCGGTGGGCACGCCGCAGCAGGCGGCCATGTTGCGGTTCTGGGTGACGGCGCGGACGTTGAGGCCCAGGCGCGTGCGGTTGAGCAGCAGCCAGGTCAGCGCCACCACGAACAGGGCGAAGCCGATGATGACGATGCGGTTGTACGGCAGCACCAGGTTGGGCAGCACCTGGATGCCGCCGGAGAGCCAGGCCGGGTTGGCCACTTCGACGTTCTGCGCACCGAACACCACGCGCACCAGCTGGATGAGGATCAGGCTGATGCCCCAGGTGGCCAGCAGGGTTTCCAGCGGACGGCCGTAGAGGTGGCGGATCACCGTGCGTTCCAGGGCCATGCCGATGGCGGCGGTGACGCAGAAGGCCACCGGCAGGGCCACCAGGGGGTAGAGGGCGAGCAAGTCGGGGGCCAGGCGCTGGAAGGCGAGTTGCACCACGTAGGTGGTGTAGGCGCCGAGCATGAGCATTTCGCCGTGGGCCATGTTGATCACCCCGAGCAGGCCGAAGGTGATGGCCAGGCCCAGGGCGGCCAGCAGCAGGATGGAGCCCAGGGACAGGCCGCCGAAGGCCTGGCCGAGCACTTCGCCCAGCATCAGCCGGCGCTTGACCTGGGCCAGGCTGGTCTCGGCGGCGGTGCGCACGCTGGCGTCGGTTTCCACCGACGGGTCGAGCAGGGCTTCGAGGCGGGTGCGGGCCAGCGGGTCGCCGGTCTCGCCCAGCAGGCGCACGGCGTTCAGGCGCACCGCCGGGTCGGGGTCGACCAGTTGCAGGTTGGCCAGGGCCAGGGACAGGGCGTCGCGCACGGCGCCGTCCGCTTCGGCCACCACGCGGGCATTGAGCAGGGCGAGCTGCGCGGGCTTGGCGCTCTTCTGCAGTTCGCGGGCGCCGGCCATGCGCAGGGCCGGGTCGCTGGCGAGCAGTTGGTGGCTGGCCTGGGCGGTGATCAGCAGGCCGCGCAGGCGGTTGTTCAGGCGCAGTTTCTTCGGCGTGCCGGCGGGGGCGGCGTCACCTTCGAGGGCCTGCCAGGCGCCGTCGCGCTCGACGAACGCCTGCTTGGCGTCGATGGCGAAGCGGCCCTGCTGCAGGGCGTCCAGCAGGGGCTGGCGGGCGGCGTCGGGCTCGGCGGCCCAGCGTTCGAGCAGCCGGGCCTGTTGCGTGGGGTTGGCGGCGGCGAAGTCGTTGGCATCGCCGGCCCGCGCGGCCAGGGGCAGCAGCAGGGCCAGGGCGAGCAGGATCCGGTAGAGGGCAGGCATGGAGGCTTCCTTGGTGGCACCGTGAGCCCCCTCTCCCGGGGAAGGGAGAGGGATGGGAAGCGGCGGCGCGCGGCGTCACCGCTCCCTGGCCCCTCTCCGCAGGGGAGAGGGGAGTCGGTCAGTTGCTCTTCACCGCGTAGTCCGGCTTCTTGTCGTTGCCGGGGATGAAGGGGCTCCAGGGCTGGGCGCGCAGGGGACCTTCGGTCTGCCAGACCACGGAGAACTGACCGTCGTCCTGGATCTCGCCGATCATCACCGGCTTGTGCAGGTGGTGGTTGGTCTTGTCCATGGTCAGGGTGTAGCCGGAGGGGGCGGCGAAGGTCTGCCCGGCGAGGGCCTCGCGGACCTTGTCGACGTCGGTGGTGCCGGCCTTCTCGACGGCCTGGGCCCACATGTGGATGCCGACGTAGGTGGCTTCCATGGGGTCGTTGGTCACGGCGGTCTGGTAGTTGGGCAGGTTCTTGGCCTTGGCGTAAGCCTTCCACTGCTCGACGAACTTGGCGTTGACCGGGTTATCCACCGATTCGAAGTAGTTCCAGGCGGCCAGGTGGCCCACCAGCGGCTTGGTGTCGATGCCGCGCAGTTCTTCCTCGCCCACGGAGAAGGCGACCACCGGCACGTCGGTGGCGGCCAGGCCCTGGTTGGCCAGTTCCTTGTAGAAGGGCACGTTGGAGTCGCCGTTGACGGTGGAGATCACCGCGGTCTTGCCGCCGGCGGAGAACTTCTTGATGTTGGCGACGATGGTCTGGTAGTCGCTGTGGCCGAAGGGGGTGTAGACCTCTTCGATGTCCTTGTCGGCGACGCCCTTGCTGTGCAGGAAGGCGCGCAGGATCTTGTTGGTGGTGCGCGGGTAGACGTAGTCGGTGCCCAGCAGGAAGAAGCGCTTGGCGCTGCCGCCGTCTTCGCTCATCAGGTATTCCACCGCCGGGATGGCCTGCTGGTTGGGCGCGGCGCCGGTGTAGAAGACGTTGGGCGAGAGTTCTTCGCCTTCGTACTGCACGGGGTAGAAGAGCAGGCCGTTGAGTTCCTCGAACACCGGCAGCACGGACTTGCGCGACACCGAGGTCCAGCAGCCGAAGACCACGTCGACCTTGTCCTTGGTCAGCAGCTGGCGGGCCTTCTCGGCGAACAGCGGCCAGTTGGAGGCGGGGTCCACCACCACCGGTTCGAGCTTCTTGCCGTTCACCCCGCCCTTGGCGTTGATCTCGTCGATGGTCATCAGCGCCATGTCCTTGAGCGAGGTCTCGGAGATGGCCATGGTGCCGGACAGCGAGTGCAGGATGCCGACCTTGATGGTCTCGGCGGCCTGGAGGGTGAAGGGGAACAGGCCGGTGAGCACCAGTGCGCTGGCGGCGAGGGTGGACTTCAGGAACGGACGGCGCTTCATGTAAAGCCTCCTTGGCTGTTCATGGGAACAGGGGATGGGACCGATTTGGGGACATGAGTACGGTCATCTGTACTGCTGTCAGTCCAATGGCAGCATCCGTGCCAAGAGCGGCAAGCGGTTGTTCTGGAAGGATTTTTTTGGTTTTTAGGGGGATGACCCGGGAGTCGGCGCGCCTCATTGCGGTGCGCGCCGCCAACCTGGGCACTCGGTCAGTTATGGCCCTGCACGGTTTCAGGGCGCGAGGTAGTTCTTCACCCCGGTGAAGATGATCTGGGCGGCGAGGGCGCAGACGAACAGGCCCATCAGGCGGCTGACGATCTGCAGGCCCTGCTCGCCGAGGATGCGTTCGATGCGGTTGGAGAGGTAGAGCACCACGCCGACGGTGACGCTGGCGAGGGCGATGGCGGCGAGGGCGGTGAACTTGTCGTTCCAGTGCACGTGGCCGGCGCCCATCACCAGCATGGCGCCGATGGTGCCGGGGCCGACGGTGAGGGGGATGGTCAGCGGCACGATGGTGACGTCCTGCTGGACGTTGTCGGCCTGCACCGCCGGCTTGCCCTGGGCCATGCCGAGGGCGGAGATGAACAGCACGGCGCCGGCACCGATGCGGAAGGCGTCGATGGTGATGCCGAAGACGTTGAAGATGGCCTGGCCGAACAGGTAGAGCAGGGCGCTGGCCACCAGGGTGCCGAGGGCGACCTTCCAGGCGAGCTTCTTGCGCTCCTTCACCGTGTAGCCCCGGGTGAGGCCGATGAAGCAGGAAAGGACGAAGAAGGGGCTGTAGAGCACCAGCATCTTCAGGTACAGGCTGAACATCGTGGAGAGCATCGGACGGGCTCGCGAGGGAACGGTGGTGTGAGTGTAGGAGGCGCCGGGGGCCGCACCCGTTGATCCGGGTCGACCTGGCGGCGCGTCATCATACGCGGCGGTGATGCCCGTGCGTGTGCCGGAATGCCTTTGTAGGGGCGACTTCAGTCGCCAAGCGGTGCGTAGCGCCGCCGTTCGTGTAGGAGCGAATTCATTCGCGATTGGAGCCCAGCACTGAAGTCCGGCTCAAGGACACGCGAAGCACCTGGCGGTGGAGCCGATCAACACCCCGTTGGTGGATGAAAAGAGCGTCATCCACCCTGCGCAGTGGTCATGTTCGTGCGGGCGGGCGAATTCATGCGTGATCGGAATCCCGGGCTGAAGCCCGGGCTACGGGAGCCTCAGGAATGCAGGGCACTGCCCGGTTCGCGCAGGCGGCGCAGTTCCTTCTCGGCGGCCCAGTGCTCGATGAGTTCGCGCAGCTGGGACAGCTCCACCGGCTTGGCCATGTGGCCGTCCATGCCGGCCTGGCGCGCGCGCTCCTTGTGCTCGTTGAGGATGTGCGCGGTGAGGGCGACCACCGGGGTGCGCGGGCGCTGTGCGTCGCGCTCCCAGTCACGGAGCATTTCGGTGGCGGAGAAGCCGTCGAGCACCGGCATCTCGCAGTCCATCAGCACCAGGTCGTACTGGCGCTCCTTCATGGCGCTGAGGGCTTCCTCGCCATTGCTGGCGGTGTCCGGCTGCAGGTTGAGCTTGCTCAGCATGCCGCGGATGACCTTGGTGGAGATGCTGTTGTCCTCGGCGACGAGGATGCGGAAGTCGCCGGGGACGTTGAGCGGCGAGCTGACCTGGGAGCCGGGGAGGGTGGCGGCGCCGCCGGCGGCGCGCTGGACCAGTTCGTCGGCCAGGGTGGTCTTGAGGGTGTAGCCGGCCACCGGCTTGGCGAGGATGCGCTTGATGCCGGCGTTGCGGGCGATGATCTTGCTCGGCGCGTTGCTGATGCCGGTGAGCATGATGATCAGGATGTCGTGGTTGAGGCTCGGGTCTTCCTTGATCTTGGCGGCCAGCTGCATGCCGGTCATGCCGGGCATGTCCTGGTCCAGCAGCACCACGTCGAAGTATTCGCGCAGGTGGGCCTTGGTGCGCAGCAGGGCCAGGGCTTCCTTGCCGGACGGCACGGCGCTGACCTGCAGGCCCCAGGCGCTGCATTGCTGCACGAGCACCTTGCGGCAGGTGTCGTTGTCGTCCACCACCAGCAGCCGTGCGCCCTGCAGCGGGCCGTCGAGGTCGGAGGCGGGCTGCTCCAGGCGCTGGGCGTCCAGGGGCAGGGTCAGCCACAGGGTGCTGCCCTGGTTGCCGCCGCTCTGGATGCCGAAGTCGCCGTGCATCAGGCGCACCAGCTGGCGGGCGATGATCAGGCCGAGGCGGCCGCCGAGCTTGGTGGCGGAGAGGAAGTCCTTGCTGTGCAGCTCGGCGTTGAGCAGGGCGTCGCGCTCACCGGCTTCCAGGGGGCGGCCGCTGTCCTGCACGGCGATGCGCAGGCGCGGTTCGGCGCCGCTGGTGTCCAGGGCCACCACCAGCAGGATTTCGCCTTCGTCGGTCTGCTTGAAGGCGTTGTCCAGCAGGCTCAGCAGCACCTGGCGCAGGCGCGTCGGGTCGCCGCCCACCACGCGCGGCACCTGGGGCTGCATGAAGCTGATGAGCTCGACCTTCTGCTGTTCGGCCTTGGCGCGGAAGATGTCCAGGCAGTCGTCGATCAGGGCGTTGAGGTCGAACTGCACGTCGTCCAGTTCGATCTGCCCGGACTCCAGCTTGGAGATGTCGAGGATCTCGTTGATCAGGGTGAGCAGCTCGTTGCCGGAGCTGTGGATGGTCTGCACGTAGTCGCGCTGCTTGGCCGACAGCGGGGTGCCCAGCAGCAGCTCGGTCATGCCCAGCACGCCGTTCATGGGGGTGCGGATCTCATGGCTGATCTTGGCCAGGAACTCGCCCTTGGCCTTGAGTTCGGCGGAGCTGGCGGCCAGTTCGCGGCTGACCACGAAGTCGTCGAGGAGGATGCGCCGCTGGCGCTCGCTCATGGCCATGCTCATCAGCACGCCGCTGACGCTGGTGACGCTGAGCAGGCCGAAGGCCAGCCACTCCGACCGCACGGCCCAGTAGCCGAACAGCGCCGGCAGCGAGCCGAGGAACGCCACGCAGAACACCAGCAGCGCCAGGGTGAACAGGCGCGCCGGGCGGTAGCCGGACCGCCAGTGATGCACCGCCACGCCGAAGATGCTGAGCCCGGTG
Source organism: Pseudomonas sp. FeS53a (assembly GCF_000931385.1). Taxonomy (NCBI): domain Bacteria; kingdom Pseudomonadati; phylum Pseudomonadota; class Gammaproteobacteria; order Pseudomonadales; family Pseudomonadaceae; genus Pseudomonas; species Pseudomonas sp. FeS53a. The sequence goes on from NZ_JYFT01000064.1 coordinate 71,316, forward strand.
ACGGCGCCCATGCCGTAGACCAGCTGGTTGAACTGCAGGTCGGTGGCCACCAGCAGGAGCAGGCCGGTGATGGCGATCACCACGGCTTCGCTGATCAACAGGCCGTTGAGCGGGGTATCGGGGCAGACGCGGCGGAAGAAGCTGCCGGCGAAGGCCAGGGCGCAGACCATGGCGGCCAGCATGGAGAGGTTGGCCAGCTGCGACTGGGCGCCGGGCCAGAAGTCCAGCCAGGGGCTGCTGATGCCCAGCAGGGCCAGGGCGGTGGCGATGATGCACAGCTGGGTGGCGGCCAGCCACAGGCTGCAGGCGGCGCGGGCGTAGGCGAAGCGCAGGACGTTGTGCAGCACCAGCATCACCAGGCTGCCCAGCAGCAGGCCGAAGAGCAGCGGGCGGCTGTCGTCGGCGGCCATCAGCGCGGCGCTCTGCAGGCTGATGGTGGGGCGCAGGGCGTGCTCGGAGGAGAGCCGCAGGTAGAGCTCCAGGGGTTCGCTGCGCTGGGGCAGCGGCAGCAGGAAGTCACGGCTGGGCAGCGGTCGCTCGGCGTAGGGCAGGCGGCTGCCGGTGCGGATGTGGTCGATCACCTCGCCGTCCTGCACCACGTACAGGTCGAGGTAGGAGAGGTAGGGGGCGAAGACCCTCAGCAGCCGTTCGTGCTGGCCGGCCGGCAGCGGGTAGTGCAGCCAGAGAGCGCTCTCGCCGCCGGGGGTGTAGAGGCGGTCGAGGTCGACGGGGGTGAACTGGGCGATGGATTGCTGGGCGCGGACGTCGTCCAGCTGGAGGCTGGCGGCGGGGTCGAGCAGGGCGCTCCAGCGCGGCGCCTCTGCGGCATGCAGGGGATGCAGGCACAGCAGGGTCAGCAGCAGGCTGACGCAAAGTCCTATGGCATTCCTGAGCCGGCGCACGGCGAGGTCCCTTCATGAATGAGTGGCCGGATTATAGCCAAGGCCCAGCCGGCGGAATATGACAAAGGCTGCCACTTGGGCCGCCTTTGCGAGGTTTTACCGGAACTTTACCTACCTTCAGCCTTCGCCGCGTTCGCGGGCGATGGCGCGGTAGCCGATGTCCTTGCGGTAGAAGCAGCCGTTCCAGCGGATCTTCTCAGCCAGGCGGTAGGCCTGCTGCTGGGCGTCGGACACGCTGGCGCCGATGGCGGTGGCGCAGAGCACGCGGCCGCCGGCGGTGACCACCTGGCCGTCCTTGAGGGCGGTGCCGGCGTGGAACACCTTGCCGTCGAGGGCGGCGGCGTCGGCCAGGCCTTCGATGACGTCACCCTTGGCGTAGTCGCCCGGGTAGCCGCCGGCGGCGAGGACCACGCCCACGGTGGGGCGCGGGTCCCAGGTGGCTTCCACCTTGTCCAGGGCCTTGGCCAGGGCGGCCTCGACCAGCAGGACCAGGGAGCTTTCCAGGCGCACCATGATGGGCTGGGTTTCCGGGTCGCCGAAGCGGCAGTTGAACTCGATGACCTTGGGCGCGCCGTTCTTGTCGATCATCAGGCCGGCGTAGAGGAAGCCGGTGTAGACGTTGCCTTCCTCGGCCATGCCGCGAACGGTGGGGTAGATCACCTCGTCCATCACGCGCTGGTGCACGGAGGGGGTGACCACCGGGGCGGGGGAGTAGGCACCCATGCCGCCGGTGTTGGGGCCGGTGTCGGCGTCGCCGACGCGCTTGTGGTCCTGGCTGGTGGCCATGGGCAGCACGTTCTGGCCGTCGACCATGACGATGAAGCTGGCTTCCTCGCCGTCGAGGAACTCTTCGATCACCACGCGGGCACCGGCGTCGCCGAAGGCGTTGCCGGAGAGCATGTCACGCACGGCCTCCTCGGCTTCGGCCAGGGTCATGGCGACGATCACGCCCTTGCCGGCGGCCAGGCCGTCGGCCTTGACCACGATGGGGGCACCCTTCTCGCGCAGGTAGGCCAGCGCCGGCTCGACTTCGGTGAAGTTCTGGTAGTCGGCGGTGGGGATCTTGTGGCGGGCGAGGAAATCCTTGGTGAAGGCCTTGGAGCCTTCCAGCTGGGCGGCGCCAGCGGTGGGGCCGAAGATGGCCAGGCCACGGGCGCGGAACAGGTCGACCACGCCTTTCACCAGCGGGGCCTCGGGGCCGACGATGGTCAGCTGCACGTTGGCAGCGGCGAAGTCGGCCAGTTGCTCGATGGCCAGCACGTCGATGGCGACGTTCTCGCACTTGGCTTCGGTGGCGGTGCCGGCGTTGCCCGGGGCGACGAAGACCTTGGCGACGCGCGGGTCCTGGGCCACTTTCCAGGCCAGGGCGTGTTCACGACCGCCGCTGCCGATGATCAGTACATTCATTGCGTTTTCCTCGAGGAGGCGGGCCGGGGGCCCCGATGGTGGATGAGAAAAGCGTCATCCACCCTACAAAAGCTTATTCCTGCAGACCTTCGGGGACGCGATGGAGCGGGTAGATGCAAGGCGTCCGGGCCCTCACCAAGCGGAGTTGCCTTCTGGCAATAAGCATTGGGGAGGGGCCGGACAACGCAGCAGATGCCTGCTTCAGTGCGTCCCTGTCACTCAGTGTCTGAAGTGGCGCATGCCGGTAAACACCATCGCAATGCCGGCCTCGTCGGCGGCGGCGATGACTTCGTTGTCACGCATGGAGCCACCCGGCTGGATCACGGCGGTGATGCCGGCCTTGGCGGCGTTGTCGATGCCGTCGCGGAAGGGGAAGAAGGCGTCGGAGGCCATGACCGCGCCCTTGACCTCGAGGCCGGCATGCTCGGCCTTGATGGCGGCGATGCGGGCGGAGTTGACGCGGCTCATCTGGCCGGCGCCGACGCCGACGGTCTGGCGGTTCTTGGCGTAGACGATGGCGTTGGATTTGACGAACTTGGCCACTTTCCAGGCGAAGATCAGGTCGTGGATCTCCTGCTCGCTCGGGGCGCGCTGGGTGACGATCTTCAGGTCTTCCGCCTTGATCATGCCGATGTCACGGCTCTGCACCAGCAGGCCGCCGTTGACGCGCTTGAAGTCCCAGCCCGGGGCGCGCTCGGCCGGCCACTCGCCGCATTCCAGCAGGCGTACGTTGGCCTTGGCAGCCACCACTTCACGGGCGGCGGCGGAGATTTTCGGGGCGATGATCACTTCGACGAACTGGCGCTCGACGATGGCCTTGGCGGTCTCGCCGTCCAGCTCGCGGTTGAAGGCGATGATGCCGCCGAAGGCGGATTCGGTGTCGGTGGCGTAGGCCAGGTCGTAGGCCTTGCGGATGCCGCCTTCGTCTTCCGGGACCACGGCGACGCCGCAGGGGTTGGCGTGCTTGACGATGACGCAGGCCGGCTTGACGAAACTCTTCACGCATTCCAGGGCGGCGTCGGTGTCGGCGACGTTGTTGAACGACAGTTCCTTGCCCTGCAGCTGGACGGCGGTGGAGACGCTGGCTTCGCCCTTCTTCGCCTCGACGTAGAACGCCGCGCTCTGGTGCGGGTTCTCGCCGTAGCGCATTTCCTGGGCCTTGACGAACTGGCTGTTGAAGGTGCGCGGGAAGGCGCTGCGGTCTTCGGTGGACAGGGTGTCGCGGGCCTGGTCGATGGTGCCCAGGTAGTTGGCGATCATGCCGTCGTAGGCGCTGGTGTGCTCGAAGGCCTTGAGGGCCAGGTCGAAGCGCTGGGCGTAGGTCAGGCCGCCGGCCTTGAGGGATTCGACGATGCCGGCGTAGTCGCTGGCGTTGACCACGATGGCGACGTCCTTGTGGTTCTTCGCGGCGCTGCGGACCATGGTCGGGCCGCCGATGTCGATGTTCTCGATGGCGGTGGGCAGGTCGCAGTCAGCCTTGGCGACGGTGGCCTCGAAGGGGTAGAGGTTGACCGCCACCAGGTCGATCGGCTTGATGCCGTGCTGCTCCATGACCGCGCCGTCCAGGTTGCGGCGACCGAGGATGCCGCCGTGGATCTTCGGGTGCAGGGTCTTCACGCGGCCGTCCATCATTTCCGGGAAGCCGGTGTAGTCGGCGACTTCCACGGCGGCGACGCCGTTGTCCTTGAGCAGCTTGTAGGTGCCGCCGGTGGAGAGGATCTCCACGCCCAGGGCAGCCAGTTCACGGGCGAACTCGAGGATGCCGGTCTTGTCGGAAACGCTGATCAGGGCGCGGCGAACGGGGAGGCGGGTGGTCTGGTCGGTCATGTCGATGTCCATCGGAGCAGGGGAATCAGTAAAAAAGGGCGGCCTTTGATGTTCTCGGGGGCCGCCCTTTCTTTATCGAATACGTGCTTACAGGAGGTCGTACTGCTTGAGCTTCTTGCGCAGCGTGCCCCGGTTGAGGCCGAGCATCTCGGAGGCTTTGGTCTGGTTGCCCTTGACGTAGTTCATCACGGTTTCCAGCAGCGGGGCCTCCACTTCGGAGAGCACCAGGTTGTAGACGTCCGTGACCGTCGCGCCCTCCAGGTGGGCGAAGTAGTTGTGCAGTGCCTTCTCGACGCTGCCGCGCAGGGTCTGGCCCTCGGCGGTCGGTGTGGTCAGGTGCTGTTTCAGGTTGGCGTTGTCGCTCACGGGTGTTGCCCCATCAAAAAAATTCTCGGTCATCGTCGTCATGCGGCCTTATCCCCTTCGTTGTGACGCTCGGCGAAAAATTGCCGAACGCTGGCGCACTGCGCGTCCGTGGACTCCAAACGATTGAACTGGGCGCGAAACTCCCTGGCGCCCGGCAGGGTTGCGAGATACCAGCCGACATGCTTGCGGGCGATGCGTACGCCCATCACTTCGCCGTAGAAGGCGTGCAGTGCGGCCAGGTGCTCCAGCAGGATCTGTTCCACCTCTTCAAGCCCCGGCACCGCCAGCAGTTCGCCGGTGGCCAGGTAATGCGTGATCTCGCGGAAGATCCAGGGTCGCCCCTGGGCCGCTCGACCGATCAGCAGGGCATCGGCACCGGTGGCGTCGAGGACCTGTCTGGCTTTCTGTGGCGAGTCGATGTCGCCGTTGGCAAAGACCGGGATCGACACCGACTGCTTGATCGCGGCGATGGTGTCGTACTCGGCTTCGCCGGTGTACAGGTCGGCCCGGGTGCGACCGTGAACGGCCAGCGCCTGGATACCCGACTCTTCGGCGATCCTCGCCACGGCGATGCCGTTCTTGTTGTCGCGGTCCCAGCCGGTGCGGATCTTCAGCGTGACCGGGACATCGACGGCCTTCACCACGGCGTCGAGGATGCGTGCCACCAGGGCCTCATCCTTCATCAGCGCGGAACCGGCCGCCTTGTTGCAGACCTTCTTCGCCGGACAGCCCATGTTGATGTCGATGATCTGGGCTCCGAGCGCCACATTGGCCCTGGCCGCCTCGGCCAGCATCTCCGGGTCGCCGCCGGCGATCTGCACCGAACGGGGCTCCGGGTCGCCTTCATGAAGCAGGCGCAACCGCGACTTGCGGCTGTTCCACAGGCGCACGTCGCTGGTGACCATCTCGGAGACTACCAAGCCGGCACCCAGGCGACGGCAAAGCAGACGAAACGGACGGTCGGTCACGCCCGCCATGGGGGCGAGTATCACCTGGTTGGGTAGGGCATACGGGCCGATGCGTACCGCCGACATGGGTCTTCCCTGCCTGTGGGGCCGGATCTTGGTCTACGAAAAAGGGTGGGCATCATACCCGCTCTCGATGACCGGATAAAGGTTGTTTTGAACAAATTCTGAACAGTGCCGAGCTTATCGCCAGGGGTTCTGGCAAGGCCCCGGAGCGGCGTCCGGCGGGCCTGTCAGGCTATTCCGGGGAGTGGAAGCTCAGGCTGTAATTGACCGCCTTGGTGCCGGGGTCAAGGATGTCCAGCGAGATGTGGATCGGCGTCTGCGGCGGCATTTCCGTCTGCCCGGCCAGCTCCCCGCCGAGGTATTCGCCGGGCTTGAAGCGACGGTTGGCGAGCAGTTGCCCGTTGATGTCGGCGAAGCGCAGTTCCAGCAGCGGGAAGGGCTGGGAGAAGGCCGCGCGGTTGTAGATGATCGCATCCACCACCAGGGCGCCGGTGAAGTCCGGGTGGCTGCGCACCACCAGGTTGCTGCTCTTGATCAGGTTGACGTCGACCTTGGAAGGCAGGCGGCAGCCGATCTCGGGGCAGAGTTGCTCGAACCAGGGGCGGTACTGGTCGGTGCGGGCCAGTTCGTCGAAGTGGTACCAGACGTACTGGAAGCCCAGGGCGAGGCCGCCGATCAGGTTCAGCAGGCCCCAGCCGATCCAGCGGCCCCAGGGTTTGCGCGGGGCTTGCCATTCCAGTTGCAGGGGCTCGTCGTCCAGGTCCAGCAGGCCCTTGTCGCGCAGGCTCGGTTCGTTGCGCGGCGGGCTGCGGGTCACGACGGGCTCGGTCGGCGCGTCGTCCAGCGGTTCGTCTGTGTCGTCCTCGTCCCGTTCCTGCGCGGCGCTGCGGCCGGGGGCGGGGAGATCCGGTTCGTCATCGGGCTCGTCGTCGCGGGCCGAGCCGATGCTCGGCAGCGGATCGTCCTCTTCCTCGACGGCGGCCAGGTTCAGCGCGGGCTCGCGGCGCTCCGGCTCGGCCGGGCGCGGCGGCACGGGTGCCTGGGGGGCGGAGGCGGTGGGGCGTTGCTCGGCGTGCAGCAGGGCCTCGGCCCAGCCTTCGTCGTAGCGTTGTTCGGGGTCGTCACGCTGGCCCAGCAACTGCTCGCCCGGCTTGGGGGCGGCCTGCAGGGCCATGAATTCGCGGGAGAGCTTGAGTTCTTCCTGCTCCAGCTTGGCCAGTTCCTCGTCGAGGTCGAGGCTGTCCAGGTCCAGGTCGTCATGGATCCACAGGGTGTTCTTGTCGCCGCTCTTGCCGCTGGGGGCCGGCGTTGCGGCAGCCTGCGGCTTGAGCACGGTGGCGACGCTGGGCACGCTCGGAGCCGGAGCCGGAGCCGGAGCCGGAGCCGGAGCCGGAGCCGGAGCCGGAGCCCGGGGTGCGGGTGGCGTCGGGCTCGGGGCGGCCGGGCGAGCGGGGGGCGTGGTTGCAGCCGGGGCGGTCGTCGTCGGGGCCGAGGCCTCTTTCGCCGCCAGGCTCCCCAGCAGTTGCTTGGCCGCGTTGAACACGTGCAGGCACGCGCCGCAGCGCACCGCGCCATGGGCCGCCGCCAGCTGGGCGCGGGTCACGCGGAAGCTGGTCTGGCAATGGGGGCACTGGGTGACGAAGCTATCGGTCATGCGGCGGTCCGGGCAAAACGACGCGCTAGTCTACCAACTCGCCACGTCGCTGGCGCATTCCTGCTGTGCATCCTTTGCGGGCCTCAGCGACGAACGCCGCTGATGCGCACCCAGCCGTCCTTCTCGGCGGTCGGGTCCAGCTCGAAGGCGTCGGCATAGGCCGCGCGGACCTCCTCGGCCTGCTCGGCGAGGATGCCCGACAGCGCCAGGCGGCCGCCGGCCTTGACCAGCGCGGTGATCTGCGGCGCCAGGGACACCAGCGGGCCGGCGAGGATGTTGGCCACTACCACGTCGGCCGGCTGTTGCGGCATGTCGGCGGGCAGGTAGACGGGGAACAGGGCCGGGTCGATGCCGTTGCGCGAGGCGTTGTCGCGGGAGGCCTCCAGGGCTTGCGGGTCGATGTCGGTGCCCACCGCCTGGCGCGCGCCCAGCAGCAGGCCGGCGATGGCGAGGATGCCGGAGCCGCAGCCGAAGTCGATCAGGTCGCAGCCGCCCAGTTCCTGGCCGTCCAGCCATTCCAGGCACAGCGCGGTGGTCGGGTGGGTGCCGGTGCCGAAGGCCAGGCCCGGGTCCAGCAGCAGGTTCACCGCATCCGGCTCGGGGGCGTCGTGCCAGCTCGGGACGATCCACAGGCGGCGGCCGAAGCGCATGGGCTGGAAGTTGTCCATCCAGCTGCGTTCCCAGTCCTGGTCTTCGATGCGCTCGATCTGGTGCTGCGGCAGGGCGCCGCCGGTGAGCAGTTCGAGGTGCGCCACCAGTGCCGTCTCGTCGGTGTCGGCCTCGAACAGGGCCAGCAGGTGGGTGTGGGACCAGAGCGGGGTGGTGCCGAGGTCGGGCTCGAAGATCGGCTGGTCTTCGGCGTCCATGAAGGTCACCGAGACGGCGCCGACTTCCAGCAGGGCGTCTTCATAGGTTTCCGCCTGATCCGGGGTGATGGCGAGACGGACTTGTAACCAGGGCATGGCGAAACCTCGATGCGGCGTGGAGAAGGGGCTCTTACGGGGCGGGCAAGCTTACTTGAGGCTCGGGTGCCATGCCAGCCGCGGCGTCCAGGCGGTCGAGGCCGCGGTAGGCGAGGTGGCAGACGCCGCTGCCGAGCAGGGCCGGGAGCAGCAGATTGAGCACTGGAACCACCGCCAGCATCAGGATCAGCAGGCCGAAGGCGATGAGTGCGCCGCGCTGGGCCCGCACCACGCGCATCTGTTCGGCGCCACTGGCCAGTCCGGCGAGGGCGGCGGGCACCAGGAAGCGCACGTTCAGGTAAGCCAGCAGCATCAGCATCAGGATGCCGTTGACCACGGGGATCAGCAGGCAGAGTAGCGGGCCGATTCCGATGCCGATGCCGAGGCCCAGCCAGGGGCCGAGGTGGTAGCGGCCGGCGCGCAGCAGGTCGGTGGTGGCGGGTTGGCGCTGGAGCAGGCTGGGGTAGTGACTGCGGGTACGGGTCTTCAGGCGCCCCATCAGCACCCAGCGCAGGCTGAGGCGGATGCTGAGTACCACGGCGCCAGCGTAGAGCACGACCACGATAGCCACTGCCAACAGCGCGGCGTACACCGCCATCAAGGCCAGGGCTGGGGCGATGTTGGCCATGGCGCTGATAGTCGCCGGGCCGCCGCTGACGCTCGGGAGCAACCCGAGGGCGGCAGCGCCCATGATCACGAAGGAGGCGATCAGCCCGGCGGCCTTGGCGATGAACTCGAAGTGGGTATAGAACAGCCAGCCCCAGAAACTGGTCATCAGCAGGCAGAGGCCCGACGAGCCGATGAGGATGCCCGGCCGCAGGCTGGAGCGCAGGGCCAGCCCCAGGCAGATGAAAGCTTCCAGAAAGGCCCGGCCGATGGACTTGAATCTTGCTTTCACGGGCGGGGCATTCCTTTGCGTGGCGGAAATGAAGAAGGGCCGCATTATGCGGCCCTTCGGGGTTCACCAGGCTTACTTCTTGCCCAGTTTGTGCTCGAGGTAGTGAATGTTCACGCCCCCTTTGCAGAAACCCTTGTCGCGGGTGAGGTCGCGGTGCAGCGGGACGTTGGTCTTGATCCCGTCCACCACGATCTCGTCGAGGGCATTGCGCATGCGCGCCATGGCCTCGTCGCGGTCCTTGCCGTAGGTGATCAGCTTGCCGATCAGCGAGTCGTAGTTCGGCGGTACGGAGTAGCCGCTGTACAGGTGCGAATCGACGCGCACGCCGTTGCCGCCCGGGGCGTGGAAGTACTTCACCTTGCCCGGGGAGGGCATGAAGTTGTCCGGGTCTTCGGCGTTGATGCGGCACTCCAGGGCATGGCCACGGATGACCACGTCTTCCTGCTTGATCGAGAGCTTGTTGCCTGCGGCGATGCTGAGCATCTCCTTGACGATGTCGACGCCGGTGACCATCTCGGTGACCGGGTGCTCCACCTGGACGCGGGTGTTCATCTCGATGAAGTAGAAGCGGCCGTTCTCGTAGAGGAACTCGAAGGTGCCGGCACCGCGGTAGCCGATCTCGATGCAGGCCTGGACGCAGCGTGCCAGCACTTCGGCGCGGGCCTTCTCGTCGATGCCGGGGGCGGGGGCTTCTTCCAGCACCTTCTGGTGGCGGCGCTGCAGGGAGCAGTCGCGGTCACCCAGGTGGATGGCGTTGCCCTGGCCGTCGGAGAGAACCTGCACTTCCACGTGGCGCGGGTTGGTGAGGAACTTCTCCAGGTAGACCATGGAGTTGCCGAACGCGGCACCGGCTTCGGTGCGGGTCAGCTTGGCCGACTTGATCAGCTCGTCGGCGCTGTGCACCACGCGCATGCCGCGACCACCGCCGCCGCCGGCGGCCTTGATGATCACCGGGTAGCCGACGTCCTCGGCGATCGCCAGGGCGGTCGCTTCGTCTTCCGGCAGCGGGCCGTCGGAGCCCGGAACGGTCGGTACGCCGGCCTTCTTCATGGCGTCCTTGGCGGACACCTTGTCGCCCATCAGGCGGATGGTGTCGGCTTTCGGGCCGATGAAGGCGAAGCCGGAGTTCTCCACCTGCTCGGCGAAGTCGGCGTTCTCGGCGAGGAAGCCGTAGCCCGGGTGGATCGCGGTGGCGCCGGTCACTTCGGCGGCACTGATGATGGCCGGGATGTTCAGGTAGGACTGGGCGGCGGGTGCCGGGCCGATGCAGACGGTCTCGTCAGCCAGGGACAGGTGCATCAGCTCGCGGTCGGCCGTGGAGTGCACCGCTACCGTCTTGATGCCCAGCTCCTTGCAGGCGCGCAGGATGCGCAGGGCGATCTCGCCACGGTTGGCGATCAGGACTTTTTCCAGCATCACAGGCTCTCCGCGGTTCAGACGATGGTGAACAGCGGCTGGTCGTACTCAACCGGCTGACCGTTTTCCACGAGGATGGATTCGATCACGCCACTGGCTTCGGCTTCGATGTGGTTCATCATCTTCATCGCTTCGACGATGCAGAGGATGTCGCCTTTCTTAACGGTCTGGCCGACTTCGGCGAAGTTGGCCGAGGTGGGGGAGGCGGCGCGGTAGAAGGTGCCGACCATCGGCGAGCGGACCACGTGGCCGTTCAGCTTCGCAGCAGCCGGGGCAGCGTCGGCTGCCGGAGCCGGGGCAGCAGCCGGTGCGGCGGCAACGGGCGCGGCGACCGGAGCCGGGGCAGCGGCGTAGACCGGCTGGGCGGCCATGGCCTTGTTGCTGTGACGGCTGATGCGCACGGACTCTTCGCCCTCGCGGATCTCCAGCTCGTCGATCCCGGACTCTTCCAGCAGTTCGATCAGTTTCTTGACTTTACGGATATCCATTAATCATCAACTCCCAAGGGTGAGGTCAGGGGCGTTCAAGGTGTTCCAGTGCCGCGTCCAGGGCCAGGCGGTAGCCGGTGGCGCCCAGACCGCAGATCACTCCCACGGCTACGTCGGAGAAGTAGGAGTGATGGCGGAAAGGTTCTCGTTTGTGCACGTTGGACAGGTGCACTTCGATGAATGGGATGCTCACTGCGAGCATCGCGTCACGTAGCGCGACACTTGTATGCGTGAAAGCGGCCGGATTGATCAGGATGAAGTCCACGCCTTCGTTGCGCGCAGCGTGGATCCGCTCGATCAGTTCGTACTCGGCGTTGCTCTGCAGGTGCATCAGGTGGTGCCCGGCTTCGCGGGCGCGGCGCTCCAGGTCCTGGTTGATCTCGGCCAGGGTGGTGGCGCCGTACTTGTCGGGCTCGCGGGTCCCCAGCAGGTTGAGGTTGGGACCGTGCAGGACGAGCAAGGTGGCCATGGGCTGTCTTCCTTATTGGGGCCAGGCGGGACCGTGAAGGATAGTCGTGACTGTCCCTGTGTCGCCAGTAGTCGACACGATGCCCGCAGATTGCGGCAGATTTATGAAGTTCCGCTTATTGACGCGAGCCGGCGCGGGCCAGGTGGTCGGCGAACGCGGCGGCGTGGATCTCTCCTACGACACGCAGATCGGCCCATTCGTCACCGTTCGCCCCGAAGAACAGCAGGGCCGGCGGGCCGAACAGCTTGTAGCGGTCCAGCAGGGCGCGCTGCTCGGCGGTGCTCTCGGTCATGTCGAAGCGCACCAGGCGGTAGCGGCCCAGCTGCGCGGTGACCTCCGGCGCGGTGAGCACCTCGCGCTCGATCACCTTGCAGCTGATGCACCAGTCCGCGTACCAGTCCAGCAGCAGCGGTTGCCCGGCGGCCTTGGCGGCGGCCTGGGCGGCCTCAAGCTCGGCCGGCGTCTTCACGGTGATCCAGGCACCGGCGGCTGCCGTGGCCTGGGGGGCACCGGCCACGCTGGCACGTCCCAGCGGGCGCAGCGGATCGGCCTCGCCCTTGAGCGCACCGATCCAGGTTGCGCCGGCGTAGACCAGCAGCACCAGCCCGGCGAGTTGCGCCAGGCGCTGGCGCGGGGATTTGGGGCCGAACTCCAGGGTGCCGAGGAACAGCGCCACCCCGGCAGCCAGCAGGCCCCACAGGGCCAGGCTCAGCGAGCCCGGCAGCACGCGCTCCAGCAGCCACACCGACACCGCCAGCAGCAGCACGCCGAAGGCATTGCGCACCGCCACCATCCACGGGCCGGAGCGCGGCAGCAGCGCGCCGCCGCCCACCGCGAAGAGCACCAGCGGGGTGCCCATGCCGAGGCCCAGCAGGAACAGCTTCAGGCCGCCGCCCAGCGCATCACCGCTGGCACTGATATAGAGCAGGGCGCCCGCCAGCGGGGCGGAGACGCAAGGCGAGACCAGCAGGCTGGAGAGCACTCCCAGCGCCGCCGCACCCCAGATCGAACCGCCCTGGGTGCTGCCGGCCAGGCGGTCCAGCGGGCCGGCGAGGAAGCCCGGCAGGCGCAGTTCATACAGGCCGAACATGGCCAGGGCGAACACTGCGAAGAAGGCCGCGAAGGGCACCAGCACCCAGGCCGATTGCAGGCGCGCCTGCAGGTTCAGCTCGGCGCCGAACACGCCCATCAGCGCGCCCAGCACGGCGAAGCAGGCCGCCATCGGCAGCACGTAGGCCAGCGACAGCACCAGGCCCCGGCCGCCGCCCACCTGCCCGCGCAGCACCACGCCGGAGAGGATCGGCAGCATCGGCAGCACACAGGGGGTGAAGGTCAGGCCCAGCCCGGCGAGGAAGAACAGCGCCAGCTCGTGCCAGCTCCAGCCCTGCCCGTCGCTCGGCACCGCACCGTTCGGCGCGGCGGCGGATGCGGCGCCGATCTGCAGCGTCTCGGTTTCCGGCGGATAGCACAGGCCCTTGTCGGCACAGCCCTGGTAGGTCACCAGCAGCTTGAAGGGGCGCTGTTGCGGGTTGTTCAGCGGCAGGTCGACGTCGAGGACTTCGTAGTACACCTCCACGTCGCCGAAGTAGTCGTCGGTCTTGTGCTTGCCCGCCGGCAGTTGCGCCGCGCCCAGGCCGACATCGGCCGGCTCGGTGCGGAACTGGAAGCGGTGCTTGTAGAGGTAATAGCCCTCGGCATTGGTGAAGCGCAGCTTGATCGCCGTGGGTGAACTCTCCACCAGGCTGAGGCGGAAGGCCTCGCGCACCGGGAGGAAGTCCTGGCTGTTGTTCAGCGGGGCGCCGAGGGTGGCGCTGGGGCGGCCGTCCAGCAGCCCGGCGACGGCGGGCAGGGTGGCCAGTAGCAGGATGAGGGTCAGCAGACGACGCATGGGACACTCGGCAGGCAAAGGTGCCGGGCATGATAACGGAGCCGGTCCGCGCCCGGCAGGCCGATCCTGTAAGCGGCTTTCTCATCGCGCCGAAAGGTCATGCGCCGTCCCCTTGGGCGCGCCGCCTGCGCCCGGGGCGCGACACGTCGCCGCAGGCCAGGCGGGTTTCGATGGCCTGCTAGACGCGGAAGGCCTGCACCGCCTGGTTCAGTTCGCCGCCCAGCTGCAGCAGCTGCTCCGCCTGGTCGCGGCTGTGGCCGATGTGGCGCAGGTTGTCGTCGCCCTGCTGGTGGATCTGTTCGCTGTAGCCACGGATTTCGCTCACCGCGCCGCTCTGGTTGGCGGTGGCCTCGGCGATCTGCCCGGCAGTGCTGGCGATGGTGCGGATGGCGTCGACGATCTCGTCCAGCGCCCCGTCTGCCGCAGCGGCACGGGTGGCGGTGGCCTCGGCGTGCTCCACCTGGGCGCGCATGCCCTGCACCGACTGGTGGGCGGCGGTCTGCAGGCGGCCGATGAGTTCCTGGATCTCCCCGGTGGCGCCGGCGGTGCGTTGCGCCAGGGTGCGCACCTCGTCCGCCACCACCGCGAAGCCGCGCCCCTGCTCGCCGGCGCGGGCCGCTTCGATGGCCGCGTTGAGCGCCAGCAGGTTGGTCTGCTCGGCGATGCCGCGGATCACTGTCAGCACGCTCTCGATGGTGGCCGACTCCTGGGCCAGTCGCTCGATGGCGCTGGCGTTGTTCTGCACCTCGCCCACCAGCGTGCGCATGCCGGTCAGGCTCTGGCCGATGATGCGCTGGCCCTGTTCCACCGCACGGCCGGCCGCGTGGCTGGCGTCGGCGGCGTGGGCCGCGTCACCGGCCACCTGCTGGATGGTGGCCTCCAGTTCGCCCAGGGCATCGCGGATCTGCCCGGTGCCCACCGCCTGGCGTTCGGCGCCGTCGTGCAGGCCGCCGTTGAGGCCGGCCAGGGTGTGGCTGCTGCTCAGCACCTGCTCGGCGTGGTGGCGGATGGTGCCCACCAGGTCGCCCAGGTAGGCCCGCAGGCGCGCCAGGGAGCCCTCGATACCGCGCAGGTCGTCGATGCGTGAATCCAGGTGGATGGGCTGGCTGAAGTCCCCGGAGGCCCAGTGGGACAGCGCCTGCATCAGGCGCCCGAGCACCCGGGTGAGGTTGCGCTGGATGCGGTCCACCGCCAGGGCGATGAGCAGGATCAGGCCGATCATCAGCCCCTGCATCAGCCGCACCTCGCCCTGGATGCGGCCGTGCTCGGCGCGCACCAGGGGCTCCAGGGCCGTCAGGGCCTGGCGCAGGTCGTCGAGGCGGGCGCGGGTGGCCTTGGCCAGTTCGGCGCGGTTGGCGATCAGCTGGCGGGTGCGCTGCAGTTCGGCCGGGTAGCGGCCAACCAGGCTGGACAGCTCGCGCTTGAGGGCGACGCCACGGTCCTCGGCGGCCTTCTGCTCGCCCTGGTCGGCCAGGCCCATCATCGCCGCGAAGTCGTCGGAGGCGGACTGGCTCTGCTCGGCCACGCCCAGCAGGGGCAGGGCATCGAGGCGGGCGGATTCCTGGCCGAGGGCGGTCAGTTCACGTTCCACGTCGGCCGCCAGTTCGTCACGGCCGCTTTCCACCAGCTTGGCGCGGGCGTGGGCCAGGCGCGTCAGGTGCTGGGAGGCCGCCAGCAGCGGCGCCCGGTAGTCCGCCGCGTGGGCTGGGTCGCCGGCGTCGGCGTAGCGCGCCAGTTGTTCCAGTGCCCCGTCCAGCTCGCGCTCGGCCTGGATCAGCAGGCCCTGCGGGTCACCGGCCAGCTTGCCGGCCGCCAGCAACTGGTCGGCCGCAAAGGCGCGCAGCGGGTCGATGCCGCCGCGCAGGGTGCTGGCCAGCTCCGGCGGCAACTGCTGCAGGCGCTGGTCCAGGTCGTCCAGGCCCTGGGTGGCGGCACTGTGGCGCAGGGCATCGCCGCTGGCGAGGTAGGCCTCGATGTTGTCGCTGACGTCCCGCTGCACGCGCTGCGCCAGGTCCAGGTACAGCTCCATCACCTGGTAGGGGCGTTCCAGGGCGCGCTGGGACCACCACAGCGTGGCGCCCAGGGCCAGGCACACGGTGACGAGAAGAAGGGTATTGAGGTTGGTGAGCTGCTTCAGGCGCATGGGGGCCTCGACCTACAACGAACAGGACGGCGGACCCCGACGATATTTCGATTCGATTGCAGCTTGATGACAGCGTGACCTGCGTCACGCTGCGGGACGGCTCAGCGGAACAGCTCGACGCGGTTGCGGCCGCTGCGCTTGGCCTGGTAGAGCGCCTCGTCGGCGCGCTTGGAGAGGGTGTTGCTGTCGATGTCATCGCTCAGCTCGGCGATGCCGCAGCTGAAGGTGCAGGACAGGTCGTGGGGCTGGGCCGGGTAGCGGATCTCGGCGAAGCGCTGGCGGATCTCGTCCAGCACCCGCTGGGCGGCTTCCAGGTCGGTGTCCGGCAGCACCACGGCGAATTCTTCGCCGCCGTAGCGGCCGATGTGGTCGCTCTTGCGCAGGCGCTGCTTGAGGAACAGCGCGAGGCT
Organism: Pseudomonas sp. FeS53a; assembly: GCF_000931385.1. Taxonomy (NCBI): domain Bacteria; kingdom Pseudomonadati; phylum Pseudomonadota; class Gammaproteobacteria; order Pseudomonadales; family Pseudomonadaceae; genus Pseudomonas; species Pseudomonas sp. FeS53a. The sequence goes on from NZ_JYFT01000064.1 coordinate 87,117, forward strand.
CTTGATCACCCGGTCGCCCATGGGGTGGCCGTAGGTGTCGTTGACCTTCTTGAAGTGGTCGATGTCGAGCATCGCGAAGCACAGCGGCCGGCCATCGCGGCGTGCGCGGGAACGGGCGTCCTCCAGCAGCTGCAGGGTGTGGGTGTGGTTGAACAGCCCGGTGAGGCTGTCGCGCACCATCCGCGCCTTCAGGCTGCGGGCACGCTTGGCGCGGGTGCGCACGGTGGCGATCAGGTGGCGCGGCTTGATCGGCTTGGTGAGGAAGTCGTCGCCGCCCTCGCTCATCGCGTCGAGCTGCTTGTCCAGGTCGTCCTCGGCCGACAGGTAGATGATCGGCACACTGACGTAGCGTTCGTTCTGGCGGATCACCTTGGCCAGCTCGGTGCCCAGGCACTCGGGCATGTACATGTCGAGGATGATCAGGTCCGGCTGGAACTCCGCCAGGGCTGCCATCGCCTGCACCGGCTCGGTGATGGCGCGGGTGACGATGCCGGCGCTGTTCAGGGTCATCTCGGTGTGCATCGCCTGGGCGCGGGAGTCGTCCACCACCAGCACCCGGTAGGGCTCGTAGTGGGCGGTGCGGGTCAGGGTCTCGATGCGTTCCAGCAGGCTGGAGGCGTCCAGCGTGCCGGTGTAGAACTCCTGCCCCCCGGCGCGCACGGCGGCCAGGCGGGTCGGGGTGTCGGTGTCGTCGTGGCTGAAGAACAGCACCGGCAGCTTGTGCTCCAGGCCCTTCTGCGCTTCCCACGCCAGTTCCAGGCCCATGCCGGTGCCGGCGAAATCCACTTCCATGACGATGGCCGACGGGTGCCGCTCGGCCATGGCCGCGCGGAAGGCGTTGGCGTCGTTGCAGGTCTGCGCCGAGAGGCCGAAGAACTCCATCTGCTGGGCCAGGCGTGCGGCGCGCTCGCCGTCCTGCAGGGCCAGGTAGACCGGCTTGCGCAGGGGCGGCAGGAAGGTCTGTTCGAGCTGGTCGCCATGGCGCAGCCCGGTGCGCGACAGGCGCTGCATCAGCTGGCTCAGCTCGGTGATCAGTTCGCTGGACAGGCGCCCACGGTTGGCCTGGATGCCCACCAGGCAGGCTTCGATGCTCTGGGCCAGCTGGCTGTGCTCGGGCTGTTCGAAGCGCTGGGCATAACGCTGCAGGAGGGTGTTGGCCTCGGTCAGCTCGGTGAGGTCGGACTCCCGCCACTCGCTGCGCTGCAGCCGCTGCCAGACCTCCAGAAGATGGCGCGCCTGGTGGATCACCCGTTGGGCGAAATAGGTCTTCAGGCGATCGCGGCTCGGATCTTCGGGTTCGGTCATGACGGGCTTCTGGGCTTCTGGTCGTTTTCTGGACGAAATCCGACCTGGATGGTGGCGCTATGCTAGCACCTCGTTGCAGCCGTGCCAGTACCGCCGATCCCTTGGCGCCAACCTTTTCTCCGGGAGTGCCACTGGGTCACAGCGCGAATGTGCGCATCGTCTCAACACCTTGTCACCGGCCCACTCTTGGTTTGGCCATTGGGCGCTGGCAAGGCCGCTCGCTTCACTTATAGTGCGAGGCCGGCGGCACCCTTGCGCAAGGGCGCTGTCGAAACTTGCCGAACGGATGAGTGAAGGACATAGCCATGCTGGACTGGAAGAAGCGTGCGGGCCAGGCACGAGATCGCGTCGATGATTCGGTGGACGATGTCCGCAGCTACCTGGGAGGCATCTGGGTCAGCCGCGCCCTCGGCGCCCTGCTCGGCGTCTACCTGGTGGGAGCGGGGGTGGTGGGCTGGTACTGGAGCCAGGAACCCGAGCTGTTCCCCGTGCAGCAGAATGCCCAGGCGGCGGCCGAGCGCGCCCAGCGCAAGCTGGTCACCGGCTACACCACTGTCGAGACCCTCAAACAGGTGGCCCAGACCCTATTGGACAAGCCCGGCGGCTACCTCTCCAACGACCTGGCCCCGCCCGGTATCTGGCTGGACAACATGCCCAGCTGGGAATACGGCGTACTGGTACAGGTCCGCGACCTGACCCGCGCCCTGCGCAAGGACTTCGCCCGCTCCCAGTCGCAGTCCACCGAGGACGTCGACCTGGCGCGCGCCGAGCCGCGCTTCAACTTCGACAACAAGAGCTGGGCCCTGCCGGCCTCCGAGACCGAGTACCAGGAAGGCATCCGCTCCCTGGATCGCTACCTGGCCCGGCTCTCCGACCCGAGCCAGCCCGGCGCCCAGTTCTATACCCGCGCCGACAACCTCAACAACTGGCTGGGTGACGTCGCCACCCGCCTGGGCTCGCTGTCCCAGCGCCTGTCCGCCAGCGTCGGCCGGGTCCGCCTGAACACCGACGTGAAGGCCCAGGACGGCCAGGAAGGCGTGGTGCCCAAGGTCAGCGAGGAGATCGTCGAGACGCCCTGGCTGCAGATCGACAACGTCTTCTATGAGGCCCGTGGCCAGGCCTGGGCGCTGTCCCACATCCTGCGTGCCATCGAAGTGGACTTCGCCGACGTACTGGCCAAGAAGAACGCCACCATCAGCGTGCGGCAGATCATCCGCGAGCTGGAGGCCGCCCAGGAGCCCCTGTGGAGCCCCATGGTGCTCAACGGCAGCGGCTACGGCGTACTCGCCAACCACTCGCTGGTGATGGCCAACTACATCTCTCGCGCCAACGCCGCCGTGATCGACCTGCGCCAGCTGCTGGAGCAGGGCTGATGGCCCTCGACCCGCGCGAGGCGGCCCACCGCGCCGCCTCCGACGCCGAGCGGGTGGCCTGGGTCGACGAGCAGGACCGCCTCCTCGGCGGCCTGCCCCGGGCCGAGCTGCGCGAGCGCGGGCTGGTTTCCCGTGGCACCTTCATCCTCCTGTTCAACAGCGCCGGCCAGCTCTGCGTGCATCGCCGCACCCTGAGCAAGGCGCTGTACCCCGGCTACTGGGACGTCGCCGCCGGCGGCATGGTCCAGGAAGGCGAGGACTACGCCCTCTCCGCCGCCCGTGAGCTGGAGGAAGAGCTCGGCATCGCCGGCGTGCCCCTGCGCGAGCATGGGCGCTTCTACTTCGACGAGCCGGGCAACCGGCTCTGGGGCGCGGTGTTCTCCGCCGTGTCCGACGCGCCCCTGCGGCTGCAGCCGGAAGAGGTGATGGAAGCGCGCTTCATGAGCCTCGACGAGGCCCAGGCGCTGGAGAACTGCTGCCCGGACTCGCTCAAGGCGTTGCGTCTTTATCTGGCGTCGCTCTAAGCCCGCTGTAGCTGGCAGCTCAACTCCCTCCTCATTCAAGGCGCCGATGCGCACATCAGGCTATTAGGGGCTGGAAGGGTGGGGCGGGGACAACCGCCCCTTCAGGAGGCCGAGCGGAGTCGGTGCAACGGGGGTTGAGCGGCATGGATGCCGCGAGAGGCGCGATCTGGCCATGGATGGCCAGTCGCGCCGTGCCCCCGGGGCACCGATGGAGCGAGGGAAGTCCCGCGCAGCGGGACCCGGATGCAGGGGCGAGCCTTTTTGGTTTCTTTTTTGGCGACTGAAAAAAGAAACTCGCCAGGCAAGGCGAAACAGAAAACATCCGCAAAACTCGATAATCAGCTTGGCGCCACAGGTTCCCTTCGCGCCGTACCGCCCGAAATACCCCTTGAAACCCCCGCCCGGCGCGGGTTTGTGCAATATCCCGGACCCTTTCGTGCACGATGCCGAACAGGGTCGCCAATCTGACGATCAATGGCGCAAATTCGCACTTAGCATTCGCCGCGAATGCTGCTAAATTGCGCCGCCTTTCAACCCCGGCTTCCCGGCCGGGGCTGCGCTGCCCCTGCCAGAGTGGGGCTTCGCGGTCGGCCCCCCGCCGACCAGTCGCTATCCTGACCCCTACGAGGAAAGCCGGTGGTCAAGAAAGCTTCGTCCTTTGCCGCCCTCGGCGGCCTGGTGTACTCCACCGACAGCGGCCGGCACTGCCCGGACTGCGCCCAGCCCATCGACGCCTGCACCTGCAAGCAAGCCGCCGTGCCCGCCGGCGACGGCATCGCGCGCGTTCGCCGCGAAACCAAGGGCCGGGGTGGCAAGACCGTCACCACCGTCAGCGGCGTGCCGCTGGCCGGCGACGAGCTGAAGGAGCTGGCCAGCGCGCTCAAGCGCCGATGTGGCACCGGCGGTGCGCTCAAGGACGGCGTGATCGAGATCCAGGGCGACCACGTGGACCTGCTGCTCGACGAGCTCGCCAAGCGCGGCTTCAAGGCCAAGAAATCCGGCGGCTGAGCCACGGCTTTCTAAACTGACCGTCATCGCCACGGTCAACACTCCAACGTCATACGACCGCTTTAACCTGCCCACGCCTGCCCGGTACGTCCCGGCGGGTTCGGCCCTTTTCATCCCACAGGGGGAACACGATGTCTGCACGACGCACGCGCAAGGACGATGGCAGCCGCTGGACCGTAGCGGACAGCCGCAGTGTCTACGGGATCCGCCATTGGGGGGCTGGTTTCTTCGCCATCAACGAGGCCGGGCGCGTCGACGTGCGTCCCAGCGGCCCGTCCAGCGAACCGGTGGACCTGCACGACCTGGTCGGCAACCTGCGCGAGGCGGGCCTGTCCCTGCCGCTGCTGGTGCGCTTCCCCGGCATCCTCCAGTCGCGCGTGCGCCAGCTCACCGGCGCCTTCGACGCCAACATCGCGCGGCTGGAGTACCAGAACCGCTACACCGCCCTGTACCCCATCAAGGTCAACCAGCAGGAAGCGGTGGTGGAGAACATCATCGCCACCCAGAACGTCTCCATCGGCCTGGAAGCCGGCTCCAAGCCCGAGCTGATGGCCGTGCTGGCGCTCGCTCCCAAGGGCGGCACCATCGTCTGCAACGGCTACAAGGACCGCGAGTTCATCCGCCTGGCGCTGATGGGCCAGAAGCTCGGCCACAACGTCTTCATCGTCATCGAGAAGGAATCGGAGGTGGAGTTCGTCATCGAAGCCGCCGCCGAGCTGAAGGTCGCGCCCCAGGTCGGCCTGCGCGTGCGCCTGTCGTCCCTGGCCTCCTCCAAGTGGGCCGACACCGGCGGCGAGAAGTCCAAGTTCGGCCTCTCCGCCGCCCAGCTGCTGTCGGTGGTCGAGCGCTTCCGCAAGGCCGGCCTCGACCAGGGCGTGCGCCTGCTGCACTTCCACATGGGCTCGCAGATCGCCAACCTGGCCGACTACCAGCACGGCTTCAAGGAAGCCATCCGCTACTACGCCGAACTGCGCAGCCTCGGCCTGCCGGTGGACCATATCGACGTCGGCGGCGGCCTGGGCGTGGACTACGACGGCACTCACTCGCGCAACGCCAGTTCCATCAACTACGACATGGACGACTACGCCGGCGTGGTGGTGGGCATGCTCAAGGAGTTCTGCGACGCCCAGGGCCTGCCGCACCCGCATATCTTCTCCGAGAGCGGCCGCGCCATGACCGCGCACCACGCCGTGCTGGTGATGCAGGTCACCGACGTCGAGCGCCACAACGACGCCGTACCGGTGGTGGATGACAGCGAGGAGCAGCCCGAGATCGTCCGCTGGCTGCTCGACCTGCTCGGCCCGACCGACACCGAGATGGTCACCGAGACCTACTGGCGCGCCACCCACTACATCGGCGACGCCGCCGCGCAGTACGCCGAAGGCAAGCTGACCCTGGCGCAGAAGGCCCTGGCCGAGCAGACCTATTTCGCCATCTGCCGCCGCCTGCACAACCAGCTCAAGGCCCGCCAGCGCTCCCACCGTCAGGTGCTCGACGAGCTGAACGACAAGCTGGCCGAGAAGTACATCTGCAACTTCTCCGTGTTCCAGAGCCTGCCGGACACCTGGGCCATCGGCCAGGTGCTGCCGATCATCCCGCTGCAGCGCCTCGACGAAGAGCCCCTGCGCCGCGCCGTGCTGCAGGACCTGACCTGCGACTCCGACGGCAAGATCAAGCAGTACGTCGACGAGCAGAGCATCGAGACCAGCATGCCGGTGCACGACGTGCGCGAAGGCGAGGACTACCTCCTGGGCGTGTTCCTGGTGGGCGCCTACCAGGAGATCCTCGGCGACATGCACAACCTGTTCGGCGACACCGACTCGGTGAACGTCTACCAGCGCGAAGACGGCAGCGTTTACCACGCCGGCATCGAGACCCACGACACCATCGAGGACATGCTGCGCTACGTGCACCTGTCCCCCGAGGAACTGATGGCCCTCTACCGCGACAAGGTGGCCAGCGCCAAGCTCAGTCCCCGCGAACGCACCCACTACGTGGACGCCCTGCGCCTGGGCCTGACCCGCTCCTCCTACCTCTCGTCCTGATCGCCCCGCAACCCGAAAAGCCCCGGCCCATGCCGGGGCTTTTTCATTCCGCCGCCAGCCAGGACGAAGCCAACGTAGCCCGGGCTTCAGCCCGGGAGCGGCGCTATCCCCAGGCCCCATGCGCCATGAGTCGGTGGATGAAAAGAGCGTCATCCCCCCTACGCGAGCCTCTACCCTTGGCGCCCCGTAGGGCGTATCGCGCTTCATCGACCCACCGTCTCGTCGCCGGAACGGTGTGAGTCCGTAGGATGCGGTTCGCTCGGCGAACCGCATCAATCCACGCCCCGCCCGTGGTGATGGGCTTCGCACAGCTCAGCCCATCCTACGGGTGCCATGGCGCCATCCGGTGAACGCCGATCCACCTTCTGCTGCGCAGGTTTCGGGTGTTATCCCCAGGATCTGGGTGCCGATAATTGGTGGTTGGATCGCACTTCATCGATCCATCGTCTCGACGCCGGAACGGTGTGAGTCCGTAGGATGCGGTGAGCTCGGCGAACCGCATCAATCCACGCCCGGCCCGGGATGATGGGCTTCGCACAGCTCAGCCCATCCTACGGGTGCCATGGCGCCATCCGGTGAGCGCCGATCCACCGTTCGGCACGGGCTTGGGGCAGGAGCGTTGGGCTGAAGCCCACCCTACGGTTGGGTGTTTACCCGGTCGCTTCGACGGCGGCCCGCAACCGCTGGGCCAGGTGCCGGGCCTCGTCGGGGGTGGCGATGTTGGTGAAGCCCAGCGCCAGCCCCGGTGCGCCCCGGCTCTCCAGGCGCCAGCGCGACAGCGGCACCACCGCCAGCCCCGCCTGGCGGGCGCGCTGGGCGATGGCGGTGTCGTCCTGGCCGTCCGCCAGGTAGGCCAGCAGGTGCATGCCGCCGGCCTGCTGGTCGATCCGCAGGCCCTCGCCAAACGCGGCCAGCAGCGCCTCCCGCGTGTGGGCGCGGCGCTCGGCGTAGAGGCTGCGCATGCGCTTGAGGTGGCGGGCGAAATGCCCCTGCTCGATGAAGTCCGCCAGGGCCGCCTGCATCAGCTCCGGGCAGCCGCTGGGGAACAGCCGCGCACTCTGGCGGAAGGCTTCCACCTGCGCCGCCGGCACCACCAGGTAGGCCATGCGCAGGCCGGGGTAGAGCACCTTGCTCAGGGTCCCGGCGTAGAGCACCCGGCCGGCCTCGTCCAGGCTCTTCAGCGCCGGCAGCGGGCGGCCGTGGTAGCGGTACTCGCTGTCGTAGTCGTCCTCGATGATCCAGGCCTCGGCCCGGCGCGCCCAGTCCAGCAGGGCCAGGCGGCGGGGCAGGGACAGCGCCACCCCGGTGGGGCTCTGGTGGGTCGGGGTGACCAGGGCGAAGCGCGCGTCGGCGGCCCGCCGGCAACCGGCCTCCACCACCAGCCCCTCGCCGTCCACCGGCACCGGCACGCAGTCCAGCGGCAGCGCCGCGAGCATCTCGCGGGCGTGGTGATAGCCCGGGTCCTCCAGCCAGATGCGGTCCCCCGGGCGCATCAGCGTGCGCTGCACCAGCGCCAGGCTGGCGAGGTGGCCGGTGGTGATGAACACCTGCTCGGGCGAGCAGCGGATCCCCCGGGACACCCCCAGGTACGCCGCCAGGCTTTCCCGCAGCGGGCGGTGGCCCACCGGATCGGGCGTCATCATCGCCGGGCCGGCCAGGGCCCGCAGGTGGCGTTGCACCAGGCGCGTCCACAGCTTGCGGGGGAAGGCGTCCAGGGCCGGCAGGCCGAGCTGGAACGGCTCCAGCCGGGGTGCCTCGGCTGGCGCCGCCGTGCGGGCCGGCCCCGGTGTGGTCGGGCGTTCCGGCAGGCTGCCGCCCAGGCGTGGTGACACCCGCGTGCCGGCCGGGCCGTGGGCCTCCGCATAGCCCTCGCCGATCAGCATCTGGTACGCCGCCTCCACCGTGCCCCGCGCCAGGTTCAGCTCGCTGGCAAGTGCCCGCAGCGAGGGCAGCCGCGCCCCCGGGGCCAGGCGGCCCTGCTCGATGGCCTCGCGCAGGCGTTGGTAGAGCTGCAGGAACAGCGGCGTATCGAGGGTGCGGTCCAGCGACGGGCGGGTGGTCATGGCCTGGTCATTTCCTCGAATCTTGGCTCTGTAGGCTGGGACATGGGCGCCCTAGAGTAGCGCCCAACCACCCAGCGGACAGCCCCCATGAGCGACGCCCCCCTGCAGTTGCACCACCTCGAAGCGGACGAACCCGCCCTGCGCGCGGCCTTCGGCCTGATGCACCAGCTGCGCCCGCGCCTGGCCGATGCCGAGGCCTTCGTCCAGCGTGTCTCCCGGCAGCGCCAGCAGGGCTACCGCCTGCTGGCCGCCAGCCAGGACGGCCGCCTGCTCGGGCTGGCCGGCTACCGCACCCTGGACAACCTGATCCACGACCGCTTCGTCTACGTCGACGACCTGGTCACCGCCGAAGGCGCCCGCAGCCAGGGCGTCGGCGCCGCGCTGCTGGCGGAGGTGGAGCGGCTGGCGCGCGCCGACGGGTGCGCCAAGCTGGTGCTGGACACCGCCTTGGCCAACGCCCTCGCCCAGCGTTTCTACTTCCGCCAGGGCCTGCTCGCCACCGGCCTGCACTTCAGCCGTTTTCTCACCTGACCGGAGGACCCCATGCCCCGAACCCTGCTCATCGACTGCAGCCCCAACGGCGAAGCCTCCCTCGGTGGCCGCCTGGCCCGCGAGATGGCCGAGCGCCTGCAACCGCGCAGCGACCTGCAGCTGCGCGACCTGGTGGCCGAACCGCTGCCGCCTTTGACCGGCGACTACGCCCGCGCCCTGATGACCCGCGCCGCGAAGGACGACCCCGCCTTCGCCGTATCGGAAACCCTGGTGCGCGAAGTGGAAGCCGCCGACCACCTGCTGATCGCCACCCCCATGCACAACTACATGGTGCCGGCCTGCCTCAAGCTCTGGCTCGACTACGTGGTGCGCATCCAGCGCACCTTCACCCTGCGCAACGGCACCAAGGAAGGGCTGCTGGAAGACCGGCCCTGTTTCGTGGTCATCAGCTCCGGCGGCACCTACCTGGGGGCGCGGGCCAGCCAGGCCGACTTCCTCACCCCCTACCTGCGCCACATCCTCGGGGTGATCGGCCTGCACCACGTCGAATTCTTCCACCTCCAGGGCCTCGCCCAGGGCCCCGAAGCCGTCGCCCAGGCCGAGCAGCAGATCCGCGCCCGGCTGGACACCCACCCCTACTTCAACCCCATCGGAGTTTTCCCATGAGTGCACTCAGACTGCCGTTCAGCGAACTGTCCCCCCGTGTGTACCAAAGCCTGCTCAGCGCCAAGAACGCCCTGCAGGACAGCCCCCTGGGCAACGCCCTGATCGAACTGGTGTACCTGCGCATCTCGCAGATCAACGGCTGCGCCTTCTGCCTGGAGATGCACAGCCGCGCCCTGCGCGCCGGCGGCGAGCAGCAGGCGCGCCTGGATGCCCTGGCCGGCTGGCGGGTGAGCGGGTTGTACAGCGAGCGCGAGCGTGCCGCGCTGGAGTGGGCCGAGTCGCTGACCCGGCTGGAAGGCAGTGGCGCCCCCGACTCGGCCTACGAGCCGCTCAAGGCGCATTTCAGCGACACCGAGATCAGCGACCTCAGCTTCGTCTGCGCTCTGATGAACGCCTTCAACCGGCTGGCCGTGGGGATGCGCCTGTAAGGGCTCAGCCGATCACCCCGAAGCCCCGCGCCATCAACGCGCCCAGCAGCGGCAGCACCAGCAGCAGGGTCAGCTCGGCGCGCAGGGTGATCACCAGCAGCTTGCCGGTGCGCGGCGACAGCACCGGCACCTGGCCGGCCTTGACGCTGTTGCGCCAGCCGAGGAACACCACCGTGGGGAAGGTGGAGAGCAGCGCCACCAGCACGAACAACCCGACCTTGGCGTGGAACAGGCTGTTGTGCAGGTAGTAGGCGCTGCCCTTGCCGAACCACAGCACCCGCGCCAGCCCCGTGGCCAGCACCAGGCTGGCGGTGATGCCGTAGGCGATGTCGATGCGCATCAGGCTGCGGGCCCGGTCCAGGTCCAGCGGCAGCTTGAACAGGCGGTGCTCCAGCACCAGCAGCGCGAACAGCAGGAAGATCGACAGGTAATGCAGGTAGGCAGCGATCGCGTCGGCCATGGCAGGCTCCTTCAGGGGGCAGGGGAGGGGGAAGCGTTCGAGGGCGCAGGCGCCCCCGCGAACCAGGCATCGCGCCGCTGCAGGCGCCAGGCCAGGCCCGCCAGGCTGAGGCCGCGCAGCGCCATGAAGCCCAGGAAGGCCAGCCACAGCCCGTGGTTGCCCAGGCCCGCCAGGGCCAGCCCCAGCGGCAGGCTCAGCAGCACCGCCAGCAGCATCGCGTTGCGCATCTCGCGGGCGCGGGTGGCGCCGATGAACAGGCCGTCCAGCAGGTAGCTCCACACCGCCACCAGTGGCAGCAGCGCCAGGTAGGGCAGGTAGCGGTGGGCCACTGCGCGCACCTCGGCGATGTCGCTCTGCAGGTCGATGAACAGCCCGCCGCCGAGCAGGAAGAACAGCGCAAAGCCCAGGCTGGCGATCAGCGACCAGCCCCCCGCCACCACCAGGGCCCGGCGCAGCTCCGCGCGGTTGCCGGCGCCGATGGCGTGGCCGCACAGGGCCTCCACCGCGTGGGCCAGGCCGTCCAGCGCATAGGCGGTCACCAGCAGGCCGTTGAGCAGCAGCGCGTTGGCCGCCACCGTGGCATCGCCCAGCCGCGCGCCCTGCACCGTGAGCAGGAAGAACACCAGCTGCAGCGCCAGGGAACGGATGAAGATGTCGCGGTTCACCGCCAGCAGCGGCCGCCAGCTGGCCCAGCGGCGCAAGGCACCCGCCACGATGCGCCCCGGGTGGCGCCGCAGCGCGCCCCGGGTCAGCGCCAGGCCGATCAGGGCGCCGAACCACTCGGCCGTCACCGCCGCCTTGGCCGCGCCGGCCACGCCCCAGTCCAGCCCGAGCACGAACCACAGCGCCAGGGCGATGTTCGCCAGGTTGGTCCCCAGCAGGATCGCCAGCGGCGCCCGGGCGTTCTGGGTGCCGAGGAACCAGCCCACCAGCGCGTAGTTGGCCAGGGCCGCCGGCAATCCCAGCAGGCGCAGGTGGAAGAATTCGCGGGTCAGCTGGTCCAGCTCCGCCGAGGGCGCCATCAGCCCCAGGGCCAGGTGGCCGAAGGGCAGGGCCAGCAGCCCCAGGCCCAGCGCCAGGACCCCGGCCAGCAGCAGGCCCTGCAGCAGCACCTGGCGCAGCGCACCGCCATCCGCCCGTCCGGCGGTCTGGGCAGCGAAGCCGGTGGTGCCCATGCGCAGGAAGCCGAGCACGCCGATCATCAGCGTGTAGAGCATGCTGCCCACCGCCACGGCGCCCAGTTGGTGGGCATGGGGCAGGTGGCCCACCACTGTGCTGTCCACCAGCGCCACCAGGGGCACGGAAACATTGGAGAGGATCATCGGTGCGGCCAGGCCCCACACCCGTCGGTGGGTGGGGCGGTGCCGCCAGGCGTCGCGAATCGGGCTCATTCTCGGGCTCCGCAAGGGCAGCGCAGTATAGCGGTGCAAAACCGTGAAGGCGGCGACTTTACCGGCATCACGGCTCGTCTATAGTTGCCGCGCGCGCAACCGCGCGTCCCGCCCCGGAGTCACCATGTCGTCGTACAAAGGATTGTTACTGGCCCTCTCGCTGGGGCTGCTTGCCGCCTGCGATTCCTCCACCCCCGAACACACCGCCGAGAAGGCCGCCGCCGAACCCGCTGCCCAGGTCCAGGCGCCCCGCGCGCCGGTGGACACCGCGGCACTGGCCAAGCGCTATGCCGGCCGCGAGCTGAAGGTGGTGGACATCTCCGAAGTCCAGCTCGACGGCGCCAGCGCCCTGTCGGTGACCTTCTCCGTGCCGCTGGACCCGGAGCAGCCCTTCGCCGAGCGCCTGCACCTGGTGGACAAGGCCAGCGGCAAGGTGGATGGCGCCTGGGAGCTGGACGACAACCTCATGGAGCTGCGCCTGCGCCACCTGCAGCCCAAGCGTGACCTGGAGCTGACCATCGACGCCGGCCTGCGCGGGGTGAACGACGCCCGCCTGGCCTCCGCCAGCGTCAGCCAGCTGCGCACCCGCGACCTGCAGCCCTCGGTGGGCTTCGCCAGCCAGGGCTCGCTGCTGCCCAGCCGCCTTGCCGAAGGCCTGCCGGTGATCGCCCTCAACGTCGACGCCGTGGATGTCGACTTCTTCCGCGTGCGCCCCGCCGAACTGCCCAAGCTGCTCGCCCGCTGGGGCCGCCGCAGCCAGATGAGCTACTGGGACAGCGACGCCCTGCTGCGCACCGCCGACCTGGTCTACTCCGGGCGCTTCGACCTCAAGCCCGCGCCCAACACCCGCGAGAACCTGCTGCTGCCCATCGCCGGCATCGAGCCGCTGAAACCGGCCGGCGTGTACCTGGCGGTGATGCGCCGCGCCGGCCGCTACAGCTACAGCAACCCCGCCACGCTGTTCACCCTGAGCGACATCGGCCTCTCCGCCCACCGCTTCGGCGGCCGCCTGGATGTCTTCGCCCAGGCCCTGGAGGGCGGCAAGCCCCAGGCCGAGGTGAACCTGCAGCTGCTCGACTCCGAAGGCACCGTGCTGGCCGAGGGCAAGACCGACGACAAGGGCCACCTGCAACTGCCGCTGACCGACAAGGGCCGCGTGCTGGTGGGCCACCAGGGTGACCAGATCAGCCTGCTGCGCCTGGACACGCCGGCCCTGGACCTGTCCGAGTTCGACATCGCCGGGCCGGCCCAGCAGCCGCTGCAGTTCTTCGTCTTCGGCCCGCGTGACCTCTACCGCCCCGGCGAGACCGTGCTGCTCAACGCCCTGCTGCGTGACCGCGACGGCCACGCCCTGGCGCCCCAGCCGGTGAACGTCGAAGTGCGCCGCCCGGACGACCAGGTCAGCCAGAGCTTCGTCTGGACCCCCGACGCCAACGGCCTCTACCAGCACCAGCTGGCCCTTTCGGGGGATGCCCCCACCGGCCGCTGGCAATTGCTGATCGACCTCGGCAACGGCCACAAGCAGCTCTACGAATTCCAGGTGGAGGACTTCCTCCCCGAACGCATGGCCCTGGAGATCAAGGGCAGCGACACGCCCCTGGAACCCGGCGACGTCGCCCGCTTCCAGGTGCAGGGGCGCTACCTCTACGGCGCCCCGGCTGCCGGCAACCGCCTCACCGGCCAGCTCTACGTGCGGCCGCTGCGCGAAGCGGTGAAGGCACTGCCCGGCTACCAGTTCGGTTCGGTGACCGAAGAGGAGCTGAGCCAGGACGTGGAGCTGGACGAGGTCAAGCTCGACGAAGCCGGCAAGGGCGCCCTGGAGCTGGAAAGCCGCTGGGCCAGCGCCCGCTCGCCGCTGTCGCTGACCCTGCAGGCCAGCCTGCTGGAGTCCGGCGGCCGCCCCGTCACCCGGCGCCTGGAGCAGCCGGTGTGGCCCGCTGCCCGCCTGCCCGGCCTGCGTGGCGTGTTCACCGACGACCAGGTGGACATGAACGGCATGGCCGAGGTGGAACTGCTGATCGCCGATCCCGAGGGCAACAAGCTGGCTGCCCAGGGCGTCAAGGTGCGCCTGGTGCGCGAGCGCCGCGACTACTACTGGAGCTACGACGACGACGGCGGCTGGAACTACCACTACAACGAGAAATTCCTCATCAGCGACGAACGCCTGGTGGACGTCGCCGCCAACGGCACCACCCGCGTCAGCTTCCCCGTGCAGTGGGGCCCCTACCGGGTCGAGGTGGAAGACCCGCAGACCGGGATGGTCAGCAGCCTGCGCTTCTGGGCCGGCTACCGCTGGCAGGACAACACCGAGGGCGGCGCCGTGCGCCCCGACCAGGTCAAGCTGGCGCTGGACAAGCCCGCCTACAGCGAAGGCGACGTGGCACGCATCAGCGTCACCCCGCCGGCGGCCGGCAGCGGCTACCTGCTGGTGGAATCCGCCGACGGCCCGCTGTGGTGGCAGAACATCGACGTGCCCGCCGAAGGCCGCACCTTCGAGGTCCCGGTGGGCCGCGAATGGGCTCGTCATGACCTCTACGTCAGCGCCCTGGTGGTGCGCCCCGGCGAGCGCAAGGAGCGGGTCACGCCCAAGCGCGCCGTCGGTCTGCTGCACCTGCCCCTGGAGCGCGCCCCGCGCAAGCTGGCGCTGACCCTGCGCGCCGCCGAGAAGATGCGCCCCAACCAGCCCCTGGCGGTGCACGTGCAAGCGAAGAACGCCGACGGCACCCCGGCGCGCCAGGCCCATGTGCTGGTGGCGGCGGTGGACGCCGGCATCCTCAGCATCACCGACTACGCCACCCCCGACCCCTTCGCCGCGCTGTTCGGCCGCAAGGCCTACGGCGCCGACCAGCTGGACGTGTACGGCCAACTGATCGAAGCCGGCCAGGGGCGCCTAGCCTCCCTGGCCTTCGGCGGTGACGCCGGCCTCGCCGCCGGTGGCAAGCGCCCGCCGAGCAAGGTGCGCCTGGTGGCCCTGCAGAGCGTGCCGGTGACCCTCGACGAGCAGGGGGAAGGCGACGTCAGCCTGGATATCCCCGACTTCAACGGCGAGCTGCGGCTGATGGCCCAGGTGTGGACCGACGAACGCTACGGCATGGCCGAAGGCAAGACCGTGGTGGCCGCGCCGCTGGTGGCCGAACTGGCCGCCCCGCGCTTCCTCGCCGGCGGTGACGAGACCAGCGTCGCCCTCGACCTGACCAACCTCTCCGGCCAGCCCCAGGCCCTTGACGTGAAGCTGGAGGCCGACGGCCTGCTGCGCCTCGCCGAGGCCCCCGCCGGGCAGACCACCCCGCTGCAACTGGCCGACGGCCAGCGCACCACCCTGCGGGTGCCGGTGCGCGCCCTCAGTGGCTTCGGCCAGGGCAGCATCCGCGTCACGGTCAACGGCTTGGCCCTGCCCGGCGAGGCCCTGGCACCGCTGACCCGTGACTGGACCCTGGGCATCCGCCCGGCCTGGCCGGCGCAGAACCGCAGCTTCCGCGCGGTGCTCAAGGGCGACAGCTGGAGCCTGCCCGCCGGCACCCTGGCGGCCTTCGAGACCATCGGCCGCGAGGCCCGGCTGTCGGTGTCCGCGCGCCCGCCGCTGAATATCGCCGAGCACATCCGCGCCCTGCGCGCCTACCCCTATGGCTGCGCCGAGCAGACCACCAGCGGGCTCTACGCCTCGCTCTACCTCGACGCCGCCACCCGCCAGCGCCTGGGCCTGGAGGACGAGCCCGACGAGCAGCGGCGCAAGGCCATCGCCATCGGCATCGGGCGCCTGCTGGGCATGCAGCGCTTCAACGGCAGCTTCGGCCTGTGGAGCAACGAGAGCGACGAGGAACCCTGGCTGACCGCCTACGTCACCGACTTCCTCCAGCGCGCCCGCGAGCAGGGCTTCGACGTGCCCGCCGCCGCCCTCGCCAAGGCCAACGAGCGCCTGCTGCGCTACCTGCAGGACCGCAACCAGATCGACGTGAACTACACCGACAACAGCGACTACAGCCGCTTCGCCGTGCAGGCCTACGCCGGCTACGTGCTGGCCCGCACCCAGCAGGCACCCCTCGGTGCCCTGCGCAGCCTGTTCGAGCGGCGTGCCGAATCGCGCTCGGGCCTGGCCCTGGTGCAACTGGCCGTGGCCCTCAAGGCCATGGGCGACCAGCCCCGCGCCGACCAGGCGCTGGAGGCCGGGCTGGCGGCCCAGGCCGTGCGTGGCGACGGCTGGTACGCCGACTACGGCAGCACCCTGCGGGACGAGGCGCTGATCCTCGCCCTGCTGGAGGAAAGCGGCCTGGCGCCGGATCAGGTCGACGCCCGCCTGTTCCCGCTGTCGGATCGCCTGGCCGGCCGTGACTGGCTGTCGACCCAGGAGCGCAACGCGCTGTTCCTCGCCGGCCGCCACCTGATCGGCAAGCCCGAGCCGGACTGGCAGGCCAGCCTGGACATCGCCGGTCAGGCCCGCACCCTGGACCGCGACCACGCCAACCTGCGCCTCGACGAGCAGGCCCTGGCCGAACCGCTGACCCTCACCAGCCGCAGCCCGGCGCCGCTGTACCAGCGCCTGACCCTGTCCGGCTACCCGACGGAGGCACCGAAGGCGGGCGGCGAGAACCTCTCGATCCAGCGCGACTACCTGGGCCTGGACGGCAAGCCCGTGGACATCCGCGACCTGCGCAGCGGCCAGCTGGTGCTGGTGCACCTCAGTGTGCAGGCCCACGAGCGCACCCCCGACGCCCTGGTGGTGGACCTGCTGCCCGCCGGGCTGGAGCCGGAGAACCAGAACCTGGCCCACAGCGCCGCCAGCCTGCAGGACGCCAGCCAGGAAGTGCGCGGCCTGCAGGAGTCCATGCAGGGGGCGGCCATCAAGCACCAGGAGTTCCGCGACGACCGCTACGTGGCCGCCGTGGACGTCAGCGGCTACGACACCACGCACCTGCTCTACCTGGCCCGCGCCGTGACCCCCGGCACCTACCGCGTGCCCCCGCCCCAGGTGGAGTCCATGTACCGGCCGCAATGGCAGGCCCTGGGGGATGCGCCGGAGGTGATGGTGATCCACGACCGCTGATGGCCTCGCCCCCGGTCTTGGCGATGCCCTGAAGGCCGGCCCCACCCCCTTGCGGTGGCGGGGCCGGCCGTTGTCCGATGCTGCCTGGAGTGCCGTTCGTGTCGTTGCTTTCCACCTGCCACCGTGGCGCCCGACGCCTGGCGCGGCGCCGCTGGATCAGCGTGCCGCTCCTGCTACTGGCGCTGCTGTGGCTGGCCGACCGCCTGTTCCCGCTGCCACTCCCGGCCGACGACCGCGCGCGGGTGGTGCTGGCCGAGGACGGCACCCCGCTGTGGCGCTTCGCCGACGCCGACGGCGTGTGGCGCTACCCGGTGACCCCGGAGCAGGTCTCGCCCTATTACCTGGAGGCGTTGCTCACCTACGAGGACCGCTGGTTCTACCGCCACCCCGGGGTCAACCCGCTGGCCCTGGGGCGCGCCGCCTGGCAGAACCTCAGCGGCGGCCGGGTGCTCTCCGGCGGCAGCACCCTGTCGATGCAGGTGGCGCGGCTGCTCGACCCCCACCCGCGGACCTTCACCGGCAAGCTGCGCCAGCTGTGGCGCACCCTGCAGCTGGAATGGCACCTGTCCAAGACGCAGATCCTCACCCTCTACCTGGACCGCGCACCCTTCGGCGGCACCCTGCAGGGGGTCGCGGCGGCCAGCTGGGCCTACCTCGGCAAGCCGCCGTCGCAGCTGACCCGCGCCGAGGCCGCCTTGCTCGCGGTGCTGCCCCAGGCCCCCAGCCGCTTGCGCCCGGACCGCCACCCCGAGCGCGCCACCGCCGCGCGGGACAAGGTGCTCAAGCGCCTCGCCGAATACGGCGTGTGGCCCCAGGCGGTGGTGGACGAAGCCCTGCAGGAGCCGGTGCTGCTGGCGCCGCGCCAGGAGCCGAACCTGGCGCCACTGCTGGCGCGGCGCCTGAACCGGCCGGGCAGCCCGCCGCTGATCCGCACCACCGTCGACGCGGCCCTGCAGCGGCGGCTGGAAAGCCTGTTGCTGGGCTGGCGGGCGAAGCTGCCGGAGCGCACCTCGGCGGCGATCCTGGTGGTGGAGCACCCGAGCATGGCGGTGCGCGCCTACCTGGGGTCGGTGGAGCTGGACGACGCCCGCCGCTTCGGCCACGTCGACATGGTCACCTCGCTGCGTTCCCCCGGTTCCACCCTCAAGCCCTTCCTCTATGGCCTGGCCCTGGACGCCGGGCTGATCCATTCCGAATCGCTGCTGCAGGACGTGCCGCGCCGCTACGGCGACTACCGCCCCGGCAACTTCTCCTCCGGCTTCAGCGGGCCGGTGGCGGCCAGCGAGGCCTTGGCCACCTCCCTCAACCTGCCGGCCGTGCAGCTGCTGGAGGCCTACGGGCCGAAGCGCTTCGCCGGTGAGCTGCGCAGCGCCGGCCTGCCCCTGGTGCTGCCGGCCGGCGCCGAGCCGAACCTGGCGCTGGTGCTGGGCGGTGCCGGGGCGCGGCTGGAGGACCTGGTGGGCGCCTACGCCGCCCTTGCCCGCCAGGGCCGTGCCGCCACGCCCCGCTTGCAGCCGGACGACGGGCTGCGCGAGCGGCGCCTGCTGTCCCCCGGAGCGGCGTGGATCGTGCGGCGCATCCTCGCCGGCCAGTCCCGCCCGGACCCGGACCCCCAGGCCCCGGCGCCGCTGGGCCCGCTGCTGGCGCTGAAGACCGGCACCAGCTACGGCTTCCGCGATGCCTGGGCCATGGGCGTGGGGCCACGCTATCTGGTGGGCGTGTGGATCGGCCGCCCCGACGGCACCCCGGTGCCGGGCCAGTTCGGCCTGGCCTCGGCGGCGCCGCTGCTGATGCAGGTGCACGATGTGCTGCTCAACCGCGACGCCCAGCGCGGCGTGCTGCCCCCGGCGGATCCACGCCCGGACTCGGTGGGCATCGCGGCGATCTGCTGGCCCCTCGGCCAGCCCCTGGACCGGGACGACCCCAACTGCCGCCGGCCGCGCCTGGCCTGGACCCTCGACGGCACCACCCCGCCGACCCTGCTGGCGGCCGACCAGCCGCTGGGCCTGGGCCTGCGCCAGACCTGGTGGGTGGACACCCAGGGCCGGCGCACCGCGCCGGGCTGCCTTGGTGCCCAGCCCCGCGAGGTGGCGCTGTGGCCCGCCCCGCTGGAACCCTGGCTGCCCCGGCGCGAACGCCTGGCCGGGCGCCTGCCGCCGCCCTCGCCGACGTGCCCGCCGGTGCTGCTGCCCGGCGCCGCGCCGCTGTCCATCGTCGGCCTGCGCGAAGGCGAGCAGGTGCGCCGCCCGGCGGCCAGCGCGGGTCCGCTGCGGGTGCGCCTGTCGAGCCTGGGGGGCAGTGGCCGGCGCTGGTGGTTCCTCGACGGCGCGCCCCTGGGCGAGAGCAGCCCGGACGGCGCCCTGGACGCATGGCCCGGTGACGTGGGGCGCCATCAGCTGAGCCTGCTGGACGAGGCCGGGGCGACCGCTCGTCTGGAGTTCCGGGTGATCGACTAGCCACCGCTCAAGCAACTTGACCCCGCGGTCGAGAAAACAGGGTGGGCGGGCTGCCGGATTGTCCGGCTTCATGTATACAATCCGCCGTCCCGCCCGGCCCCCGTGCATTCGCGCGCGGTCGGGCCCGTAACCGGACAGGCACGTCCGAACGCCTCGCCCCTCCCAGGAGCCCCACCTGCCCGCCCCGGATCGTGGCGGCTCGCCGGCGCGTGCCGGCGGGGCAGGGCGGTCGCGTGCCTTTCAGCCACACAGTCCCAGGAGATAGGCCCATGCGCCTCTGGCAACGCAGTATCCAATGGCAGCTGATCCTCAGCATGGGCGCGGCCCTGCTGGTGAGCATCCTCATCGTGGTCGGCCTCTACTCGGCGGTGGTCTTCCGCCTGAGCGACCGCTACCTGGTGGGCGAGGCGTTGCCCAAGAGCACCCTGGCCATCCGCAACGACCTGGAGCGGGTGCTGGCCGAGCCGCTGACGGCGGCGCGCTCCCTGGCGGACAACAGCCTGGTCCATGACTGGCTCGGCGCCGGCGAGGACCCGGCGCGCCAGGCGGACTTCGTGCGCTACCTGGCCGGCGTGCAGGCGCAGCACAACGCCCTGGTCACCTTCCTGGTCAGCCAGGACAGCGGGCACTACTACACCGGCAAGGGCCTGGACCGCACCCTGACCCGGGGGCCGGCGGAGAACGCCTGGTTCTACGGCTTCCTCGATGGCGGCAAGCCGCGCTCGCTGGACATCGACGTGGACAAGAGCACCCGCCAGCCGACGCTGTTCATCAACCAGCGGGTCAGTGCCGGCGGCCGCACCCTGGGGGTGGCGGGCCTGGGCTACGGGCTGGGGGCGATGTCGGCGATGATCCGCGACTTCCGCTTCGGCAAGAGCGGCCGGGTGTACCTGGTCAGCGCCGACGGCAAGGTGAAGATCCACCCGCAGTCGGACTACAACGACAGCCGCACCCTGGCCGACCTGACCAGCGGCGATGCCGCCCGCGCGCTGTTGGGCGGCCAGGGCCAGGCGGTGCGCTTCGAGCGTGACGGCCAGCCCTTCCTGGCGCTGGCTCAGCCGCTGCAGTCGGTGGACTGGGTGCTGGTGAGCGAGGTGCCCGAGGGCGAGATCTACGCCGAGGCGCGCCAGGCGCTGATCACCACCTGCCTGGTGGGCATTGGCGTGGCGCTGCTCTCGCTGTTGCTGGTGGTGCTGCTGGCCCGTGGGCTGGTGCGACCGATCCGCCAGGTGACGGCGGCGCTGGTGGAGATCGGCGGTGGCGGTGGCGACCTGACCCGGCGCCTGGACGACAGCCGCGCCGACGAGCTGGGTGACCTGGCGCGGGGCTTCAACCGCTTCCTGGAGAGCCAGCGCGGGCTGATCGCCGACGTGCTCGGCACCAGCCGCAGCCTGCGCGATGCGGTCGGCCAGGTGACCACGGTGGTGGAGAACACCGCCCAGCGCGCCGGCCGCCAGCAGGAGATGACCGACATGGTGGCCACGGCGGTGCACGAGATGGGCCTGACCGTGCAGGAGATCGCCCGCAACGCCGGCAGCGCCGCGCTCAGCTCGCAGAAGGCGCGGGACGAAGCGGTGCAGGCGCGCCAGGTGGTGGGGGACTCCATCCGCCACATCGAGCGCATGTCCGGGGAGATCGGCGAGGCGGCCACGGCGGTCACCGAGCTGGCCGAGCAGGTGGCGTCCATCGACCAGGTGCTGGCGGTGATCCGTGGCATTTCCGAGCAGACCAACCTGCTGGCACTGAACGCCGCCATCGAAGCGGCGCGGGCCGGCGAGATGGGCCGCGGCTTCGCTGTGGTGGCCGACGAGGTGCGCACCCTGGCCAGCCGCACCCAGGCCTCCACCGACGAGATCCAGCAGATGATCCAGCGCCTGAAGAGCGGCGCGGAGACGGCCGTCAGCTCCATGCGCGCCGGGCAATCGGCCACCGGCACCGGCGTCGAGGCCAGCCAGCGCACCGGCCAGTCGCTGTCGGCGATCACTGACCAGGTGGAGGCCATCAGCGACATGAACCACCAGGTGGCGGCGGCCACCGAAGAACAGTCCTCGGTCACCGAGGAGATCAACCGCAACGTGCAGGGCATCGCCGACCTGGCCGGTGCCACCGCCGGCGAGGTGCGCGGCTGCCGCGAGGAGTGCCAGGCACTCAGCCGGCTGGCCGACGACCTGGCCGGGCAGATGGGGCGCTTCCGCCTCTGAGGCCGGGCGGCGGGTGGCGGCCTAGGCGGTCTCCACCCGGTCGCGGCCGTGGCTCTTGGCGCGGTACAGGGCATCGTCCACGCGCTTGAAGAAGGCCTCGGCACTGGCGTCTTGCTGCGGGTCGAAGCAGCCGACGCCCAGGCTCGTGGTCATCGGCAGGGTGTGCCCGTCATAGGTCAGGCCCTCGCGGGCCAGAGCGCTGCGGAAGCTCTCGCCCAGTTGCACGGCCTGCTCCCGCGTGGTGCCGGGCATCAGCACGCCGAACTCCTCGCCACCCAGGCGCAGCAGGGCGTCGCTGTCACGGCGGAACACCTGGCGCATGCGCTCGGCGAACTGCTCCAGGCAGCGGTCGCCGGCGGCGTGGCCGTACTCGTCGTTGATGCGCTTGAAGAAGTCGATGTCCAGCAGCACCAGTGACAGCGGCGAGCCCTCGCGGGCGGCGTGGGCGACCATGGCCGGGAACAGGTTGTTGAACTGGTGGCGGTTGCCCAGCAGGGTCAGCCCGTCGGTGCGGCTGAGGGCATCCAGGCGCTGGCGCTGCTGCAGCAGCTCCATCTCCAGGTTCAGGGTGCCCTGGTACTCGCGGTGGCTGCGGTTGAGGGCCAGCAGCAGGTAGCTGAGGTAGAAGGCCAGGGTCACCAGCTCGGCGGTGAGCCGCTCGGGGGAAAGCAGCATGGCGGCCAGGCCCGGCAGGTACAGCAGCATCAAGGCGAGGATGGCCCAGGCCCGGCGCATGGCGAAGTTGAAGGCCATGGCGGTGCCGAAGGCGACGGTGCTGAGGGTGCCGATGATGCGGGCGTCCCGGTAGTCGGGCGTGAGGATCATGTAAGCGTGGGCCAGGCCCCAGGCCAGGCAGGTGAGCAGGATCAGCCCCCAGTGGGTGTCCAGCCAGCGCTTGAGCTGCGCCTGGCTGGCGGCCGCGCCCGGGCAGTGACGGAGGCGCGCCACCAGCAGGGCGCCGAACAGCAGGGTGCCGCCCAGGCCCAGCAGCAGGTGCTCGCCGGGTGCGGCGCTGAAGGCCCAGGCAATGGTCCAGGCCAGCAGGTAGTAGAGGCCGCCAAGGCGGGTGCGGGTGCGGGTGTCCTGGATCTCGCGCCAGAGCGGGAAGGTCTCCGGCTGGTGGGGCAGCTCTGTGTCAGTCATGCGTTGTGATCACAAATACGGCTGGTGGGCAGAGCTTACCCGGTTCCGCATTGACATCAACTGGCCACTGTCCCGGCCGACCTTTGTCTGACGGCCGGTCAGCCGCGGCGGATCATCCACACGCCGGCAATGATCAGGCCCAGGCCGGCCAGCTTGCCGACGCTGATGGGGGCCTCGCGGTAACCGGCCCAGCCGAAGTGGTCGAGCGCCAGGGCCATGCTCAGTTGCCCGGCAAGCACCAGCACCATGAACAGCAGCGCGCCGATGCGTGGCCCGGCGAAAGCGGCGGTGGCGATGAACACGGCCCCCAGCAGGCCGCCGCTCCAGTGCCACCAGGTGAGGCCCTTGAGCGCGGTGAAACTGGGCAGTTCGCGTTGCGCGGCAGCGACGATGAACAGCGCCACCGTGCCCACCAGGAAGGAGATCAGCGCCGCGCTCATGACGCTGGAGACCTGCCTGGCCAACTGGCCATTGATGCCCGCCTGGAGCGGGAGGAAGGAACCGGCGACGAAGGGCAGGGCAAGCAGCCACCAGGCATTGGGCATGGGGGAATCTCCTGAAACGAAGGGGGCGGCGATTATGCCGCCGCCCCCCGGTCGCTGTCTCAGATCAGGGCCACTGCATCTCGCCCTTGAGCACCTTGGCGCTCAGTTCCAGGTCTTCCACGCCGTGCAGGTCGGGGTAGCGCTTCTTCATCGCGGCCACCAGGGCCTTGGCGTCCTTGGCGCGGGGCAGTTCCTGCTCCAGGGCCTTGAGGTAGTCACGGGTGAACTGCAAGTCGCCCAGGCCCTTGGCCGGTTCGCCCAGGTAGTGGCCGGGGACCACGCGTTGCGGTTGCAGCGCTTCCAGGGCGTCCAGCGCGCCGACCCAGTTGCGGCGGGACTCGACGGTCTGCGAGTCGGCGGTCCACACGTGCATGTTGCCGCTAACCAGCACGCCACCCAGCACGGTGCGCAGGGAGGGCACCCAGAGGCTGGTGTGGCTCGGGTCCGGACCGTCCAGGCCGATCACGCGGATGCGCTCGCCTTCCAGGGTCAGGCTGTCGCCCTGCAGCGGTTGCGGCACCACCAGGTTGCGCGGCGCGCCGTCCTTGAGGATCGGGCCCCAGTGGGCCAGCTTCAGGTCCTTGGTGGCCTGGATGTGGGCGATGGTCTGCGGGGTGGCCAGCACCTTGGCGTCCGGGAAGGCGCGCAGCAGGGTGTCCAGGCCGAAGTAGAAGTCCGGGTCGCCGTGGCTGATGAAGATGGTGGTCAGGCGGCGGCCGCTGGCCTGGATGCGTTTGACCAGGTCATCGGCCTGGTGGCTGGAGAACTGCGCGTCCACCAGCAGGGCGTCCTTCTCGCCCAGCAGCAGGGAGGAGCTGACCGGGAACACGGCCTGCTCGCCGGGGTTGTAGACCTGCAGTTCCAGGGGTTGCTGGGCCAGGGCGCTGCCGGCGGCGGCGCTGAGCAGGGCGCCGGCCAGCAGGCGGCGGATGAGAGCGAACGGGGCCATGGTGGGCTACCTCGGTGAGTGGGTGACGGCGTGCAGGATAGTTGCGTGATAGGCGGCAAAAAACGCCATAATCCGCGCTTCTTTGTTGCACATAGCGAGCATAGACATGGATCGGATCACTGCCATGCGGGTCTTCGTCGAAGTGGTGGAGCGGGGCAGCCAGACCGCCGCTGCCGATGCCCTGGACATGTCGCGGGCGATGATCTCGCGCTACCTCGCCGCGCTGGAGGAGTGGGCCGGCGCACGCCTGCTGCACCGCAGCACCCGGCGCCTGAGCCTGACCGGCACCGGCGAGCAGATGCTGCCGCAGTGCCGGGAGGTCTGCGCCCTGGCCGAATCCATGCAGAGCCTCGGGCGTGACCACCGCGAGGCGCCCAGCGGCCGCCTGCGGGTCACCTGCAGCCAGTCCTTCGCCCAGGCCTGGCTGGTGCACGAGATCGGCCGCTTCCAGCAGCAGTATCCGGCCGTGGGCATCGACCTGCTGGTGAACAGCCAGGCGGTCAACCTGATCGAGGAACGCATCGACCTGGCCCTGCGCATCACCAACCAGCTCGACCCCAACCTCATCGCCCGGCGCCTCGGCACCTGCCGCTCGGTGGTCTGCGCCACCCCGGCCTACGTCGCCCGCCACGGCCTGCCGCGCACCCCCGAGGACCTGGTGCGCCATGACTGCCTGACCTACTCCTACTTCGGCCGCAGCCTGTGGACCTTCTTCCGCGACGGCGAGCCCAGCGCCGTGCCGGTCAGCGGCCGGCTCAGCGCCAACGAATCCATGGTGCTGCTGGAGGCCACGCTGGCGGGGCAGGGCATCAGCCTGCAACCGCGCTACTCGGTGGCCGCCCTGGTGCGCAGCGGCGACCTGGTGCAGCTGCTGCCCGACCACGAACCCCAGGTGCTCGGCATCTACGCCCTCTACGGCAGCCGCCGGCAAATGCCCCACGCCCTGCGCCTGCTCCTCGACCACCTCGCCGAACGCCTGCAGGACGACACCGACTGGGATGCGTGAAGCCTAGCGGCTTCAGGAATCTCGAAGTCCCTCGCCCGGAGCCCGTCACGATGGGCTTCGCACAGCTCAGCCCATCCTACGGACGGAGCGGGACCGTAGGATGCGGTGAGCTCGGCGAACCGCATCGATCCGTCAGGGATGCGAGAGGCCGACCGCTCTCCAGCGGCCCATGAGCGTTGCGTTGGTGGATCGATCCCGCACGCCATCCCGATGGGCTTCGCACAGCTCAGCCCATCCTACGGATGGAGCGGGGCCGTAGGATGCAGTGAGCTCGGCGAACCGCATCGACCCGTCAGGTATGCGAGAGGCCGGCGTCTCCAGCGGCCCATGAGCGTTGCGTTGGTGGATCGATCCCGCAGCCACCCCGATGGGCTTCGCACAGCTCAGCCCATCCTGCGGATGGAGCGGGACCGTAGGATGCGGTGAGCTCGGCGAACCGCATCGATCCGTCAGGTGTGCGAGAGGCCGACGTATCGGCGGCCCATGAGCGTTGCGTTGGTGGATCGATCCCGCACGCCATCCCGATGGGCTTCGCACAGCTCAGCCCATCCTACGGACGGAGCGGGGCCGTAGGATGCGGTGAGCTCGGCGAACCGCATCGATGTTGAAAGTGCTCCCACAGGGTGCAGCCAAACAGCTTTAGGCATCGGTCGTAGGGTGGGCTGGGCGGCGTTCCGCTTCAGCCCACCGGCGTCTATCTGCGCCGCCAGGAATCTCGACGCCCCTCACAACCGCGCCGCCAGCTCGGCGCCTTCGCGGATGGCGCGCTTGGCGTCGAGTTCGCCGGCGCGGCGGGCGCCGCCGATGAGGTGCAGGCGCAGGTGGTCGGAGCCTTGCACCGGGTGCAGGTCGCGCACGGGTTCCTGGCCGGCGCAGATCACCACGTTATCCACAGGCAGCACCTGCTCGCGTCCGTCGTGGCGGATGTGCAGGCCGTCGTTGTCCACGCGCAGGTATTCCACCCCGCCCAGCATCCGCGCGCCCAGGCGTTGCAGGTGGGCGCGGTGGACCCAGCCGCTGGTCTTACCCAGCCCCCGGCCGAGGGGCGCCGGCTTGCGTTGCAGCAGCCACAGCTCCCGCTGCGGCTGCAGGGCGAGCGGCGGAACCAGCCCGCCGGGCGTGGTGCCTTGCAGGTCGATGCCCCACTCGGCACGCCAGCGCGCCGGGTCCGGTGTGTGCGGCTGCAGCAGGAAGGCCGCCAGGTCGAAGCCGATGCCGCCGGCCCCCACCAGCGCCACCCGTTCGCCCACCGGCGCACCCAGCAGCACCTCGGCGTAGCTGAGCACCTTGGGGTGCCCGCCGCCCGGCAGCGCCAGCGCGCGGGGGCGCACCCCGGTAGCCACCACCACCTCGTCGTAATGGCCGCTCAGCTCGCCGGGGCCGATGCGGCGGTTGAGCACCAGCTCCACCCCCAGCTCCGCCAGGCGGGTGCGGAAGTAGCGCAGTGTCTCGTCGAACTCCGCCTTGCCGGGGATGCGCCGGGCCAGGTTGAACTGCCCACCGATCTCGGCCGCCGCCTCGAACAGCGTCACCCGGTGTCCGCGCTCGGCGGCCACGCAGGCGGCGGAAAGCCCCGCCGGCCCGGCACCGACCACGGCGATGCGCTTGGGCTGGCGGGTACGGCGGTAGCGCAGCTCGGTCTCGAAGCCGGCCCGTGGGTTGACCAGGCAACTGGCGCGGCGGTTGGCGAAGGCGTGGTCCAGGCAGGCCTGGTTGCAGGCGATGCAGGTGTTGATCGCCTCGGGCCGGCCCGCCGCGGCCTTGGCGACGAACTGCGGGTCGGCCAGCAGCGGCCGGGCCATGGACACCAGGTCCGCCTGGCCGTCGGCGATCAGCGCCTCGGCCAGCTCCGGGGTGTTGATGCGGTTGCTGGCCACCACCGGCACCCGCAACACGCGCCGCAGCCGTGCGCTGACCTCGGCAAAGGCCCCGCGCGGCACCGAAGTAACGATGGTGGGCACCCGCGACTCGTGCCAGCCGATGCCGGTGTTGAGCAGGTCGATGCCGGCCTCCTGCAGCGCCAGGGCGATCTGCTGCACCTCTTCGGCGGTGTTGCCCCCCTCCACTAGGTCCAGCAGCGACAGGCGGAAGCCGATGGCGAAACCGTCCCCGGCCATGCGGCGGATGCGTCGGACGATCTCCACCGCCAGGCGCATGCGGTTCTCCAGCGAGCCGCCCCAGCGGTCGCGGCGCTGGTTGGTGCGCGGGCAGAGGAACTGGTTCAGCAGGTAGCCCTCGCTGCCCATGATCTCCACCCCGTCGTAGGCCGCCGCCTTGGCCAGCCGCGCGCAGCGCACGAAGGCCCGCAGGGTGCGCTCGATGCCCCGCTCGCTCAGCTCGCGCGGGGCGAACCAGCTGATGGGGGACTTCAGCGGCGAGGCCGAGACCACCAGCGGGTGATAGCCGTAGCGCCCGGCATGCAGGATCTGCAGCAGGATGCGCCCGCCCTCGGTGTGCACCGCCTGGGTCAGACGGCGGTGGGCCGGCACTTCCAGGCCGCGGGTCAGGCTGCTGCCGAAGGGCAGCAGCCAGCCCTCCCGGTTGGGCGCGAAGCCGCCGGTGATGATCAGCCCGACGCCGCCCCGCGCCCGCTCCCGGTAGTAGGCCGCCAGCTTGTCGAAGTCCCGCAGGCGGTCTTCCAGGCCGGTGTGCATGGAGCCCATCACCACGCGGTTGCGCAGGTGCAGCGGGCCGACGTGCAGGGGCGAGAGCAGGTGGGGATAGGCTGTGTTCATGGCGGACCGGCGCGGGGAGAAGGGCCTTCACCATAGGAAGTTGCGCCCGGCGGGATAACGGCCCGGTTGACGTGCCGCTCGGGCATTTCGGTCAAACCATTGCTCTGGATCCATGCGCGGTGCGGTTCGCTTGACTAAGCTTCCGGGGCTGAAGAGTCGCCGAAGAGCGGCTCCCTTGCCTGATGCAGGAGAACCCACGATGGACATGAACCGTCGACAGTTCTTCAAGGTCTGCGGTGTAGGCCTTGGAGGATCGAGCCTGGCGGCGCTGGGGATGGCACCCCCGGTCGCCTTCGCCGACCAGGTGCGCCATTTCAAGCTGGCGCGAACCGTCGAAACCCGTAACACCTGCCCTTACTGCTCGGTCGGCTGCGGCCTGATCATGTACAGCCAGGGCGATGCGTCGAAGAACGTGGCGCAGAACATCATCCACATCGAGGGCGACGCGGACCACCCGGTCAACCGCGGCACCCTCTGCCCGAAAGGCGCCGGCCTGCTGGACTTCGTCCACAGCCCCAACCGCCTGAAGTACCCCGAGGTCCGCGAAGCCGGCTCCAGCGAGTGGAAGCGCATCGAATGGGACGAGGCGCTCGACCGCATCGCCCAGCTGATGAAAGCGGACCGCGACGCCAACTTCGTGGCCAGGAACGACGCCGGACAGACGGTCAACCGCTGGCTCACCACCGGTTTCCTCGCCGCGTCGGCATCCTCCAACGAAGCCGGCTACATCACCCACAAGGTGGTGCGTTCACTGGGCATGCTGGGGTTCGATAACCAAGCACGTGTCTGACATGGCCCGACGGTGGCAGGTCTTGCCCCGACGTTTGGCCGTGGCGCCATGACCAACCACTGGACCGACATCAAGAATGCCGATCTGGTGCTGATCATGGGCGGCAACGCTGCCGAAGCCCACCCCTGTGGCTTCAAATGGGTGACCGAAGCGAAGGCCCACAACAAGGCCCGGCTGATCGTGGTCGACCCGCGTTTCACGCGCTCGGCTTCCGTGGCCGACTACTACGCACCCATCCGTACCGGGACCGACATCGCGTTCCTGGGGGGGCTGATCAACTACCTGATCACCACCAACCAGATCCAGCACGAGTACGTCCGGCACTACACCGATGCGTCGTTCATCGTGAACGAAGGCTTCAGCTTCGAAGACGGCCTGTTCAACGGCTACGACGAGGCCAAGCGCGCCTACCCGGACAAATCCGCCTGGAGCTACGCCAAGGGCGAGGACGGCTACGCCCGCGTCGACCCGACGCTGGAAGACCCGCGCTGCGTGTTCCAGCTGATGAAGAAGCACTACAGCCGCTACACGCCCGAGGTGGTCAGCCGCACCTGCGGCACCCCGCCCGAGCAGTTGCAGAAGGTCTGGAGCCAGATCGCCGAGACCTCCGCGCCCGGCAAGGTCATGACCATCCTGTACGCCCTCGGCTGGACGCAGCACTCGGTGGGCTCGCAGATCATCCGTACCGGCGCCATGGTGCAGCTGCTGCTGGGCAACATCGGCATGCCCGGTGGCGGGATGAACGCCCTGCGCGGCCACTCCAACATCCAGGGCCTGACCGACCTGGGGCTGCTCTCCAACTCCCTGCCGGGCTACCTGACCCTGGCCGGCGACGCCGAGCAGGACTACGCCGCCTACATCGCCAAGCGCGCCGCCAAGCCCGCGCGGCCGGGGCAGCTGTCCTACTGGCAGAACTACGGCAAGTTCCACGTCAGCCTGATGAAGGCCTGGTTCGGCAAGTCCGCCACCGCCGAGAACAACTGGTGCTACGACTGGCTGCCCAAGCTCGACGTGCCGGCCTACGACGTGCTGCGCTACTTCGACCTGATGCACCAGGGCAAGGTCAACGGCTACTTCTGCCAGGGCTTCAACCCCATCGCCTCGTTCCCCAACAAGGGCAAGGTGGTGGAGAGCCTGGCCAAGCTGAAGTACCTGGTGGTGATGGACCCGCTGGCCACCGAGACGTCCGAGTTCTGGCGCAACGCCGGCGAGTACAACGACGTCGACACCGCCAGCATCCAGACCACCGTGTTCCGCCTGCCCACCACCTGCTTCGCCGAAGAGGACGGCTCCCTGGTCAACAGCGGGCGCTGGCTGCAGTGGCACTGGAAGGGCGCCGAGCCGCCGGGCCAATGCCGCACCGACATCGCCATCATGGGCGCACTGTTCCACCGCCTGCGCGCGGCCTACACCCGCGACGGCGGCGCCTTCCCCGACCCCATCCTGGGGCTGGACTGGAACTACCTGCGCCCCGACGAGCCGGCCCCGGACGAGATCGCCCGCGAGTTCAACGGCAAGGCCCTGGCCGACCTCAACGACCCGGCCACGGGCGCACCGCTGCTCAAGGCCGGCGAGCAACTGCCCGGCTTCGCCCTGCTGCGGGACGACGGCAGCACCGCCAGCGGCTGCTGGATCTTCGCCGGCTGCTGGACCGCCGCCGGCAACCAGATGGCCCGCCGCGACAACGCCGACCCCTACGCCATGGGCCAGACCCTCGGCTGGGCCTGGGCCTGGCCGGCCAACCGGCGCATCCTCTACAACCGCGCCTCGGCCGATCCCAACGGGCAACCCTGGGACCCGAAGAAGAAGCGCCTGGTGTGGTGGAACGGCAAGGCCTGGGGCGGCACCGACGTGCCCGACTACAAGCCCGACGTGCCGCCGGAGCAGGGCATGAACCCGTTCATCATGAACCCCGAGGGCGTCGCGCGATTCTTCGCCCTCGACAAGATGAACGAAGGGCCCTTCCCCGAGCACTACGAGCCGTTCGAGACGCCCATCGGCCGCAACCCGTTGCACCCGGAGAACCGCAAGGTCACCAGCAACCCCGCCGCCCGCCTGTTCCCGGGGGACCGCGAGATGCTCGGCACCGCCAACGAGTTCCCCTATGCGGCGACCACCTACCGCCTCACCGAGCACTTCCACTTCTGGACCAAGCACTGCCGGCTGAACGCCATCGCCCAGCCCGAGCAGTTCGTCGAGATCGGCGAAGCGCTGGCGCGGGAGCTGGGCATCGTTGCCGGCGAGCGGGTCAAGGTGTCGTCCCAGCGGGGCTACATCAAGGCGGTGGCCGTGGTCACCAAGCGCATCCGCCCGCTCGAGGTGGACGGCAAGACCGTCCACCAGATCGGCATCCCGCTGCACTGGGGGTTCTCCGGCGTGGCGCGCAACGGCTACCTGACCAACAC
This sequence comes from Pseudomonas sp. FeS53a, assembly GCF_000931385.1. Taxonomy (NCBI): domain Bacteria; kingdom Pseudomonadati; phylum Pseudomonadota; class Gammaproteobacteria; order Pseudomonadales; family Pseudomonadaceae; genus Pseudomonas; species Pseudomonas sp. FeS53a. The sequence goes on from NZ_JYFT01000064.1 coordinate 118,143, forward strand.
GCTGACGCCCTTCGTCGGGGATGGAAACACCCAGACGCCGGAGTTCAAGTCGTTCCTGGTCAAGCTGGAAAAGGCATAGGAGCAGCGCCATGGCCTCACAAGACATCATTGCCCGCTCCGCCACCACCACGCCCAGCCCGTCCGTGCGGCAGCTGGGCGAGGTGGCCAAGCTGATCGACGTGTCCAAGTGCATCGGCTGCAAGGCCTGCCAGGTCGCCTGTTCCGAATGGAACGACCTGCGTGACGAGGTCGGTCACAACCACGGGGTGTACGACAACCCCATGGACCTGACGGCCGACTCCTGGACGGTCATGCGCTTCACCGAGCACGAGCCCGAGGAGAACAAGCTGGAGTGGCTGATCCGCAAGGACGGCTGCATGCACTGCGCCGAACCCGGCTGCCTCGCGGCCTGCCCGAGCCCCGGCGCGATCATCCAGTACGCCAACGGCATCGTCGACTTCAACCAGGACAAGTGCATCGGCTGCGGCTACTGCGTCACCGGCTGCCCCTTCAACATCCCGCGCATCTCGCAGAAGGACCACAAGGCGTACAAGTGCACCCTGTGTTCCGACCGCGTGTCCGTCGGGCTGGAACCGGCCTGCGTGAAGACCTGCCCCACCGGGGCCATCGTCTTCGGCACCAAGGAGGCCATGAAGGAGCACGCCGCCGAGCGCATCGTCGACCTCAAGTCGCGCGGCTACGACAACGCCGGGCTGTACGACCCGCAGGGCGTCGGCGGCACCCACGTCATGTACGTGCTGCACCACGCCGACAAGCCCGCGCTCTACGCCGGCCTGCCCGAGGCGCCTGCCATCAGCCCGCTGGTCGGGCTGTGGAAGGGCATCACCAAGCCCCTCGGCCTGCTGGCCATGGGCGCGGTGGCGCTGTTCGGCTTCTTCCACTACGTGCGGGTCGGCCCCAACCGCGTGGAAGAGGACGAAACGCCCCCCAGCGAGCCGGCGGTGCACAAGGTCGACCCCTCGGTCCACGAGTTCGACCCCAGGGCGCCGCGTTGACAGACAACCCCCTCGCCCAGCGGGCGAGGGCCGGTCAGGGGCGCAGGGACGCGCCCCCGGGTTACGGAGTACGACATGAACAAAGACATCCAGCGCTACACCGCCTCCGAGCGCAGCAACCACTGGGCGGTGGCCATCCTGTTCTTCCTCGCCGGGCTGTCCGGCCTGGCCCTGTTCCACCCCTCGCTGTTCTGGCTCACCCACCTGTTCGGCGGCGGCCCCTGGACGCGCATCCTGCACCCCTTCATGGGCGTGGCGATGTTCCTGTTCTTCTGCGTCCTGGCCCTGCGCTTCGCCCACCACAACCGCTGGGAGAAGGGCGACGGCCAATGGCTGCGGCAGATGAAGGACGTCATCAACAACCGTGAGGACCGCCTCCCCGAAGTCGGCCGCTACAACGCCGGGCAGAAGATCCTCTTCTGGGTCCTGCTGGCCTCCATGATCACCCTGCTGCTCACCGGCATCGTCATCTGGCGCCAGTACTTCAGCCACTTCTTCGGCATCGACCTGATCCGCCTCGCCGCGCTGCTGCACGCCTTCGCCGCCTGGGTGCTGATCCTCAGCATCCTCGTGCACATCTACGCCGGCATCTGGGTCAAAGGCTCCATCGGCGCCATGCTCCACGGCTGGGTCAGCCGGGGCTGGGCGCGCAAGCACCATGCCGCCTGGTTCAAATCCATCGAGAAGGGCGACGGCAAGCACTGACCTCGCCCCATCCAGCACCTTCACAAGGAGTCCTGCGTGTCAGGCCAATTGCTCGAACCGGAACAGATCGCCGCCGCGGCGAACATCCCGCCCTTCCTCCACCTGCCGCAGCGCGACCTCTTCGCCAGCCGTGCCGAACGCCTGCGCCAGCTCGCCGACGGCCACCCGCTGGGCGCCTACCTGCTGCTGATCGCCGACCTCTGCGAGGCCCAGCAGCGCGTGCTCGACAACCCGCCCGCGCTGCCCGGCCCCGCACCGGAAGCCGTCGCCCGCAGCCGCGAGCACCGCATGCCGCCGCTGCCCTTCGAAACCCTGGTGCGCGCCGACGGCTGGCTGGCCGCCGTGGATGCCCTGCTGGACCAACTGCCGGCCCCCGGCAACCCCGCCGTCGCCGCCGCCCTCCAGCAGCTGCGCCAGGCCGACGCCGGCCAGCGCAAGGCCTGGGGCATCAGCCTGCTCAGCGGCCAGTTCGACCTGCTGCCGCCCGCCGTCGTCCCCTTCCTCGGGGGCGCCCTGCAGGTCACCTTCAGCCACTGGCTGCTGGCACTGCCCGAGGGCAGCGTGCAGGACGGCGAAGCCAAGGTGGTCTGCCCCGCCTGCGGCTCCCCGCCCGTGGCCGGCATGGTCCGCCACCTCGGCCAGCACAACGGCCTGCGCTACCTCAGCTGCTCCCTGTGCAGCTGCGAATGGCACTACGTGCGGGTCAAGTGCAGCCACTGCCAGGAGAGCAAGCGCCTGGCCTACCTCAGTGTCGAACGCGACGACCGCCCGGCCGACAAGGCGCCCCTGCGCGCCGAGACCTGCCCCAGCTGCCAGGGCTACCTCAAGCACTGCTACCTGGAGCACGACAGCCACGCCGACGCCCAGGCCGACGACCTCGCCAGCCTCGACCTCGACCTGCGCCTGGCGGAGGAGGGGTATCTGCGACGTGCGCCGAACCTGTTGCTCGCGCCTGGGAGCGAATGAGCACCTAGACTCAGCAACCAACCCCAATGGACTCGGCCGGCCACGGGAGGGCTGGAGAACATGGCTATGTCCGCGTCGCGTGCTGCCAGCAGGTCAGGGAGCCCAGCTCATTACTGCGTGTGCTGCGAGCCCCTGTTTCGCCTTGCCTGGCGAGTTTCTTTTTTCAGTCGTCGGAATGCCGCCCACAAAAAAGAAAACCAAAAAGGCTTGCCCCTGCATCCGGGTCCCGCTGCGCGGGACTTCCCTCGCTCCATCGGTGCCCCGGGGGCACGGCGCGACTGGCCATCCATGGCCAGATCGCGCCTCTCGCGGCATCCATACCGCTCAACCCCCGTTGCACCGACTCCGCTCGGCCTCCTGAAGGGGCGTTATCCCCGCCCCACCTTTTCCGCTCCGCATGAGTACGGAGTGGGCACCCGAGGTATTTTGGCTCCCACGTCAGGGCGCGTTATGACGATGGCGGGACGCGCTTGTAATAGGCATTGCCCCAGCGCAATCCCTTGCCAGCCGCGCTACCGAACCCGCACGCGCTAACCCGGACGCCGCTCAAGGAATCCCCCATGTCAGCCCCCCGCCTTCCCTCCGTCGACCGCCTGCTGCGCAGCCCCGCCTGCACGCCGCTGCAGCAGCGCTACGGCCGCGAGCCCCTGTTGAAAACCCTGCGCGACCTGCTCGACGAACTGCGCGAGCCCGCCCGCCAGGGCCAGCTCGCCGCCATCGAACTCAGCGAAGCCGTGCTCGCCGGCCGCGCCGGTGAACGCCTCGCCGCCTGGCACGCCAGCCGCGTGCGCCGGGTGTTCAACCTCACCGGCACCGTGCTGCACACCAACCTCGGCCGCGCCCTGCTGCCCGAGGAGGCCATCGAAGCCATCACCCTGGCCGCGCGCTACCCGCTCAACCTCGAATTCGACCTCGCCAGCGGCAAGCGTGGCGACCGCGACGACCTCATCACCGGCCTCATCCGCGAGCTGACCGGCGCCGAAGCCGTCACCGTGGTCAACAACAACGCCGCCGCCGTGCTGCTCGCCCTCAACAGCCTCGGCGCACGCAAGGAAGGGGTCATCAGCCGGGGCGAGCTGATCGAGATCGGCGGCGCCTTCCGCATCCCCGACATCATGGCCCGCGCCGGCGTGAAGCTCGTCGAAGTGGGCACCACCAACCGCACCCACGCCAAGGACTACGAGGCCGTCATCAGCCCCCGCACCGGCCTGCTCATGCGTGTGCACACCAGCAACTACAGCGTCCAGGGCTTCACCGCCAGCGTCGCCACCCCCGACCTCGCGCGCATCGCCCACGCCCACGGCCTGCCCCTGCTGGAAGACCTCGGCAGCGGCACCCTGGTGGACCTCACCCGCTGGGGCCTGCCCAAGGAACCCACCGTGCAGGAAGCCCTGCGCGACGGCGCCGACATCGTCACCTTCAGCGGCGACAAGCTCCTCGGCGGCCCCCAGGCCGGGCTCATCCTCGGCAGCAAGGAACTCATCGGCCGCATCAAGAAGAACCCCCTCAAGCGCGCCCTGCGGGTGGACAAGCTCACCCTCGCCGCGCTGGAAGCCGTGCTCGCCCTCTACCGCGACCCCGAGCGCCTCGCCGAACGCCTCACCACCCTGCGCCTGCTCAGCCGCCCGCAGCCCGACATCCTCGCCCAGGCCCAGCGCCTCGCCGCGCCCCTGGCCACCCAGCTCGGCGCCATCTGGCAGGTCAGCGTCGAGCCCGCCCTGGGCATGATCGGCAGCGGCGCCCAGCCCGTCGCCCGCCTGCCCAGCGCCGCCCTCTGCCTGCGCCCGCAGCAGCCCAAGCGCCTGCGCGGCCGCGCCCTGCGGCGACTGGAGGAAAGCCTGCGTACCCTGCCCATCCCGGTGATCGGCCGCCTCGACGACGACGCCCTCTGGCTCGACCTGCGCCAGCTCGACGACGAGCCCGCCTTCCTCGCCCAGCTGCCCCACCTCGACGGAGCCCTGCCGTGATCGTCGGAACCGCCGGCCACATCGACCACGGCAAGACCGCCCTCCTCACCGCCCTCACCGGCCAGCAGGGCGACCGCCGGCCCGCCGAGCGCGAGCGCGGCATCACCATCGACCTCGGCTACCTCCACGCCGACCTCGGCGACGGCCAGAGCACCGCCTTCATCGACGTGCCCGGCCACGAACGCTTCGTCCACAACATGCTCGCCGGCGCCTGCGGCATCGACCTGTTGCTGCTGGTGGTGGCCGCCGACGACGGCGTCATGCCGCAAACCCGCGAGCATCTCGCCATCGTCGAACTGCTCGGCATCCGCCGCGCCCTGGTGGCCCTCACCAAGATCGACCGCGTCGAGCCCGCGCGCATCACCCAGGTCCGCACCGAAATCGCCGTCCTGCTGGCCCCCGGCCCCTTTGCCGGCGCCCCGGTGTTCCCGGTGGACAGCCTCGGCGGCCAGGGCATCGACGCCCTGCGCCAGGCCTTGCTGGGCGAGTCCCTGCTGGCCGCCACCCGCCGCGACGACGGCTTCTTCCGCCTGCCCATCGACCGCGCCTTCAGCGTTTCCGGCGCCGGCGTGGTCGCCACCGGCACTGCCTTCGCCGGGCAGGTGCGCATCGGCGACGAACTGGTGCTCAGCCCCTCCGGGCGCCTGCTGCGGGTGCGCGGCCTGCACAGCCGCAACCAGCAGGTGGAGAGCGCCCGCGCCGGCCAGCGGGTCGCCATCAACCTTGCCGGCGAGCGCCTCGCCGTCGACGACCTGCACCGGGGCGACTGGCTGCTGGCGCCGGCCCTCGCCGCGCCCACCACCCGCATCGACATCGACCTGCACCTGCTGCCCGGCGAGCCCCATCCGCTCGCCCACTGGACGCCCGTGCACGTCCACCTCGGCGCCCAGGACGTCACCGGCCGCGTCGCCCTGCTGCAAGGCAACAGCCTCGCCCCCGGCCAGCAGGCCTTCGCCCAGCTGCTGCTCAACGCCCCTGCCCACGCGGTGCATGGCGACCGGCTGGTGCTGCGCGACCAGTCCGCCCAGCGCMCCCTCGGCGGCGGCCGCGTCCTCGACCCCTTCGCCCCCGCGCGCAACCGCCGCAGCACCGAACGCCTCGCCCAGCTCCAGGCCCTGCGCAGCGCAAGCCTGGAACAGGCACTGCCGGCCCTGCTCGACGCCGCCGACAACGGCCTCTACCCACAACTGCTCGAACGCCAGTTCAACCGCCCCCGCAGCGGCTGGCAGCTGCCGCCCGACACCCTGCAGATCGACACCCGCCTCGGCCCCCGGCTGTTCACCCGCGCCCGCTGGCAGGCCCTGGAAAACCGCCTGCTGGACGGCCTCGCGCGCTTCCACGCCGAGCAGCCCGACGAACTCGGCCCCGACCGCGACCGCCTGCGCCGCTACGCCCTGTCGGAACTGGAGCGCCCGGTCTTCATCGCCCTGCTGGAACAGCTCATGGTGCGCGAGGCCGTCCAGGCCAGCGGCCCCTGGCTGCACCTGCCCGGCCACCGCGTGCAGCTCAACGACGCCGACGAAGCCCTGCGCCAGCGCATCTGGCCGCTGCTGGAGGCCGGCCGCTACGACCCGCCCTGGGTCCGCGACCTGGCCCGCGAACTGAACGTGGACGAAAGCGCCATGCGCCTGCTGCAACGCAAGCTCGCCCGCCTCGGGCACCTGCACCAGGTGGTGAAAGACCTCTTCTACCCCGACGCCACCCTGCGCGAACTCGCCCAGCACGCCCGCCAGCTGCAGGTCGCCCACGGCACCATCAAGGCCGCCCACTGGCGCGACCGCATCGGCCTCGGCCGCAAGCGCAGCATCCAGCTGCTGGAGCACTTCGACCGCATCGGCTACACCCGCTCACCCCCTAGCCCCCGGCACACCGCGAGCGCCCCGCCCGGCAAGGCCTGTAGGACGCACCGTGCCGGGCACACTGGCGGCCTGATCGGCGACGACGTCGCCCCGCCCGGTGAAGGAGCCAAAGGATGAAACCCTGGATCGTCGGGGCCGTGGATGCGGCCCTGTTCCTGTTCGGCTGGAGCGCCATCGCCCTGGCAGCCGCCCCTGACGCACAGGCCGCGCTGCTGTTCTCCGCCTGCTGGCTGCTGCCTGTTTCCATCGCCGTGTGGGCACTGGGCACCCGCCAGGCCCGCGCCATCCTGGCTGGTCGGGGTGGGCTACGCCGTGCGGCGTGGGAGGGGTTCTGCTGGGGCGCGGGGCTTGGGCTGGCCGTCGTACTGCTCAGCAACGCCCCGGATGCCCTGGCGGCGGGTGGCGCGTTGGAGGGGCAGCCGTTGTTCAGTGGGCATACGGCGCGGTTTCTGCTGGATGGCTGGCCGTTTTATTTGGTGACGGGGGTTTTGGGTAGTGGTCATGCGGTGGGGTTTTACAGACTCAATGGGTGGTTGTTGTGGAGGTATAGGATCACTTAGTTGCGTTCAATGTTGATCGCACAGATTTCCTTGTCGCGAGTTACAGAAAGGGATTCGATGTCGGACTGAGACTATCTCGTCTATTCGATCGTCAAAAATTCTAGAGCTGGAACAGCATTTAGCGGTTATCCGACTGACTGAAGGAGAGCCTTAAGTTCGGTATTTGCCAAGATAAGTTGGCAAGAAATCGTGCCACCATGCTTTACGCTAGCCTGCACGTTGCACTGCCTACGGAAGTGTTCTTTGTACAGGGTTATAGTCAGCGCCAACCAAAGTTTGGAAGTGCGCTTGCCACCTTGAAAAGTGTATCTGCGCCGTTGACAGCTTCCTGATTTTTGCATTCTATCCGTACCATTGCACTAGAAATCCCAATCATAAGCTATGGAAGGCGAAAGCGATGCTGTCTCGAATTATTGCATTTATAAGTGCGTCTCTTTTTCTTGTTTTTCCTTTTTTTTCATTTTGCGCCGAGTGGCGCGTTGAAAATCTAGAAGTTTATGTGGGCGACTATAACTCCGATGGGCGCCAAGATATATATTTAAAAGCTATCAACTTCACTTCGGTTGATGGGTCTATTAATCAACCTCCTTTCAAAAGTCAGATTCTGTTACGCGATGGGGCTCGCTACAAAGTTATTTACAATTTAGATAAGCGTCGTTTGGAAGGTACGGCGTGGGTGGCAGCCCCATTTCATCATTACACGGCAGATGTGGATGGAGACACCCGTTCAGAATTAATTCTTCAGCCGCTAGAAACGTCTGGTGAGCTGCTGGTTATCAGTCCTGATGAATCCAAAGATAGCGTGATATTTCAGGCCAGCGGTCAAGAATTGGGGATGGATATTTCTTTTAACAATGGATCAGTAATCGAGTTTTTAGGTAAGGCGCTAGGCGGAAGTCTCTCTGTTCGGATAACACATCCACGTCAAGGAGCAACTGTAACATCGTTAGAAAGAACAGGTTGGACATATGCAACTCGGACTCAGGGCGGGGAGGGGAAGGTGGCAATTCTTGGGGGGGCTCCTGAGGCATATGAGATTTTAAATCTGTCTCTTCCCTCTGTGAGTGTGGGACTAGATGGGAATGTGCAGTTTAGCCACTCATTAGATGTTCCTCCTGGCATCAATGGTATGCAGCCTTCACTGGCGATTACATACCAAGGCGTGGGATATAACGGGATGCTCGGCCGCTCTTGGAGTATGGCAGGCATATCTGCAATCTATCGCTGTGGTTCAACTATTGCCCAAGAAGGCTCCACCATTCCTGTTTCATTGTCAGGCACTGACAAACTTTGTTTGGACGGCAACCATCTAAAGCTGGTTTCTGGCCAGTATCTACAGCCAGGTAGCGTCTATCGTGGCGAGATAGATGGTTTTAGTCGAATTACACAGAGTGGTACAGCAACCTCGCCTACTTTTGAAGTTAAGACAAAGCGCGGCGAAAAACTCATATACGGAGGGGGTTCTGCAAGTATTTCAACAAAAGGTAAAGTCGCTGAATATATATGGGGGCTTAAATCCAGTGTAGATGGCTTTGGGAATAGTGTTCAGTATGATTATGATCCAAATTCGGACTCACTTCTGCCGACAATGATTTCATATTCTGACATAGGTATAAGTTTTGAGTATCAGCCAGTCGCGGCACTCAGAAAATATCAAGGTGGTGGGTATAGTCAGCTCCTGAAAATAGTCTCGGCTGTAAATATTGCTGTTGGCGGAACTCAAAGGGCTCGATATAAATTTTCGTATAACCAAGCTCCAGAAAACTCTCTCTATATGGTTCTATCTAGTATTCAGGCGTGCCGTTGGGGGAACGGTGGCAAGCAATGTGAAAGCCCAGCGTCGTTCGAGTATGTCAATCAGGCACTGCAGTGGATGCCTGGTGTGCAAATCTCTCAAGGCACATACATAAGTCGATCGGCAGGTCAGACTTTTTTGCCTATTGATTGGGATGGGGATGGCGCTAAGGAGTTTGCGCGCACATATATCTCCACAGGAAACAAGTGGAGAGTTGGTCTAATAAAGTCGAATGGGGTTACGATCTCGGATCAGACTTTATATGAGGGAGTTCAGCAGCCATTATCGCTTGGTCGCTTTGACTACGATGGAGACGGCTCAGAGGAAATATTGTACCTTAAGATTGTTGCCTCGCAAGTTAATAATCCATTAAAAACTTTACAGTGGTGGGCTATTACAAAAAGTGGAGATATTCCTGTTAGCGAAACTTGGCAGGCTGACGGTCATGGGATAATAGTTAAGTACTCATCAGGATTGCTGCAAAATTCATACATTGCAGGAAATGCTATAGATGCAAACGAAGATGGTAAGGATGATCTTTTATTGCCGGTTAACGGTCAGTGGTCTATTTATTTGAGTGGGGGGACAACTCAAGCACCTACATTTACCCGAGTTAATTGGCTGTCTGGCTTTTCGCTATCTCAGTATCGCTGGCTTTTACCTATTGCACATGATCCCGCTGGCGGCATTCAGATAATGACGGAAAAGCTAGGTGTTCTTCATAGTTCTGTACTGAAAAAGGGAGTGGTGCTAAGCGATAGCTCTCTTGTGTCCACTGGGATGAACGCAGATCGTGCGGTAAGCGCCGACTTGAACGGTGATGGACTGTCGGACTATTTGGTGCAAGGTTCAAATAGTACGCTGTCAGTTCTATTAAATACAGGCTCATCTCCTTCGGGAAGTATGTTTCAACGGATTGATACTGCATACCCATCCACTGAAGTTCTTCCCTTGTTTAAAACTCGTTCGGCAGCTGCTGACTATCCTACAAGAGCATTCGATTATGATGGAGATGGCGCTCAGGAGATTTTGTACCCGGGTCAGGATGCACTATTTTATCTTCTTAGATATACGGGTAATTCTTTTGAGAAAATACCTACTGGTGTGGCGCTGAGTAGGGAGTTTAGTTCTGATCTTGCTAAGCTAGAACCATATTGCCGGAAGTCGATTACGGATTTTAATCGGCTTATTTCTGATAATCGTGCTAGGGGAGATTATAGTACGGCGGAAGCACTAGAGTTATTGCTTTATTCAGGAATGGCTATCAGCTGTGGATATAATCCGGAAGGTGTAAAAATTGATCCGTTTGAAGTCTTTCCTGGTGACTATACCGGCAAGGGGGTGGACGAAATAATGCTGGGTCTTCCTGATCTGCTGCATGATGTTACTGGGAAACCCTTTTTTTACGGCGTTAAGTGGAGACTCCATGGGCAAGTGCGAGACTTTCCAAGTCTGCTTAGTAAGATCTCATACGGCTCTGGGAATCTAGTCGAAATTCAGTATGGTAAGTTAAATAATCCCTCAATCCACGCACCTGCTTCTGGAGTCGCGTTCCCTGACACGGTTGTGCGTTCTGGACTACCAGTGGTTAGCAAGCTTCTAACAGCAAATGGAGTTGGTAGTAGCAATGTTCTAGAAATTAAATATAGCGGGGCGCGGCTTAATCGCTTAGGGCGTGGGTTTCTGGGGTTTTCGTCAATAGAAGCTAAAGACACGACTCGTGGAAGAGCTTCCGTGCGGACTTTGCGACAAGATTTTCCTTTTATAGGTGCAGTGATCAAGGAGGAGGTATTTCAGGAGGCGCAACTGGTCTCTCGCACTAGTAATACTTGGAACAAAATTGAGACGGTTACTGGGAAGTCGTACTTTCCATATCTAGAGTTTCAGACCCAAGAACAGTTCGACGGTGGGGCTCCGGTCTCTGCCGTGCAGTCATCACAATCAGTTGATACATACGGTAGTCCACAAGTCAGTACCATTCGGACAGCTGGCTCCGCATCTGGCTTGAGCGCACCGATACACACCAAAATAGTAACTAGTCAATTATCCAATGATGACAGTGCATGGTTATTGGGCTTTGTAACCAGTCAATCTGAGCAGACAACTCATGCGGGAAAAACTCGTTCGCGCACGAAAAAATTCACTGCTGCACCTGGCACGCTAGCTGTATCAAGCGAGACCCGTTACTTTGGTGCTCCGTCTCTGGAGTACACATTGAGTTATACGCGGGATGCAAATGGTCGAGTTACGTCCACGACTACTGCAGGGGCTGATTTTGCCACCAGAACTACTATAGAGGGTGAGTTTCATGGGCCTTGGGCAACTAAAAAGCAAAATGCCATAGGACATACTGAGCGGTACAGCTTTGATCGCTTTACCGGTAAGCCACTTACTGTCACTGATGTTAATGGGCTGGTAACGGCTTATGAATATGATGCGTTCGGGAGAGAGGTATCAGTTCATCATCCAGACGGCTCAAGTGAGCAGACCATCTTCAGTTTATGCGGTAGTGGTGCAATGTGTCCCGTTGGCGCGGTAATGGCGATACAAAAGCGGACTGTCGGTGCAAATGGCGGGCAAGGAAAGCCTGAGCGATGGTCTTATCTCGATCAGTTTGCGCGTACCATCCGAGAGCGCCACCAAGGATTTTCTGGCGAGTGGATTTACACCGATACTCAGTATGATTCACTTGGACGTAGTATCAAAAAAACTGAGCCTTATAGTCTTACCCCTAATTATTTAACGACGACGTGGGACAGTTTTGACCGACCTCTTACTCAACAAGTCAGTGGCGGTGCGCTGATTTCCTATAGCTATGGAGCAAGGGCAGGTGGAGGGGCATGGCGCCAATATTCATTGAGTTACGACGCGGGAGGCATTCAAACACGCATTGAGCGTCGAGAAAATAACGCTCTCGGTCAGCTGGAGCTAAGCCAGAATGCAGTTGGTAGTTCTGTTGAAAGCAACGTCAGATACAACTATGACGCAGACGGTAACCTGACATTCATCAGAGTGAATAATTCCCCTGCAACCGATGTGACGATGGCTTATGACCTCGCCGGAAACCGGGTCGTTCTACAGGACCCTAATAGTGGTACACGCGTCATGTCCTATGATGCAGCTGGGCAGCTTAAGGAAACTACGGCCAGCGATGGTAGTAAAACTCGACAGGATTACGACCTTTTAGGGCGGATGGTCCGCAGGCTGGATATCAACCCCCAGGGCACGATCGTGGATGAGTCCGCTTGGACATTTGATGGCGCCCCAAATGCAATTGGGCTGCTTAGTGGTGTTGGGAAAGCGGATAAGAGTTTCTTGCAAGTTTTTGGTTATGACAGCCAGGCGCGACTGATTCAACGTTTGACCGATATTAAAGCAAGAGGCATGACCCGGACATATTTGGATAGTTATGTTTACGATGGTTTCAGTCGCCTTGCTCAGATTACTGATGCTTCTGGGCTTAATCTGCAATATCGCTACAATGCCTATGGTTATGCTGCTGGGGAGGTCGACCTTGCGACAGGAACAGCGTTACGGACTATAAATAGCCAAGATGATATTGGTAATATAACTAGGGTGACTTATGGCAATGGCGTAGTTAGTGACTATTCTTATGCGCCAGGCACAAACTGGTTAACCAGTCTACAAAGTAGTGGCGCGCAAGGCCCTATTCAAAGTCTTGCTTATAGTTATAGCCAAAATGGTGTTCTAACCACCCGTGAGGACTCCAGAGGTTACAAGGAAACTTTCATATATGACGGTCTTCAGCGTCTACTGAGCTCTACAAGAACTTTAAATGGGCAAGTGATTCAGGGAGGCTACGCGTATGACTCTCTTGGCAATGTATTGCAGAATCCGATGAACGCGACCTTACAATATGGGAGCTATAGCGCCGCGGGACAGGCAGTTTGCCAAGCTAGCGGTGGTGCTGAACCAGGCCCTCACGCCGTGCTACAGAGCGCATCAGGTTTCTACTGTTACGACTCACGCGGCAATCAGATTAGTGCTCCGGGCAGGAAAGTTGTATATAGCGTCTATGACAAGCCTCTAAGAATAACCAGTGCAGAGGGTGTAAGTGAGTTTGAATATGACCCTGAACGGAGGCGTTTTTTCCAGCAAAGCGTTAATAGTTCTTCCTTCTATCTCGATGAAGGACAATTCGAAGAAACTGTTGATAATGGTGGGCGAAAACAAAATCGCTATATTGGTGACTATCTGCAGTACCAGAAGGATGTAGCTACTGGTGTTTCTCGGTATTTTTATCAATTGAGAGATCAACTTGGTTCCATCGATACGGTTTCGAACGAGTCAGCTGGTGTCATTGAACGAACAGCTTATGCACCGTTTGGTTCGTTACGTGGTGGAAACTGGTCCGATTCGCCACTTCCAATGCAAGTGTCTAAGCGTGGTTTTACAGGGCATGAGCATTTGCCAGCAAATAATCTGATACATATGAATGGTCGTGTCTATGATGCGGGGATTGGAAGATTTCTTAGTACTGACACAGTTTACCAGGATGTAGGTAACTCTCAGGTTTTTAATCGATATTCATATGGCCTTAACTCACCATTTAGTGGTGTGGATCCTACTGGGTATGTGTTTGAAGAAGTTTCAAGTGGAGGAAGTTGGTTTCAATTGGCGACTCATAATATGAGTCTGGCTTTTTATAATGCTTTTTCTTTGAATGGTCCTGAGAGTTGGGGTGACTTCGCTTTAGGGATGTACAAATCGGAACTAAGTAATCAGATGTTACTTCCAGGTCCTATGGGCGATGTCACTAGGGCTGGAATGCGTTGGTTTCCAGACATTTTATCTCCAACGAGTTTAGATCAGCGAGTTGGCTCCGGTGTATTTGAAGCGGCTAGTCTTATGTCTGGGGTCTCGGCGGGTGGGCGTGCGCTGGTCCGGTCGATAAACTCCAAGTTGGAAGTCGCTGTTGCAGAACAATTTAGTGGGCTTATTAAGGTGCCTAGCCTGTCGGCGTCCGAGAGGCTGAGGGATTTGGTTATCAACGAGAATAGTTATTGTACTGCAGTCGCGTGCGGATTATTGAATACAGTCGGCGAGGGAAAGGTTGTTGTTTTTGCGGGGAGGGAGGCCAGATGGGGAGAAAGATACAGTTGGGGAGGTCCTGTCGGACCAATGATACAGGTTGGGAAAGATCTGAATTATGCATATCATTCTGTATATACCGACGGAAAGTATATTTTTGATCCATTTGTGTCTTCGGCTCCTATCGCGAAGTCTAGCTATTTAGATATGTTGAGGATGTATAATTCTGATGGATTCAGCTGGCGCATTTTGGCTCCTGAAACTAATCAGCTACTGCGCTCGGGGTTTTAAATGGTGAGAAATTATTCGGGTAGTGATGTTCCTGTTATTATCTTTCTGGATTTGCTAAGGATACTTGCGCGAGTGGGGTGGTTTTCTTTGGCTCCTAATAAAGTTACAGATCTGGAGATAGACCCAAGAATTTCATTCCATTTGCATCCTGAGGATGCTGGTAGAGTTTATGATTTATTGGTGAGGGGTATGCGTGAATATAGCGGGGAGACAGAGTGGCACCTGAGTCTGTCTGATAGTAATCGTTTTGTACTTAGGCCCGAGAATTTTCATGACGGAAGTTCGGGTTTTTATAAGCCTGAGGCTCGAACGGCAGAAGGTTATATGGCTAATCTCGATTTGATACTTCTGTCTGATTATATTTATTCCATACGTGATAGTGACTAGGGGGTAATGTGCCTATCCGTGCTTGCCTGTTCATGCGTTTATTCAGGCTAGGGGAGGCTTCTTGTTTCCTGCTTATTTTATGGGTGGGCAAGTTTCTGATATTTATCCAGCTATTAGAAAGGCCCGCCTGCGCAGTTTTTCTCATATGTCATTCAAAAGCGTAATTATCTTTACCCGCTTGCCACCTCATCCCCCCACTGCTCCAATTTCGCCCGGGTGTCCAAGTGTTGTAGGTTCGGATTTATCATCAACGCCCTGCCACCTGATAGGCGTTGTTCACCTTAAATCTATGTTTACGCTGCAAAAGATTATTAGCGTGGCCAACCCCAACCGCCGCTGAAGAAGGGGCTCAGGGTGAGACGTTGGTGTAAGCCCAAACAGAGGTTGGCTCCCTGATCAGCACGCCACGTTTCCTAGCGTGCGTTTCGTTCAGAACCTAAGACGGGCTAGAGCCTGTCTCTGGGAAAAGCTCAAGCAATGATTGCTATTGGCGATTAGCAGAGAGCTATTTACGCAAAGCGCACATCCCATGCGTTGGCGCATGAAGATGCTCATGCGATATGCTCGCCGCGCTCTAGGGCATAGGCGGACGCGCTAGCGGTCGTCGAACTATCGACGCTTCGTAGACACTCCACGTGAGGTCGCAACGGAGCTGACGCGAAAGCCCTGCAGGTCAACAAGGAAGGCAATCACGCCCGGTGGCGTGGCCGGGCTTCAAACCCGGTGGGGGACGGCAGCCGTTCCTGGGTGGGTTCGACTCCCACTGCCTTCCGCCACGTTCCCTCCCTTCTTCACTGTCCTTACCGGATGCACTGCGCGGATGTCCGACCAGAAGAGTTCTTCCGGGAACATCTGCGAGCCGTTGTATTGGAAGGTGAGGAAGTGCGGGGCGTCGTAGACGCCCTCCATCGCCATCACCACGCCGACGATATGCACGCAGGTGAAGGTGGGCTCCGGGACGTCGGGCCAGTTCAGTTCTATCCAGGCGGTGCGGCCCATCAGCGCGCAGGCGGTATCGAACGTGAAGTCAGCCATGCTCAATCTCCTTTCAAGCGGGTCCATTAGGTACTCCATAGCGCCGCTCGGATTCCTAGCCGTGCAGGAGTAACCCTTCCAGTTCTAGGAGGGTTCCTTCAGTATTCCGGCCGTTCCAGGCGATGCGGCATATGGACTATTTCCATCGCTGCATTATCCACAGATTTTGATTTATGGCAATGGTCCATATTGGTGTGATTCCATGGCTGAAGGGATGGCTGATCGAGCGCTTCATCTGCTCGAGATAACCAGTTTGAAAGACCTCGCCGAGGTCAACAGCAAGGAATACGTGCGCTGGCAGAGCATCAAGCGCGGCAAGGCACGTTTCGGCGCAGATGAGCTGGAGAAATTGAGTCGGTTTTATCCACAGTTCCGCTGGTGGCTGCTGACCGGGGAGGTGCTGCCCGAGGCCGGCCAGACCAGCCCCATCGACGCCCCCCCGCCGGACGCATGAGCCGCCTCACCCACCTGATCGAAGCCGCCCGTGGCGACCTGCCGCCCTGGGTGTCGACACCGGCCGAGCGCTGGGACGCCATCGCGAGCGAGTGCGGGCCGGATGAGCTGCTGGAGATCGAGCAGCGCCTCTACGCCTTGCGCTTGGAATTGGATGCGGTGGAGGACTGGGACGGCGACACCCGGGACGATATCCACAAGGCCATCGAACAGTTCCGCCGTCTGCTGCAGCTGGCTGGGGATAAGGCTAGGTGCCAAAGCTGATTTTCGAGTTCTGCCGATGTCACCTGTTTCGCCTCGCCGGGCGAGCAACCGTGTTCAGCGTCAAGCCACTTGAGGCCTGAAATGTGCCTGATCACGGAGCATCGCATTGAGGATGGTGAGCAGTTTCCGCATGCAGGCGACGACCGCTACTTTGCCGGGTTTCCCTGTTCTTTTAGTCTCCGATAGAAGCTGTGCACGACCTCGTTGCGGCTGCGAATGGCCGACAGCGTGGCCATGTAGAGCACCTTCCTGACTTCGGATCGCCCACCCCAAACTCGCCGGGTACCCCGGTAGTAGCCGCTGTCCCGGTTGAAGGGCGCGACACCCACCAATGCCGCAATCTGCTTGCGGTTCAGGTGGCCCAGCTCTGGTAGTAGAGCCAGCAACGTGATTCGACATACGGGCCCAATACCTTTCACTTCAGCCAGCAAGTCATCCTTGGCCCGCCAGATCTCTGATTTTTGAATGGCATCATTCAACCCTGCATCGCTGGCTCTGAGGCGCTTTTCCAGCCACTGGATATGCAGCTTGATGTCACGCCGCAAGGCCTTGCCTGCTGCCTGCTGCAAGCGCAGCTTCTCGGCGACCATCATGTCGACCAATTGACGCCGACGCCCAACTAGATCCGCCAGTTCGAGCGCTTGCTCCTCGGGTAGCGGCCGTACGGTGGGACGAATGGCGATCCCGAATGTGGCGAGAACCCGAGCATCTAACGCGTCAGTCTTGGCCAGTTGGCCCGATGCCTTGGCAAAGTCACGGACCTGCCTTGGATTGGCCAGTACCAACGGCAATTGCTGTGCAGCCAGCTCCGCAATCAGGAGACGCTCCAGGCCACCCGTTGCCTCAGCCACGATGAGGTTGGGTGCCAAGGCCAGCATATCGGTGGCCAGTTGGGCCCTACCTGAAGCGTCGTTGGCATAGCGCTGGAGCGTAGCGCTGCCACTGACGAAGACATCGAGAAAGTTCTTCGAGATATCGATTCCGACAACGAGGAGTTCTTGGTTCATGGCATTCCTCTCTCACCCTGACTTGCAGAAACGAGCTTTGAGCTCAGGCAACCGTTCGGGTTAATCAAGAAGAACCTGCTCCGACCCTCGCTCGCCCACGATCTGGAGATCTAGTTTCTGGCGGTCTGAAGCAGGTGTGGAACAACTTACAAGTTTCTTTTTTCAGTCGCCAAAAAAGAAACCAAAAAGGCTCGCCCCTGCATCCGGATCCCGCTGCGCGGGACTTCCCTCGCTCCATCGTCGTTCCAGGGGCACGCGCTGACGGGCCATCCCTGGCTCGGCAGCGCTCTCGCGACATCCATGTCGCTCAACCCCTTCCACGACGATTCCACTCGGCCTCCTGAAGGGGCAGGTTTCGCCGCCCAACCTTCTGAGCCGAAGACAAGTTCGGAATGCGCTTTATGTCTGTGCCCCTTTCCCTAGGGAAAGGGATTGGATGGGGCCGGGCCGAGACGTTGAAGAGCTGGGCAATCAGCAGGCTGAGCGGCAACACCAGCACGATCAGTGCGGTGCTGCGCTGGAGGGCAGTGAGGGCGGTTCTACTTCCGCATGGTGAGGCGTTCAGTTTTCATCGGCGCGCGGTCTATCAGTGGCTCCGCCCTCAGCCAACAACCCGCCGCATGGCCACGCGCCCGCTGAGGCCGGCTTCACGCTCGGCGGCAAGGTGCGCGGCGAGGGCGCTGTCGCAGGCGGCTTCGGCCAGTACCTGGAAGCCCGCGCGTTCGTAGAAAGGGCGGTTCCAGGGCACGTCAGCGAAGGTGGTGAGGGTGAGGCAGGGCAACCCTTCGGTGCGGGCGCGTTCGGCGGCGGCCTCCAGCAGGGCGCGGCCGTGGCCCTGGCCGCCGTGGTCGGGGTGCACGCTGACTTCGGCGATGTGCAGCCCCTGGCCTTCACGCTCGGCCAGCAGGAAGCCGACGGCGCGCCCGGCGTGTTCCACCACCCACAGCAACCCGGCCTCTAACCCGCGCTGGAGCGCGTCGCGCGGCAGTGTGTGGCCGCGCAGGTGCGCGGGCAGGTGGGTGGTGCTGAAGCGTTCGGCGGCGAGCCGTTCGATGTCGCCCAGGGCGGGCAGGTCGGCGGGGTGGGCGAGGCGAAGGGTCATGAAGCGCTATCTACTAGGGGTTTCTCCATCTGCACCAGGGCCACGCGCTGGCCGCCCGGTGCCTGGCGCTCGACGATGGCGCGGGGCTGGTAGCCGAGGCGGGTGTAGAGCAGCAGGCCGCCGGTGTTGGCGTTGAAGCAGGAGATTTTCATCAGCTTGGCGTCGTAGCCGGCGCGGGCCTGCTGTTCCATTACGCCGATGAGGTACTGCGCCACGCCCTGGCCACGGGCCCAGTCGGCCACGAGCATGTTGCCGAGGGCGCAGTAGGCGCCTGGTTCCCATTGGTAGAAGTTGGCGAAGCCGGCGATGCGCCCGTCCAGCAGGGCGACGGTGCTGCCCTGGCGCTGGGCGATGGCGTCGACCAGCTGCTCGACGCTGAAGGGCCAGGTGGCGCGGGGGTAGGCGAAGAAGAGTTCGTCGGCGTCGCGGGGGAAGCGGACGACCTCGGCGAGGTCACCCGCGCCCACGGGGCGGTGGCTGAGTGCGGGCATGGCGGGGGKCATCGAGGCGGGTAGTGGTCGAGGATGCGGCCGATGGTGTCGCGGATGGCGGCTTCGCGCTCGGCGGGGCTGGGCGGGGTGGCGGGGAGGATCTGGGCAGCGCTGCCGCGCCAGACGAGCTTGCCGTCCTTGCTGTCGTAGAGGTCCACCTGCAGGGTGCCCACCTGGTAGTCGTAGGTGCGGGTTTCGGTCAGGCCGGGGCCGCCCCAGTAGTTGCCCCAGCTGCCGCCCCAGTAGCCGCCGTAGTTGGTGCTGACCTGCTGCTGGCGGTCGTCGACGATCAGCCAGCTCTGCACCAGCAGGTCGGCACGGGCGCCGGGTGCGGCGGGGCGCAGGCCGCGCTGGTCGAGCTGCTGGGTGAGGGCGTCGCGCAGGCGCTGTTCGGTGAGGTCGCTCTTCAGGCGCGGGTCGTCGGGGCGGTACTGCAGGGCAGGCTCTTTCCAGGCCCAGCTGCGGTAGGCGCCGAAGTCGCGGGTGCGGTCGTAGTCGCGGTCGATCTCCACGCTCTGGCAGGCGGCCAGCAGCAGGACGGAGGCGAGCAGGAACAGGCGGCGGATCATGGTGGGTCTCCTGGGCCGGGGGGCCTATCCAATCCCATGCCGGGGTGGCCGGCAAGGGTCTGGGTCAAGGTTTTGCACGCTGTCAGGGGTTCGCTTCAGCGTGGCGGGTACTCGCCGAGGGCTTCGGCGGTGGCCTCGCGCAGGGCCTGGTTGCGGTCGCTGCGCTCGCCGCTGGCGTCGGTTTCGGCGCTGCCGGTCCACACCACCTGGCCATCGCGGGCGTCGCGGAACTCCAGGTAGACCACCGCCACCTGCACCTCGTAGGTGCGCACCAGCGGGGCGCTGGCCCAGCCGCCGTAGCGGTCGCCCCAGGGGTCGTTGCCGTAGTAGACGCCGCTGCGGTCTTCGTATTGGCGCAGGCGTTTCTCGAAGCGCAGGCTGGCGCTCACCCGCAGGTCGGCGCCGGCCGGGTCGTGGGCCTGGCGCAGGCCGCGCTGGTCGAGCCCGGCGTTGACGATCTCGGCCATCTGCTCGGGGGTGACCCAGGTGTTGCCGGCGGGCAGGCGGCCGTCCTGCCAGCTCCAGCTGCGGTAGCGGCCGAAGTCGCGCGGGGCGGCGGGGTAGGCGCTGCGGTCGAAGTGGGTGGCGGCGCCGGGCGGGGCCGGCGGCATGGGCAGGGACTGGGCCTGGTAGGGGTTGGGGCTCTGGCAGGCGCTGAGCACCAGCAGGCTGACGATGAGGGTGGCGCGGTGCATGGTGGCCTCCGTCGAGGCGGGTTCTGGGTGCCCCGTTTCCGGGGCGCTGCTCATAGCGGGCGGCAGATCCAGTGTAGATAGCGCCCCAGGCCGGCGAAGGCCGGGTGACGCCGGTGGGCCAGTTCCATCTCCAGCAGGTCGGCCAGTTCGGCACGGGCCTGGAACTCGCTGGGCATGTAGTCGTGGAACACGCGGATGCCGCTCTGCGCTTGGACACGCCAGTGCGTGCCGAGTTGCGCGGCCAGCTCGCGCGGGTCCAGCGGGCGCTGGGGGGTAAGGCTCTGGCCTTCGCCGGCGAAACGGTTGCGCCGCAGCTTGCGGAAATGCCCCTTGAGCAGGTTGCGGTAGATGAGTGCGTCGCGGTTGTAGAACGCCAGGGACAGCCAGCCCTCCGGGGCGGTGAGGGCGTGCAGGGCCGGGAGGATGGCGTGGGGCTCGGCGAGCCATTCGAGCACGGCGTGGCAGATGACCAGGTCGAAGCGGCCGTCGAGCTGCTCCGGCAGGGCCTGCCAGGGGGCCTGGATGAAGGTGGCCTGGCAGCCGGCTTCGGCGAAGCGCTCGCGGGCGCCGTCGAGCATCGGTTCGGCCGGTTCGGCGAGGGTCACCTGGTGGCCGCGCTGGGCCAGCCAGAGGCTCATGTGGCCGAGCCCGGCGCCGACGTCGAGCACCCGCAGGGGGCGTTCGGGCAGGGCTTCGCCGAGGTCGGCCTGGAGCACGGCGAGGCGGATGGCGCCCTTGGCGCCGCCGTAGATCTTCTCCGCGAAGCGCGCGGCGAGGGCGTCGAAATGGCGGTCGTCAGTCATGGCAGGAAGCGCCGTTCGCTGTCGGCCAGCTTGTCCAGCACGGCCTGGTTCATGTCGATGCCCAGCTCGCTGCACATCAGCAGCAGGTAGAGGATCACGTCGCCCACTTCCTGGCCGGCGTGGTGGAGGGTGTCGGCGTCGAGCTGGCGGGACTGGTCTTCCGTCAGCCACTGGAAGATTTCCACCAGCTCGGCCATCTCCACGCTGGCGGCCATGGCCAGGTTCTTGGGGCTGTGGAATTGGCGCCAGTCGTTGTGGTCACGAATGGCGTGCAGGCGGCGGGTAATGGCGTCGAGGTTCATGCGGCTCTCCTGGGAGGCCGCATAGCTTGGTGCCGGGGGCGGCGGGGTGCAAGCGCCGCGCAGGGGGCGGCGCTGGCGCTAGTCGGCCAGCGGTGCCCAGCTGCCGGCCATGTGCGGCAGGTCGTCCTTGCCGCGCAGGGCGAACTGGCCGCTGGGGCCGGCGGCGCTGGCCAGCAGGCGCACTTCGGCAGGCAGCAGGACGGGCTTCTGGAAGCGCACCTCCACTTCGTAGCCGGCATCCGGCAGGTGGGCGCCGAGGGCGGCCAGGGTGCGCGCCTTGTTCCACAGGCCGTGGGCGATGGCGCGGGGGAAGCCGAACAGCTTGGCGCTGGGGGCGCTGAGGTGGATGGGGTTGTAGTCGCCGGCGACGCGGGCGTAGCGCCGGCCGATGTCCTTGGCGGCGCGCCAGTGGTCCAGCTCGGTCAGCGGCAGGGCGTCGACCTCCTCGCGGGGGGCGGGGGCGCCGTCCAGGCGCAGGCCCCGGTAGAGGATGCGGCTGTCGCCTTCCCAGAGCAGGCCGAGCTGGTCCTCCAGGCGGGTGATGAGGCTGAAGGTGGCGCCTTTGTCGTGGGGGCGCAGGTCCTGCACGGCGACGCTGACGCGGAACGGCCCGAGGCCGCCGAGGGTGCGCAGCACGCGGATGCGGTTCTCCAGGTGCACCAGGCCGAGCAGCGGGAAGGGGAAGCGCTTGTCGGTCAGCAGTTGCATCTGCAGCGGGAAGGCGAGGATGTGCGGGTAGGTGGCCGGCAGCCGGCCGTTGTCGCCAAAGCCGCAGACCTGGCGGTAGCGCGCCAGGTGGCGGGCATCCACCTCCACCTGGGTGCGCAGGCCGAGGTCGGGCAGGGTGCGCCCGCTGGCACCACGGCGCAGGGCGGCACGCAGGAACAGGCCGGGCAGGGCCGGGAGGGTGGGCAGGTCGAGCCAGTCGGTGGCCATGGGCGATCTCCTCGTTGCGAACGCGATGCAGCTTAGCCGCCCCGTCCGGCGGCACATTGGCCGCGCCGCATGGCGTCCTGGCAGGGCAGTCAATCCGTCCGGGCGGCTCAAGCGCGCCTTGAGCGCACGGTAAAAAGCTGCATAAGATGGCCCCCGCCTCGCATGACAAGAATTCGGAAAATGATGCGTGACCTGACCGACGACGTGGCGCTGATGCGCGCGGTGATCGACGCCCTGCGCGCCAGCGGCGCCGACCCTGACAAGGTGTTGGGGCGGCTCGGCCTGCCAGCGGGCGGCCTGCCCGCCGGACGCTTCCCCCATGCTGCCCAGGCCCAGTTCTGGCGGGCCGCGGCGGAAGAGTGCGGGGAGGAGCATGTCGGCCTTTACCTGGCCGGCCACCTGCCGGCCTTCCATGGCTTGCTGCTGGAATACCTCTTCCTCTCCAGCGAAACCTTCGGCGATGGCCTGCGCCACGCCCTGCGTTATGTGCGCCTGCTCTCTGACACCCTCAATGCCCGCCTGGAAGTGGACGGCGACCGCGCCGTGCTGTCCCTGGGCCAGAGCATCGGCAGCAACCGGCACTTCCCGGAGATGCTCGCCGGGGCGGTGATCCGCCTGTTCCATGCGCTGACCGAAGGTGACTTCATCCCCCGCGAGGTGCTGCTGATGCACGCCGAGGGCGCGCCGGCCGAGCGCTACCAGGCGGTCTACGGCTGCCCGGCACGCCTGGGCGCCGAGCGCTACGCGCTGGTGTTCGACGCCGCCGTGCTGGACAAGGCCTCGCGCCATGCCGCGCCGGAACTGCTGCGCATGCACGAGTCCCTGGCCCGTCGGCAACTGGCGGAAGTGGAACGGCTGGACCTGGTGCGCAAGGTGCGCGAGCTGATCGGCGAACTGCTGGTGGACGGCGGCGCCACCCTGGAACAGGTCGCCGCCCGCCTCAACATGCCCGCCCGCCGCCTGCGCGAACGCCTGGCCATGGCCGGCGTACGCTTCAACGACCTGGTCACCGACTACCGCTGCCGCCTGGCCAAGGAACTGCTGCTCAAGACCGACGAACGCATCGAGGTGATCGTCGAACGCACCGGCTTCTCCGAACCCAGCACCTTCTACCGCGCCTTCAAACGCTGGGTCGGCGAAACCCCCGTTGAATTCCGCCGCCGAGGCCGCCCCCAGGCTGACGCCTGACCCGCCCCCTCCCAAGGCCGTGTGCCTGGACTTGGTGGATGAAAGAGCGTCATCCACCCTACGCGAGCCCGCGCCGCTGCTGCGCCGTAGGGTGGATCGCGCTCCACCGATCCACCGTCTCGACGCCGGAACGGAGTGACTCCGTAGGATGCGGTGAGCTATGCGAACCGCATCAACCCAAGCCCCGCCCGCCATGATGGGCTTCGCACAGCTCAGCCCATCCTACGGGGGCCTCGGCGCCACCCGGTGAGCGCCGATCTAGGGGGTTATCCCCAAGGCCTGGGTGCCGGGAGTTGGTGGATGAAAAGAGCGTCATTCCACCTACGCGAGCCTGCGCCGGGTGGATCGCGCTCCACCGTCTCAACGCCGGAACGGTGTGAGTCCGTAGGATGCGGTGAGCTATGCGAACCGCATCAATCCACGCCCCGCCCGCGATGCCATCCGGTGACTACCGATCCACCGTCGTAGCCCGGGCTTCAGCCCGGGAACTGGGGTTATCCCGAAGGACGTGGCTCAGCGATACCAGCGCGGGGTGTAGACCCATTCGTGGCCGTCGGGGCGGGGGATGCGGCGAGTGAGGGAGGAGCCGATGATCACCAGGGTGCGCATGTCCACCTGGTCGGGGGTGAGGTCGCCGAGGGTCGTCACGGTGAGCTTCTCCGCCGGGCGGCCGATGTCGCGGCCGAGCACCACCAGGGTCTCGGGCGTGCGGTGCTGGCGGACGATCTCCAGGGCGCGGGCCAGTTGCCAGGGGCGAGCCTTGGAGATGGGGTTGTAGAAGGCCATGGCGAAGTCGGCGGCGCCGGCGTGGTCGAGGCGCCGTTCGATCACGTCCCAGGGTTTGAGGTTGTCCGAGAGCGAGATCAGGCAGAAGTCGTGGCCCAGGGGCGCACCGGCTTTGGCGGCGGTGGCCAGGGCGGCGGAGACGCCCGGCTGGATCTGCAGGTCCACCTGCTGCCAGGCCGGGTCGCGGGAGTCGTCGAGGGCTTCCAGCACGGCGGCGGCCATGGCGAACACGCCCGGATCACCGGACGACACCACCACCACCCGGCGGCCGCTGGCGGCCAGCTCGAAGGCGTGGCGGGCGCGTTGCAGCTCTTCGCGGTTGTCGGTGCAGTGGGCCACCTGGTCGGCGCGCAGCGGGCCGGCCATGCGGATGTAGGTTTCGTAGCCCAGCAGGTCCTGGGCTTCGTCGAGGGCCTGGCGGGTGGCGGGGGTCATGAAGGCCGGGTCGCCGGGGCCGAGGCCGATCACCGTCAGCCGGCCCCGGGCCTGGCCGATGCGGGCCGGGTCCAGGGGCGCGTCGGCGCGGTACAGCTGCAGCGTGCTGAGGCGGGCGACCGGTGCAGGCAGGTCGGTGTCATCGCTGGCGAAGCGCAGCGGCACGCCCAGTTCGGCGGCCGTGGCGGCCAGCCCGGCGTCGCTCATGCGCGCCGGGTCGGCCACCAGGCAGGCCAGGGCCTGGGGGGCCAGGCCGGCAGTGGCGAGGGCCTGGCGGATGGTCTCGGCCGAGGCCTCGCTCTCCACGCGCAGCACCAGCACGCGGGGGTGGATCAGCAGTTCGTCGCGGGCGGCAGGGCGTTGTTCGGGGGTGATGTGCAGGGTCAGCTTGGCGGCGCTGTCGCGGGGCAGGGCGACGGCTTCCAGCCAGGGCGCCTCGCCGGCCACGTGCAGCGTCTGGCCGCCGAGCAGGTCGGCGACGAAGCGCTTGCCCTGTTCCAGGTCGGCCAGGGCGTAGCCCTCCGGCGGATCCAGCAGGCAGGTGCCGAAGCGCAGTTCGCCACTGGTGGTGATGGCCGGGGCCACGTCCAGCCAGGCGGCGATCTCGCGGGCCAGGCTGTTGACCCCGCCCAGGCCGCCGAGCAGCGGCACCACGGCGCTGCCGTCTTCGGCAAGGGCCAGCACCGGCGGTTCGGCGCCCTTGTGGGCGAGCAGCGGCGCGAGGGTGCGGATGACGATGCCGGCGGCGCACAGGGCGATGATCGGGGTGTCGTTGCGGTACAGCTCGCGCAGGGTCTCGCCGAACTCGCTGTAGCGCTCGTCGGCACCGTCGACGCGGCCGGCGAGGCCGAGCACCCGGGCCTGTGGATAAAGCGCCTGCAGTCGACGGGCGACGGCCAGGCCGCCGTTGCCGAGGAGGACGATGGCGGGGGCGTTCATCAGCCTCTCCATTTCTGGCCGGGGACCAGGATCATCGAGAAGTACGGCGAGGCCATCGGGTCCACCTCGTCCAGGGCCACGATGCGCTGGTTGGCCATGGTGGCGCGCTCGACGTAATGGGCGCGGTCGGCCAGGCCCAGCTCGCCCAGCACGCGGCGCACCTTGTCGAAGTTGCGCCCGAGCTTCATCACCACGGCGGCTTCGGCGGTGGCCAGGCGGGCCTTGAGTTCAGCTTCGGGCAGCACCCCGGAGAGCACCGAGAGGCTCTGGTTGCGGTACACCAGCGGCAGGCCGAGCACGGCGGCGCTGCCGAGCATGGAGCAGACGCCGGGCACCACCTCCACCTCGTAGCGGTCGGCCAGGCGGTCGTGCAGGTACATGTAGGAGCCGTAGAAGAACGGGTCGCCTTCGCAGATCACTGCCACGTCGCGGCCGGCGTCGAGGTGCTCGGCCACCTGCTGGGCGGCGGTGTCGTAGAAGTCGCTGATCACCGTTTCATAGGACAGCGGCGGCTCCAGCTTCTCGGTGGTCACCGGGTACACCAGCGGCATGCGCACCTGGGTGTCCGCCAGGTGCTGCTCGATGATGCCGAAGGCGTTGCCGCCCTCGCCGCGATTGGCCTTGGCCTTGGCGACGAAGTAGCCCACCACCTGGGCCGATTGCAGCAGGCGCAGGGCCTTGAGCGTGATCAGTTCCGGATCGCCCGGGCCCACGCCGAGGCCGATCAGCCGTCCCTTGCCGCTCATCACTCCACCTCCGTGGCCAGGGCGTTGACGGCGGCGGCGGCCATGGCGCTGCCGCCGCGACGGCCGCGCACCACCACGTAGGGCACGCCGCGGCTGTCGGCGGCGAGCATGTCCTTGGACTCGGCCGCGCCGACGAAGCCCACCGGGAAACCGAGAATCAGCGCCGGTTTCGGGGCGCCGGCGTCGAGCATCTCCAGCAGGTAGAACAGCGCGGTGGGGGCGTTGCCGATCACCACCACGCTGCCTTCCAGGTGCGCGCGCCAGTGCTCCAGGGCCACTGCCGAGCGGGTATTGCCCAGTTCGCGGGCCAGCTCCGGCACGCCGGGGTCGTTGAGGGTGCAGATGACCGGGTTGTTGGCCGGCAGGCGCGCGCGGGTGATGCCTTCGGCCACCATGCGCGCGTCGCAGAGGATCGGCGCGCCAGCGGCCAGGGCGGCGCGGCCGGCGGCACCTGCTCCGGGGGAGAAGGCCAGATCCTGCACCACGTCGACCATGCCGCAGGCGTGGATGACGCGCACGGCGAGCTTCTCCAGGTCCGGCGGGATGGCGCTGAGGTCCGCCTCGGCGCGGATGATGGAGAAGGAATGGCGATAGATCTCCTGACCATCGCGGATGTAATCGATCATTCGGTGGAGCTCCAGCTGTCAGGAGTGGCGGCCAGTCGGGCGCTGGCCTGTTCGAGGTCGAGGTCGCTCGCCAGCAGCAGGCCGAAGCCGCTGCGGGCGCGCTGGTAGAGGTCGTAGCGGCCCGGTTCGCGGGCCAGCAGGGTGAAGGGCGCGACGTGGGCGGCGGCGCAGGAGCGCGGGCAGCCGGTCAGGTGCAGCTGCACCCGGGGCGGCAGGTGCGGCGCCAGGGCCAGGGCGTCGGCCTTGGTGTCGGCCAGGCTGCGTGGGCAGCCGCTGGAGCCGGTGCAGGCGATGAGCCGGGCCAGGGGCGCGTCGGGGTCGGTGACCAGGCCCAGGGCGGCGAGGGCGGCGAGGGTGCCGTCGAGGTCGCGGGGTGCCGGCAGCAGCACCGATTGCCAGGGGGTGAGGCGCAAGTGTCCGTCGCTCTGCTGGTCCGCCAGGTCGGCCAGGGCCATGAGTTGTTCGGCATCGAGCCGGCCGAGGGGGGCGGCGGCGCCGGCATGCCGGCCAGCCACGGCGCCCAGGTGGCCGAGGGCGCCGGCGCTGTCGCGGCGCCAGTCCGGCACGGCATGCAGGGGCGCGCCGAGGCGGGCTTCCAGCTCCGCCAGCAGGGCGGCGGGGCCGAGGTCGGCCAGCAGGTGGCGCATGCGCGTCTGCTCGGGGCGGGCGCGGTCGAGGAACAGGTGCAGCAGCGCCTCCACCAAAGCCGGCACCTGGGCGGCGTGCACAGCGCCCAGGGCAGGGGCGTCGTACGCCTGTTGCGGCGGGCACCCGGCCAGGCCGAAGGCGAAGAGGGCGTCGGCCTGCGGCCCGAGGGCGCAGAGCCAGAGGTCGTGGGGGTGCTCCAGCATGGCCAGGGCTTCGCCGCCGTCCAGCAGCAGGGCGAACTTGGGCGACAGGGCGTGGAAGCGCGGGGTGTCCTGCAGCAGGGCCAGCAGGCGGTCGGCCAGGGCGGCGGTCGTCTCGTGGCCGGGCACCAGGCCCAGCAGCGGGCTGACCATCAGGTTGCGCACGTCGTCGGCACCCGGCGAGGGGGCGCCCAGGTCGGCGGCCAGCAGTGCGTCGATCAGCGCCGCTTCGGCGCCGATCCTTACCCCGCGGATCTGCAGGTTGGCGCGGTTGGTGGCCTCGATCACGCCGCTGGCGTGCTGCTGCGCGGCAGCGGCCACGGCGCGGGCCTGGCGGGCCTGGAGGCGGCCGCAGGGCAGCTTGATGCGGCAGATGCCGCCATCGCCGGATTGCACGATGCGCAGCAACCCCGGGCAGGCCGAGGGGCGGACGGTGGCGGCAGCGGATTCGGCCTGTTTCAACGGGTCACCCTGGTTGGCGTCGCGGCGACCGGAATATCCCTAGCCCAGGGACACGTTTGCATCGATACACCCCGCCCGATGCGCTCACACGCGACTGGTTTCACCGGCAGGTCTCCTGGCTGGCAGGTCGTCATCCTCCGCGGCCTTCCCGAGCGCTGCTCAGTGGCCAGGGTGCGTGGACTCGCTGCTTACAGTTGCGGGGGCAGCCACGGTGCGACCGTGTTCCCTCAGTGCCCGGATGGGCACTGGCCAGCGCCGTGTGGGCACCTCTAAAAACGTAGGCGAGGCGGTCAGCGCAAGGCGAAAACAGGCGAAAAAGCGCAGTTTACGTACGGTAAATGAGCATTTTGAGCCTGTTTTTAACGCTGCGATGACAACGCAGGTAGTTTTTAGAGGTGTCCTTGTGGGGCGCCGGCAACCAATGAAGGACGCTATTATGCCCGCTTTGCGCGACATGAGGAAAAGGCTGCCTGTCGGAACGGCAAGCGGCTGACACCTCGCTAGAGACGGGAGTTTCCATGCAGCCCTGGCTGACGGTTGTGGGTATAGGTGAGGACGGCTATGCGGGCCTCGGCAAGGCGGCGCGCCATGCGCTGCTGGGGGCCACTGAAGTGGTGGGGGCGCCGCGTCAGCTGGCGCTGCTGCCGCGCTGCGTCCGTGCCGTGCGTACGCCCTGGCCGAGCCCGTTCTCCCTGGAGCCGGTGCTGGCGCGGCGGGGCACGGCCCTGTGCGTGCTGGCCAGTGGCGATCCGATGCTGTTCGGCGTGGGCGCCAGCCTGGCGCGGCAGGTGCCGGCCGAGGAGATGCAGGTGCTGTCGGCGCCTTCGTCCGCAGCCCTGGCGGCGGCACGGCTGGGCTGGCCGCTGCAGGAGGTGACGCTGCTATCCACCGTGGCGCGGCCCCTGGCGGTGCTCAACGGCCACCTGCACCCCGGCGCGCGCCTGCTGGTGCTGAGCAACGATGGCCGTACCCCGGCGGCCCTGGCCGCGCTGCTGGCCGAGGGCGGCTTCGGCGCCAGTCGCCTCACCGTGCTGGAGCACCTGGGCGGCCCCTTGGAGCGCCGGCTCGACGGCCTGGCCAACGCCTGGAGCGACGTGGCGGTGGCCGACCTCAACCTGGTGGCGGTGGAGGTGGCGGCCGACCCCGGCACCCGCGCGCTGCCGGTCACCTGCGGCCTACCCGACGACGCCTACCGCCACGACGGCCAGCTCACCAAGCGCGATGTCCGCGCCGTCACCCTGGCCCGCCTGGCGCCGCGCCCCGGCGAGCTGCTGTGGGACGTGGGCGCCGGCTGCGGTTCCATCGGCATCGAGTGGATGCGCGCCCATCCGGCGTGCCGCGCCCTGGCCATCGAGGCCAACGCCGGGCGCCAGGCGCACATCCAGCACAACCGCGACGCCCTCGGCGTGCCCGGCCTGCAGCTGGTGGCCGGCGAAGCCCCGGCCGCGCTGGAGGGGCTGCCGGCGCCGGATGCCATCTTCATCGGCGGCGGCGTCACCGACCCCGGCGTGCTGGCGCAGTGCTGGGCATGGCTCAAGCCGGGCGGTCGCCTGGTGGCCAACGCCGTGACCCTGCAGAGCGAGGCGACCCTGGTGGCCTTCCGCGCCGAGCACGGCGGCAGCCTGACCCGCATTGCCGTCGCCCAGGCCCAGCCGCTGGGGGACTTCGACACCTGGCGCTCGGCCCTGCCCATCACCCTGCTGGAAGCATTCAAGCCATGAGCCGCCTCCTGCTGCTGGGCGGCGTGACCGAGGCCCTGGCCCTGGCCCGTCGCCTCGGCCCCTCCCATGTCTACAGCCTCGCCGGCCTCGGCAAGGTGCCCCAGGACCTGGCCTGCCAGGTGCGCGTGGGCGGTTTCGGCGGGGCGGACGGGCTGGCGCAGTACCTACGCGAGGAAGGCA
Organism: Pseudomonas sp. FeS53a; assembly: GCF_000931385.1. NCBI lineage: Bacteria > Pseudomonadati > Pseudomonadota > Gammaproteobacteria > Pseudomonadales > Pseudomonadaceae > Pseudomonas > Pseudomonas sp. FeS53a. The sequence goes on from NZ_JYFT01000064.1 coordinate 148,329, forward strand.
TCGACCTGCTGCTGGACGCCACCCACCCTTATGCCGCGCAGATCAGCCACAACGCCGCCCGCGCCGCCGAGCTGGCCGGGGTGCCCTGCTGGGCGCTGCGCCGCCCCGGCTGGCAGGCCGGCCCCGGTGACGATTGGCGCGAGGTGGACGACTGGGCCGGCCTGATGGCCGCGCTGGCGCCGTTCCGCCGGCCCTTCTTCACCCTCGGCCGCGAGCCGCTGGAGCACCTGCACAGCGTGCCCGAGCACCAGCACTGGACGGTGCGCTGCCTGCAGGGGCAGGCCCCCGGCGAGCGCTTCGAGGTGATCGGCTCGCGCGGGCCGTTCCACCTGGACGAGGAGCGTGCGCTGTTCGAGCGCCTCGGCACCGACGTGCTGATCAGCAAGAACAGCGGCAGCCAGTCCACCGAGCCCAAGCTGCAGGTGGCCCGCGAGCGCGGCTTGCCGGTGCTCATCCTCAAGCGCCCGGCATTGCCGCCGGTGACCCGCGAATTCGACTCGGTCGAGGCCCTCTGGCAGGCCCTCGGCCCCTACCTGGACACACCATGACCGCCACCGTTTACGCCCGCGTGCTGTTCGCCGGGCCCGACCTCGCCGAGGGCGCCTTCGCCGAGTTGTTCCGCCGCCAACTGGTCGCCCTGTGGGGCGAGGCGGCGCTGGCCGATGTGATCGATACCGGCACCGGCCTCGACGCCCTGCGCGAGGCCGTACAGGCCAGCCCGCGCCCGCTGCTGGTGATCGACCTCGACCCGCAGAGCACGCCGCCGCACCTGGACTGGCTACGCAGCGAACTCGGCCAGTACCCGGCTCCGGAGCAACTGTTCATCGCCAGCCTGCTGGGCCAGTACGACAGCGACCCGGCCGGCGCCGCCTGCGCCCTGGTGGCGCGTACCGAACTGCACCTGGCCTGCGCCGAGGTACCAGCGTTGCCGGAGAGCCACGCCTGGTCCTGCATCCCGCCCCATGCCCGGCGCCTGCTGCTGTGCAACGGCCCGCGCTGCACCCGCCGGGGCGCGCTGCCGCTGTGGAAAAAGCTGCGGGAGACCCTCAAGGCCGCCGGCAAGCTGGAATGCGCAGGCGGCGTGCACATCACCCGTACCCAGTGCCAATACCCCTGCGACCTCGGCCCCACCGCCAGCCTCTATCCGGAAGGCGAGTGGTACCGCCTGGAGAGCGAAGAGCAGGTGCTGCGCTGGGTGCAGGCGCGCATCGTCGAAGAGCGGGCGGTGCCGGAATTGTTGATGAAGGGGTGAGCGTTGCTCTTCGCTAAACGGACAGATGCCGGGCCGGGATGCCCAGCCTGCATGGAGCTGTGATGAGCCGGTCGGCTTTTGCCTGGGGTCTTGCCTTGTCCACTGTCGTCCTCGTTCAGGCTCAGGCTGATCCTGATCCGGATTGCCCGCCGCAGCGTGAAGAGACCGCCGCGTTGAATGCCTTGCTGAAACAGTCGCCCGAGGCGCTGGCGCTGGAAGCAGTCCGTGCGGGGCGTATCGAATTCATGCTCGTCCTCGGTTACACGGGGACGCTTCCGGGGCTGTCCCCGGCGACACTTGAGTGCCTGGGGCCGTTTCCCACCCGAGTCGTGCCGGGCACCTCGGACGTGGTTTGTACCGAGGAAATGGCTGAACTCCAGCAGCCGGCCCGGGATTTCGCCAAACGCTACAACCACCGCTTGCTGGCGCTCACCGCGCCTGCTTGCGAGAGATACAACTCTGCTGACCGCTGAACGGGTCAGCGCACGAACCAGCGCGCCGTCAGCGGGGCCGAGAGCATCAGCACCCCGAGGATCACGAAGGCCGTCACCAGCCCCAGCCACTGGGCGACGAAGCCCACCAGTGCCGGCCCGGCGAGCACGCCGGCGTAGCCCACGGTGGTTACCGCCGCCACGGCGAGATTGGCCGGCATGGTGCTCTGGCGACCGGCAGCGCTGAACAGCACCGGCACGATATTGGCCGCGCCCAGCCCCACCAGCAGAAAGCCCGCCAGCGCCAGGACGGTGTGCGGCGCCAGCAGCATCAGCGCGAAGCCGGCCGTGGCCAGCAGGCCGCCGCCCACCAGTACGCGGTATTCCCCCAGCCGGGCGATCACCCGGTCCCCGGTGAGCCGGCCGCTGAGCATTGCCAACGAGAACAGCGCGTAGCCGATCCCGGCCTTGGCCGGGTCGAACTGGCGCGTCTCCACCAGCAGGATGGCGCCCCAGTCCAGCAGCGCGCCTTCGGCCAGGAACATGGCGAAGGTCAGCGCCCCCAGCAGCAGGACCAGCCCGCGCGGCACCACGAACAGCGGCCCGCTGCCGCCCGAGCGGGTGCGCAACAGGCGCGGGGCGGCGAGGGCGAGGCCGGCGATCACCACCAGCAGGGCGACGAGGATCGCCGGCAGCGGTGCCAGGCCGGCTGCCAGCAGGCCGGTCATGCCCAGGGAACCGACGAAGCCACCGAGGCTGAACAGGCCGTGGAAGCCCGACATCAGCGGCACCGGCGCATCGTTCGCCACCTCCACGGCGTGGATGTTCATCGCCACGTCCATGGCGCCCAGGGAGGCGCCGAACAGCGCCAGCGCGAGGGCCAGCAGCAGGCTGGAGTCCGCGCCGGCCAACAGCGGCATGGCGCAGCACAGGCCCACCCCGCCCACCAGGATCACCGGGCGTGCCCCGATCCGCCCCGCCAGCACACCGGCCACCGGCATCGACAGCATCGAGCCGGCCCCCAGGCACAGCAGCAACAGCCCCAGCACCGCTTCGCCGATGTCCAGGCGCGCCTTCGCATAGGGCACCAGCGGCGCCCAGCAGGCCATGCCGAAGCCGGAGACGAAGAACGCCAGGCGCGTGGCCAGGCGGGTGGCAGGGCTGTCGGCACAGGGCACGGCGTGGGTCATGGGCGCTTCCGAACGGGAAAAGGGGTGGACCCTAACACGTGCGCGCCCGCCTTGTGGCTCCACCAGGCGGTTGATGGACGAGGTCGTGTGGTCGTGAGTGGGGCTCGCGTGGGGGAAGGCGCTCTTTTCATCCACACGTTCCGGGCTCGCGGCCTTGGGGATAACGCCAGTCCCGGGCTGAAGCCCGGGCTACGAAAGGTGGATCGGCGGAGCAGGGGGCCTACACACGGAAAATGGGACGTCCTACTGCGTGTAATCAGGAGGCGGTGGACATGACTGCTGGGGCACGGTGATGGCTGCCCAGGTCAGAACGTTGAGGCACGTGTCCGCGCCGGCGACGAGGTATTCCTTGAGGGCTCGGTCGCCACTGAGAAATCCAGTTCGAAGGCGCTCCTGATCGAGCCAGCCACCTGCAGTGATCTCGTGCAGCCAACTCCCGGAACAGTGGGGCCAGAACTCCAGCAGGTCGCCTTCGTCGAGCACGCGGAATCCCTCGACGGCGCTGATCTGGAGGGAGGTGAGGCTCTGTGTTTCCAAGTTGCGCAGCGTCACCGTCAGGGTTTCGAGGTCATAGTCCAGGTGCTGCAAGGCCATGTGTGACGCATCGGCCAAGGCGATTGCCGTGATCTGCGGGGCTGCGTTGGTGCTCATGGTCACTCCGTGTCTTCGGCTTTGCGATGGGCAGATGGTGCCTCTATCGAAGGCACGCAGGCGTTGAGGGTAACTCCGATCCCGGGATGAAGACCGTGCAACGAAAGGTGGATCGGTGGAGCGCGATCCACCCTTGTATCTCGACTACAGCCCCACCCCAGGGGCATAGTCCCCGACTGATCATCGGGGGAGGGATAGGAAGCCGTGTCCACCCTTAGGCCGCGAGCCTGCAACGTAGATAGTGCTCCGCCCCTCCACACTCACTCGAACAGCCCGAACGGTATCCAGAGCCTTGAGCTCGCATTCACAAGGTTGGGCCGGGTGCAGTGATGATCGCGTCTGAACGGATCGAGAGGAGAATCCATGCCCAGCGT
>NZ_JYFT01000045.1:0-146270 GCF_000931385.1 Pseudomonas sp. FeS53a
GTTGCGTGCCGAGGCGTTGACGGCATTGCACCGGGCCCATGCCTTCTAGTGACCCTCAGCCGGTGGTCTTGCGCCGGGGATCGGGGATGCCGGACCAGAGCTCGTCGAGGTTGCGGAAGTTCCAGTCCGCCGGGGATTCGCGGCCGACGATGCGGTCGCGGCCGGCGAGCTTGGCCAGGTCCACCACTTCCTGGGGGATCGCGGTCTTCAGCCGGGCGGAATAGAACACCTTGACCTTGGGCGTGGTGAGGGACTTCTCGTGCTGCTCCATCACCACGCCCAGGCGCCCGCTCTCCAGGCGCACCAGGGACCCGGTGGGGTAGATGCCGATGGATTTGACGAAGGCCTGGAAAACCAGCTCGTCGAAGTGGTCCTTGCTCCATTCGGCCATGCGGCGGATGGATTCGGCCGGGTCCCAGCCACGCTTGTAGGGGCGGTCGGAGGTGATGGCGTCGTAGACGTCGCAGACCGCGCCCATCTTGGCCAGCAGGCTGATCTGGTCGCCGGCCAGGCGGTGCGGGTAGCCGGTGCCGTCGACCTTCTCGTGGTGGTGCAGGCAGACGTCCAGCACCAGGGCGCTGACCTGGTGGCTCTCCAGCAGGATGCGCGCGCCTTCCTCGGGGTGCTTGCGCACGCACTGGAACTCCTCGTCGGTGAGCTTGCCGGGCTTGTTCAGCACGTCCATGGGGATGGCCATCTTGCCGATGTCGTGCAGCAGGCCGGCCAGCCCGGCCTCGCGCACCTGGGCCTCGCCCAGGCCGAGCTGGCGGGCGAGGGCGATCATCAGGGCGCACACGGCCACGGAGTGCATGTAGGTGTATTCGTCGGCGGTCTTCAGCCGCGCCAGGCTGATCAGCGCATTGGGGTGGCGCAGCACCGAGTCGGAGATTTCCTGCACCAGGCCCTGGGCGTCGTCGACGCTGATGGCCTTGCCCATGCGGGCGTCGCTGAACATGCTCACCACGGCGTCCTTGGCCTTGGCACAGAGCATGGCTGCACGGCTGACTTCGCTTTCCAGGTCGGCACGCTCGATGGGCGGCGCCTGTTCGGCGGCGGCCAGGCGGGCGTCGATCTCGGCTTCGGCCTCCTCGACGCTGACGCTGGGCTGGTCCTGGTGGATATCCAGGCCCTTGTCGGTGTCGATCCAGACTTCATGGACATCGCTGTTGCGGATGCGCTGCAGGTCCTTGTCGGTCTTGACCACGAACTTGGCGCGGAAGAACGGGTGGTCCATCCATGAACCGCAGAACTCCTGAACGTACATGCCCAATTGCAGGTCGGTGGTGGCGATGCGTTTGAGTGTCATGGCACTACTCTGACGGGGGAAAGGCGCTCGGCAGGGCCGGCTGACACTCACTATAGGCGGGCGATGGCCGGCTTTGAAACGCCGCCTGCAAGCTTGCACGGCTGTTCTATCTTGAGTGAAGGCCGCCGCGCGGCATGCGGCGTTCCGTCTTCGCCCGACGACCGTCCGGCGGCCCAATGGCACCGTGCCATATTCGTCTAGTCTCTCTGTCAATCAGGGAAAGCGAGTAGCAGGGAATGCAGGATTCTTTCAGCTCCGAGCCGGTGATCCTGATCGTCGATGACCAGGCCAGCGACGTCCTCATCCTCAGCGAGGCGATCCGCGACCTGGCGTCCATTCATGTCGCCAACGGGGGAACGGGAACGCTGGATGTGGCGCGGGCCTGCCGCCCGGACGTGGTGCTGCTGGACATCCAGATGCCGCTGATGGACGGCTTCGAGATCTGCCGGGCGATCAAGTCGGACCCCAAGCTGCGCGGAGCATCGGTGCTGTTCGTTACCGCCCACAGCGGGCCGGAGAACGAGTTGAAGGCGCTGGAGAGCGGTGCCCTGGGCTTCATCCGCAAGCCGCTCAACCTGCCGCTGGTCCGCGCCCATGTGCGCGCCCACCTGGACCTGCGCGAGCAGGCCAAGCGGGTGGCCTGCTTCGATGCACTGACTAGTCTGCCCAACCGCGCCCTGTTGCAGGACCGGGCAGCCCAGGCCATCCAGAAGGCCCGGCGCAGCGAGGGGCGGGTGGCGATGCTGATGCTGGACCTGGACAACTTCAAATTCCTCAACGACACCATCGGCCACTCCGTGGGCGATCAGGTGCTGCGCGAGGTGGCCCAGCGGCTGTCTGCAGCGGTGCGTTCGGTGGACACGGTGAGCCGCCAGGGCGGTGACGAGTTCGTGGTGCTGCTGCCGGACGTGCAGGGCTTCGATGCGGTGGGGGATTTTGCCGACCGGCTGCTGGGGATCATCGCCCAGCCGCTGCTGATCAATGGCAACCGCTATGACTTGTCGGGGAGCATCGGTATCAGCTTTTTCCCCGATGATTGCGACAATTTCGAGTCGCTTTACCGCTATGCGGACGCGGCGATGTACCAGGCCAAGCAGGAAGGCCGCAACCGCTTCCGCTTCTTCTCCGAGCAGATCGAGAACAGCACCCGGGCCCGCCACATGCTCGAGCGCCACATGCGTCGGGCGCTGGAGCAGCGGGTGTTCGAGGTGTTCTACCAGGCCAAGGTGGACGTCACCGACGGCCGCCCCAGCGGCGTGGAGGCATTGGTGCGCTGGCGCACCTCCGACGGGCAACTGGTGTCGCCGGCGGACTTCATCCCCCTGGCGGAGGAGACGGGGCTGATCATCCCCATTGGCAAGTTCGTGATGCTGCAGGCCTGCAACGATGCCCAGCGGATGATCGCAATGGGCTGGCCGGTGTGCATGAGCGTGAACATCTCGGCGGTGCAGTTCCGCGAGGAGAGCTTCCTGGGCATGGTCACGGCCATCCTGGAGGAGTCGGGCCTGCCGCCGAACCACCTGGAACTGGAAATCACCGAAGGGGTGCTGGCCCACGACATCGACCGTACCCGTGCCACCCTGCTGGCGCTGAAGGAGATCGGCGTGCGCATCGCCATCGATGACTTCGGCACGGGTTACTCCAGCCTGGCCTACCTCAAGCGCCTGCCCATCGATGTGCTGAAGATCGACCAGAGCTTCGTCCGCGAGATGCTCACCGACCGCAGTGATGCGGCCATCATCGAGGCGGTCATCCGCCTGGCCCAGGCGCTGGACCTGGAACTGGTGGCCGAGGGCGTGGAGTGTCCGCGCCAGGCCCGGCGTCTTCAGGAGCTGGGGTGCCGGCTGATGCAGGGCTACCTGTTCTGCCGGCCGCTGCCCTACGAGGACGCCTGTGGCTTCCTCGCCGAGCACTGTGAGCACCCGCGCTGCTGGACCACTCTGGATGGCGAGGGGGAGGCCGAGTGAGAAACCGCGGGCAGGTGTCCGTTCCACTGGTTGCCATGCTCCTCACGGCGCTGGCCGGCCTGCTGGTGACTGGCCTGCTGGCGGGGTTGCTGGAGCGCACCAACCAGGATCGCCTGCACGAGGCGCTGCACGCCGCGACCGATCGCGCAGCGGACGCGGTGGTCAAGCGCCTGGAGCTTTACCAGTACGGCTTGCGCGGCACCCGGGGCAGCCTGCTGACCGCTGGGGAGTGGGGCATGACGCGGGAGATCTTCCAGCGCTATGCCCGCTCCCGCGATATCGCCAAAGAGTTTCCGGGTGCGCGGGGCTTCGGGTTGATCCGCCGTGTGCCACAGGCCGAGCTGGCCGGTTTCCTGGTCAAGGCGCGGGCCGACGGGCCGGCGGATTTCGACATCCATGAACTGACGGACCACCCGGGCGAGCATTTCATCATCCAGTACATCGAGCCCCTGGCAGGCAACGAGCCCGCCATTGGCTTGGACATCGCCTCCGAGCGCAACCGCCGTGAAGCGGCCCTGTCGGCGATGCGCAGTGGTGAGGTGCGGCTGACGGCACCGATCACCCTGGTGCAGTCCCTGGGCAAGCCGCGCCAGTCGTTCCTGATCCTGATGCCGATCTACCGCAGCGGGGTGGTGCCGGCGACCGAGGCTGAGCGGGAGCGTCAGGCCCTGGGCTGGAGCTATTCGCCGCTGATCACCGAGCAGGTGCTGCAGGGGCTGGAGGTGGTGGACGAGACGATGCGCCTGCGCCTGCGGGACATCACCGAGGATTCGGACGAGCCGCTGTTCTACGAGAGCGCGCCGGATTCGGCCGAGGCGCCGGAAATCCACCAGGAGAAGGTCCTGCGGGATCTCTACGGCCGTCGCTGGGAGATCGAACTGGCTGCGCTGCCGGCGTTTGCCGAGCGTCTGACGCTGCCGCCTCCGGCGATGGTGTGGGTGGCAGGGACAGGGCTGAGCCTGCTGCTGGCGGCGTTGCTGGGGGCGAGCCTGATGAGCCGCCGACGCAAGCACCAGGTGCTGGCGGAGCAGGCGCGGCTGGCGGCCATCGTCGAGAACTCGGCCGATGGCATCGTCGGCCAGACCCTGGGTGGCGTGATCACCAGTTGGAACCAGGGGGCCGAGGCGATCCTCGGTTACAGCGCCGAGCAGGCCATCGGCCAGGACCTGGCCGGGCTGGTGGTGCCGGAGCGCGGCCACGAGCAGGAAGAGACATTGCTGCGCCAGGCGCTGGCCGGGGAACGCATCAGCCTCTACGAGACCCGCTACCGGCGCCAGGACGGCAGCCTGGTGCATGTGGCCCTGTCGATCGCGCCGATCCTGGATGGCCTGGGCCGGGTGGTGGGCATTTCGCGCACGGTGCGTGACATCACGGCGCAGAAGCAGGCAGAGGCGCGCATCCTCGAGCTCAATGCCAGCCTGGAGACCCAGGTGGCCGAGCGTACAGCCCAGCTGTTGCGCACCAATGTGCTGCTGGACGGCGTGCTGACCGCGGCCACCGAGGTGTCGATCATCGCCACCGACCCGGACGGGCTGATCCGGGTGTTCAACCGCGGTGCCGAGCGCTTGCTGGGGTACTCGGCCGAGGAACTGGTGGGGCGCCAGACGCCGGCGCTGCTGCATGTGACCGAAGAGGTGGTGGCCCGTGGCCGGGAGCTTTCCGCCTATTACGACAAGCCGGTGCAGGGGTTCCGGGTGTTCGTCCAGGTGCCTGAGCTGGAAGGTTCCGAGGCACGTGAGTGGACCTATGTGCGCAAGGATGGCAGCCGCTTCCCGGTGACCCTGGTGGTGACCGCGATGCGCGATGAGCAGGGGCGCATCACCGGCTACCTGGGCATTTCCCTCGACATCACCGAGCGCAAGGCCACCGAGCGGCGCCTGGCGGAGAGCCTGGCGACCACCCGTGCTGTGCTGGATACGGCGGTGAACCCGGTGATCACCTTCGATGGCGAGGGGCGCATCCAGACCTTCAACCCGGCGGGTGGCGTGGTGTTCGGGGTATCGCCCGAGCATATGGTCGGGCGCTCCATCGAGGACCTGATCGAGCCCGTGTCCCTGGAGCGCTTCCACGAACTGCTCACGGGCTACGAGCAGCCGGTGGAGGGGCTGGGGCCCAGCGGGATGGAGCTGTGGGGGCGGCGCAGTGACGACAGCGCCTTCCCCATGCAGGTCACCCTGGCACCGATGCTGGTGGGTGGCGAGCAGCGCATGGTCTGCGTGGTGACCGACCTCAGCGAGCAGCATCGCCAGCGCAAGGAGCTGGTGGCCACCCGCGACCAGCTGCTGCTGGCCTCGGAGGTGGCGGGCCTGGGCATCTGGTCGTGGTTCCTGGAAGACAACCGGCTGCACTGGAACGACCGCATGTTCGAGCTGTATGGACAGCCGCGCAGCCTGCGGGAACAAGGCCTCACGTTCGACCATTGGCGCCAGCGTGTGCACCCGGACGACATGGACCGGGTGGTGGCGCAGCTCCAGGGCGCCATTGCCGGGACGGCGGTCTACGACCCGATCTTCCGCATCGTGCGGCCGGACGGGCAGGTGCGTTACATCCAGGCGGCGGCTCAGATCGAACGGGATTCCCTGGGACGCCCCACCCGGGTGACCGGGATCAACCTCGACATCACCGCCCAGCGGGAACTGGAGTCGCGCCTGCGGGATGCCCGCGACAAGGCGGATGCGGCCAGCGCGGCGAAGAGCTTCTTCCTGGCCAACATGAGCCATGAAATCCGCACGCCGATGAATGCGGTGTTGGGCATGCTGCACCTGGTGCAAGGCACCGGGCTGGACAACCGCCAGCTGGACTACGTGCTCAAGGCGCAGACAGCGGCGCGCTCGTTGCTGGGGCTGCTCAACGACATTCTCGATTACTCGAAGATCGAAGCCGGCAAGCTGCAGCTCGATCCGCACCCGTTCGAGCTGGAGTCGCTGATGCGCGACTTGGCAGTGGTGCTGGCGGGTAACCAGGGCGACAAGGATGTAGAGGTGATGTTCGACCTCGACGCCAACCTGCCGCTGCACCTGGTGGGGGACAGCTTCCGCCTGCAGCAGGTGCTGATCAACCTGGGTGGCAATGCCCTGAAATTCACCAGCCGTGGCCAGGTGGTGGTGGCCTTCCGTCAACTGGCCTGCGACGACTCCTCGGTGTTGCTGCAGGTGTCGATCAGCGACACCGGCATCGGCATCAGCCCGGAGCAGCTGGAGCGGATCTTCGATGGCTTCACCCAGGCCGAGGCGTCCACCACGCGCCGCTTCGGCGGCACCGGGCTGGGCCTGGTGATCTGCAAGCGCCTGGTGGAGCTGATGGGGGCCGAGCTGAAGGTGGAAAGCCGGCCGGGAGAAGGCAGCCGTTTCTGGTTCGATGTGCGGCTGGGCATCAGCGAGCCGGTCGCCGCCCTGCGCAGCGAGTGCCCGTGCGTGGATGCGCCGCTGCACCTGCTGGTGGTGGACGACAACCCGGTGGCGGGGGAGGTGCTGCTGCGCACGCTGCTGTCCCTGGGGTGGCGCAGTGAATACGTGATGTCGGGTGAGGCGGCTGTCTCGGCGGTGCAGCAGGCGGCGCGGCGGGGCGATCCGTTCGACCTGGTGCTGATGGACTGGCGCATGCCGGGGCTGGACGGGCTGGCCAGCAGCCGTGCCCTGGCGGCACTGGGGGCTGCAGCACCCCGGGTGGTGATGATCACCGCCCACGGCAGCGAGGTGCTGGCGGACCAGCAGCAGAAGGGACGGGCACCGTTTGCGGCGTTCCTCACCAAGCCGGTGACGCCCCAGCAGTTGGCCACTGCTGTGCAACGGGCGATCTGGGGCGAGGAGGGGGCGGTGGGCCAGCCTACCGCCGGTGTAGCGCGGGTCCGGCACCTTGCTGGGTTGTGCCTGCTGGTGGTGGAGGACAACGCGCTGAACCGCCAGGTGGCTTCGGAGCTGCTGATGGGCGAGGGCGCGGAAGTGATCCTGGCCGAGGGCGGCCTGGAGGGGGTGCAGACGGTGCTGGCGGAGCCGGAGCGTTTCGATGCGGTGCTGATGGACATCCAGATGCCGGACATCGATGGCCTGGAGGCGTCCCGGCGCATCCGCCTGGATGAACGGTGCCGCACCCTGCCGATCATCGCCATGACCGCCAATGCCTCGGAGCAGGACCGTCGCACCTGTCTGGAGGCGGGGATGAACGACCACGTCGGCAAGCCGGTGGACATCCAGCAACTGACCCGGGTGCTGCTGTTCTGGACCGGTGGGGCTACCCCGGCGCTGCCGGAGCCTCCGCCCCCCCGTGCCGAATCGGGTGCGCAGGTGTTGCTGGAGCCGCCGGCGTCGATCCTGTCGCGTTTTGCCGACAACCTGCCATTGCTGCAGACGGTGCTGGTCAGCTTCCGCGAGGAGACCGAGCGTCAGCTGGAGCAACTGCAGCAGGCCCGTGACGATGGCGACCTGCGCGGTGTGCTGGCGGCCTTGCATGGCATCAAGGGCAGTACCGGGACGATGGGAGCCAGGGCGCTTTCACACCTGGCCATGGAGCTGGAGAGCCGGGGCCGTGGATTGACCCCGGATACGGCTGCTCCCTTTCTCGAAGACCCGAGCTGGCTGCTGCAGATGCGTGCGCTGCTGGTGGAGAGCAACCAGCAACTGCTGGAGCAATTCCAGGTGGATGCGTCGACTGGCCAGGGGCAGGAGCCCTTGCCGGCGCTGGATGAGGACGCCTGGCGTGAGGTGCTGCAGCAGACGCTGGAGCTGCTGGCCAGCGGATCGATCCAGGCGCTGGACCGCGCGCGGGAGCTTAAAGGGCGTGCTCCGGATAGCCTGCGGGAGGCGGCAGCTGCCTTTGCCGCGCGGGTGGAGCGTCTGGACTTCCAGGGCGCCCAGGCCTTGGCCCGTGACTTGTTGCCCAGTGATGCGGCGTCTTCGCCGGACTGAAGGGTATCGGGCCTGATACCGAATTCTTCCCGGCGCTGCGGAACTGGCGGGCGCCGGCTCGCTCAAATCGGCACTTCAACCACTGCCGAGGTGTGAGCAGCATGCGTCTTCCCTTCAAGCCCTTCCTGGCCCTTCTGATGGTTCTGCCGTTGACCGCTTGCCTGGACAAGCAGGTGGACCAGACGGCGTTGTGCACCTTCACCTCCGACGCCGATGCACGGCTGTGCAAGGAGGGCGAGCTGGCCTGGTTCAAGCCGGCCCGCTGGGGCAACGAGCAGTTGCCGTTGAGCGTGGCGGCGGCCTATTGCGACTTCAACCATCCGGTGATGCACAACAACGCGGGGGTGATCTGCGTGTTCACCGAGAAGCGCCTGCGGCTGGTCAACGGCCAGTAAGGCGGGGGCGGGCGAGGCGGGAGTATTCCGCCCTGGTCAGCAGGTGCAAATAAAAAAGGCCCCGGTATCGCTACCGGGGCCTTGAGGCATCCGGCTGGGCCCGAAGGCCCGCCGGTGAACAGCTCCTATTAGTGGAACTGGTTCATGGTGTTGTCTTTACCGCTTGCCTTCAGAGCCGCTTCGCCAGCGAAGTACTCTTTGTGGTTGTCGCCGATGTCGGAGCCAGCCATGTTCTGGTGCTTGACGCAGGCGATGCCTTGGCGCAGTTCCTGGCGCTGAACACCTTTCACGTAGGCCAGCATGCCCTCGTCGGCGAAGTAGCCTTTGGCCAGGTTGTCGGTGGACAGGGCCGCAGTGTGGTAGGTCGGCAGGGTGATCAGGTGGTGGAAGATGCCGGCGTGGGCGGAACCGTCACGCTGGAAGGTACGGATCTTCTCGTCTGCAACCTGGGCCAGTTCGGTCTCGTCGTACTCGACGCTCATCAGCTTGGCGCGGTCGTAGGCGGAAACGTCCTTGCCTTCGGCGACGAACGCGTCGAACACCTGCTGGCGGAAGTTCAGGGTCCAGTTGAAGGACGGGCTGTTGTTGTAGACCAGCTTGGCATTCGGGATGACCTGACGGATGCGGTCAACCATGCCTTTGATCTGGCCAACGTGCGGCTTCTCGGTTTCGATCCACAGCAGGTCGGCGCCGTTCTGCAGGCTGGTGATGCAGTCCAGTACGCAGCGGTCTTCGCCGGTGCCCTGACGGAACTGGAACAGGTTGGACGGCAGGCGCTTGGGACGCAGCAGCTTGCCTTCGCGGTTGATCACGACGTCGCCGTTCTTCAGTTCGGCAGCGGAGATCTCTTCGCAGTCCAGGAAGGAGTTGTACTGGTCGCCCAGGTCGCCCGGTTGCTTGGTCACGGCGATCTGCTTGGTCAGGCCGGCACCCAGGGAGTCGGTACGGGCAACGATCACGCCGTCGTCCACACCCAGCTCGAGGAACGCGTAGCGAACGGCGTTGATCTTGGCGAGGAAGTCTTCGTGGGGAACGGTCACTTTGCCGTCCTGGTGGCCGCACTGCTTCTCGTCGGAAACCTGGTTCTCGATCTGGATGCAGCATGCACCGGCTTCGATCATCTTCTTGGCCAGCAGGTAGGTGGCTTCCGGGTTACCGAAGCCAGCGTCGATGTCGGCGATGATCGGGACGACGTGGGTTTCGTAGCCGTCGATCTGGGCCTGTACTTCGGCTTCCTTGGCCTTGTCACCGGCGGCGCGGGCAGCGTCCAGGGCGGTGAACAGCAGGTCCAGTTCGCGGGCGTCAGCCTGGCGCAGGAAGGTGTACAGCTCTTCGATCAGGCCGGCGACAGCAGTCTTCTCGTGCATGGACTGGTCGGGCAGCGGACCGAAGTCGGAACGCAGGGCGGCAACCATCCAGCCGGACAGGTAGAGGTAGCGCTTGTTGGTGGTCTTCAGGTGCTTCTTGATGGAGATCAGCTTCTGCTGACCGATGAAGCCGTGCCAGCAGCCCAGGGACTGGGTGTAGACGGAGGAGTCGGCATCGTACTCGGCCATGTCCTTGCGCATGATGGCCGCGGTGTACTTGGCGATGTCCAGACCGGTCTTGAAGCGGTTCTGCACACGCATGCGAGCTGCGTACTCGGGGTTGATCGCGCTCCAGCTGCTGCCGTACTTCTCTTTCAGCGCGGCAACGGCTTTGATCTCGTTCTGATATGCGGACATGGTCAATCCTTCAAATGTGTATGGTTGAGCACCAACTTCCCCGTGCAAGGACCTGGAAGGCCATGGCGGGTTGCTCACCGCAGTACGCTGAGAATGTGACCAGAGCGAGTGTGAACTCGGAGGGAGGGGTTGAGACGAACGGTGCAGGCGGCTTCGGTGATCGCTACCCGTGGCGCTTTCGGCTCGTGGATGCCTTGACGCACGAATAGGGGTGAAGTTTCGTCTGCCAGTTTCGCGGTGCTTCCCCGTCCCTCAGGACAACCTCGTTCCAGTCGCAACCTCGTCGCACTGCCTTTTGGGCTACACAACACGGGTCGGCTCGTTGGTCTGGAGCACGGCCCGGAGGCCCGTTTCAGGGCCCCTGGTTAGCGGGAGCGGGGCCATCATGCGCCTCAAACAAGTGTTCGTCAAACGTTTTTGTAGTGTTTTTTTGTGACTACTACAAAAGTCGTGTGTGCGACCGGATGGTCAGTTGGAGGGGGCTCAGTCGAGGCTGTCGACCTTCAGGCGCAGGGTCATGTTTTCGCTGCCCTGGGTGCTCTGGCGGTGCAGGAAACCACTGCTGTCGCTCTGGCTGGATTCGTTGACGCCGCCGACGGTGATCCATTCGCCGAGCCGGCCGCTCACGCGGGTGTCGGTGCTCTGGATGTCGATGGCGCCCGGCTGGGACTGGCTGAGGCGGTCGCGGTTGCTGCTGAGGCTGACGTGCACGGTCTGCCCGGTGACGCTGGCGGTGACGTAGAAGCCGCGGGTGACGTTGCGGTATTCGGTGTTGGTGTAGACCTGCCCATAGGGCCCGGTGCTGGCGCTGGTGATGGGCACGCTCTGGCCGACCTGGATGAGGGCGGGGTAGCCCTCGGTGGCCTGGACCTGCTGGACGCCGCCGCCCCGGCTGTCGGTGCTGCGGCGGATGATGCGCACCTGGTCGCGGCCGTTGACTTCGCCACGGCCGGCCTGGACGTCGACGCCGCCGACGCTGGCCGAGCCGTTGACGCTGTAGCCCTGGTCGTCCTGGTAGTTGCTGTCGCTGGTGTCCACCGAGATCAGCAGGCGGCGTGGGGCGGTGTCGAGCTTGTCGAGCACGCCGCGCAGTTCCTGGATCTTCTGCGGGGAGGCATTGACGATCAGCTGGTTGCCGTAGGCGCTGACCCGGCCTTCGTTGCCGATCACCGACTGCACCACCGGCATCACGTCCTCGGCGGTGCGGTAGTTGAGCGGGATGACTTCGGTGGCGGCCTGCAGGGGCAGGCTCAGGGCCAGGCACAGGGCGGCGAGCAGGGCGCGTGGCGTCATAGCAGGAAACTCCGCAGGTCGGGGTCGCTGACGCTCTGGTCCCAGGCCTGGTCGAACTGGACCTGGCGCAGGCGGCAGCGGCCGGGGTCGTTGTACAGGGCGTAGCCGGCGAAGCTGTCCAGCTCCGGGCGCATCAGCAGGCCACGGTCGTCCACCAGCAGGTAGGCGCACTCTTCGCTGGCGTGGTCCGGGTTGAGCCGGCGGATCTGGCTGTTGCTGGACAGGCGGCGCACGAGGTTGAGCAGGCGGTGGCCTTCCTTCACCGGGCGGGTCACGTCGCGGATCAGGATGCGCAGGCGGTTGCGCGGGTTGGCCAGGAGGAAGCGGGTGCAGGCTGTCTGGATGCTGCTGTGGTGATAGAGCCAGGCTTCCAGGTCGGGCGTGTAGAGGTTGAGGCTGCGCTGGGCCTGTTGCAGAAGCGCCAGGGCGTGGGGGCGGGCTTCCTCGGGTTTGGCGAAGCGCTGCAGGGCGTCGTGCTGGCCGAGCACGAAGGGAGCGGGTTCCCAGGGGGCGGGTTCGCGCAGGTCCGGGACCGGGTTATGGACATCGAAACGCCCCGGTGAATGGAATTCGATGGCAGGCAGTTCGGCCTCGATCTCTTCGTTTTCCGGGACGTTCGATTCCATGGGGACCTCTATTGGCTGTCGCGCACCATATCCACGTGGGGGATGCCGGCTTCGATGAACTCTTCGCTGACCACACGGAAGCCATGGCGCTCGTAGAACGGCGTGGCGTGGACCTGGGCCGAGAGCATCTGCTGCTTGAGGCCGCGGCGCTCGGCTTCGGCAATCACCGCTTCGAGCAGGCGATCACCGACATGCAGGCCGCGCCAATCCTTGAGGACCGAAACGCGACCGATGTGGCCGTCGGGCAGCAGGCGTGCGGTGCCGATCGCGTACTCGTGCTCGAGGGCGAGGAAGTGCACGGCGTCGGCATCCTCGGCATCCCACTCCTGTTCAGGCGACACGGATTGCTCGGCGATGAAGACCGCCTCGCGGATGCGTCGCAAGTCAGCGTTGTCCTTCTGCCAGTCGGCGATTCGGACGTGAATCTCACTCATCGGCAAACTCCAGACTTCCTTGCTTGATCAGTTCCCACAGAAGCTTACGCCCGTCTTCGTCGGCCAGCCATCGGCCGAGGTTCTCGATGTGCAGTGCATCGCTGGAGCACACCAGGCGCAGCAGTTCGCGCAGGGAGGAGGGCAGCAGGCGGCTCTGGCCGCTGGCGAACAGCACGAGGCCGATGTCCACTTCCGACCAGGCCATGCGCGCGCTGGGGTTGCGGATGATCACGGCGCCGTCTTCGATGGCGCCGACGAAGGCTTCTTCATCGACTTCGATGCCGGTGACCAGTTCGGGGTAGCGCGGCTCGGTCATGAACTGGCCGAACCAGGTCAGCAGCAGGCGCTCGTCGCTCATGTGCTCGGCGATCAGGGCCTTGAGGCGGTCGAGGGCGTCCTGCTGGATCTGGTGCGGGTCTTCGACCGGCTGGATGTCGGCGTCGCTGTAGCGCTCCTCGTCCGGGATGAACTGGGCGAGGAAGTCGGTGAAGTGGGTGAGCACTTCGGCGGCGCTGGGGGCGCGGAAGCCGACCGAGTAGGTCATGCAGTCGTCTTCGGCGGTGCCGAAGTGGGCGAGGCGCGGCGGCAGGTAGAGCATGTCGCCGGGTTCCAGGACCCACTCATCGGTGCCCATGAATTCGGCGAGGATGCGCAGGTCGCCGTGGGGCAGCAGCGCGCTGTCGGCGTCGCACATCTGGCCGATGCGCCAGCGGCGGTGGCCATGGCCCTGGAGCAGGAAGACGTCGTAGTTGTCGTAGTGCGGGCCGACACCGCCGCCCGGGGCGGCGTAGCTGATCATGACGTCGTCGATGCGCCAGTTGGGCAGGAAGCGGAAGTGCTCCAGCAGTTCGCCGACTTCCGGGACGAACTGGTCGACGGACTGCACCAGCAGGGTCCAGTCGCGCTCGGGTAGGTTCTGGTAGGTGTCCTCGGCGAAGGGGCCTCGACGCAGCTCCCAGGGGCGCTCGCCGTGTTCGAGGATGATGCGCGACTCGACTTCCTCTTCCAGGGACAGGCCGGCCAGCTCATCGGGGGAGATGGGGCTTTCGAAGCCTGGGATGGCCTGGCGGATCAGCAGCGGCTTCTTCTGCCAGTAGTCACGGAGGAATTCGCGGGCAGAGATGCCGCCGAGGATTTGCAGGGGAAGATCGGAAGTCATGGCAGTGAACCTGTGAAATAAAAACGCCCGGCACGGCCGGGCGTATGGAGGCGGTTGCCCGTCAGATGCGCTTGGCCTGGGCCACGGCGTTGCCGATGTAGGCAGCCGGGGTCAGTTTGCGCAGTTCGGCCTTGGCTTCGGCAGGGATGGCCAGGCCGTCGATGAAAGTCTGCAGGGCTTCGGGGCTGATGCCCTTGCCGCGGGTCAGTTCCTTCAGCTTCTCGTAGGGGTTCTCGACGCCATAACGACGCATGACGGTCTGTACCGGCTCGGCGAGGACTTCCCAGCAGGCGTCCAGGTCTTCGGCGATGCGCTGGGCGTTCAGCTCCAGCTTGCCGATGCCCTTGAGGCTGGCTTCATAGGCGATGACGCTGTGGGCGAAGCCGACGCCGAGGTTGCGCAGCACGGTGGAGTCGGTCAGGTCGCGCTGCCAGCGGGAGATCGGCAGCTTGCTGGCCAGGTGCTGGAACAGGGCGTTGGCGATGCCGAGGTTGCCTTCGGAGTTCTCGAAGTCGATCGGGTTGACCTTGTGCGGCATGGTGGAGGAGCCGATCTCGCCGGCAACGGTCTTCTGCTTGAAGTAGCCGAGGGAGATGTAGCCCCAGACGTCGCGGTCGAAGTCGATGAGGATGGTGTTGAAGCGGGCGACGGCATCGAACAGTTCGGCGATGTAGTCGTGGGGCTCGATCTGGGTGGTGTAGGGGTTCCAGGTCAGGCCCAGGTCGCCTTCGATGAATTCGCGGGCGTTGGCTTCCCAGTCGATGTCCGGGTAGGCGGACAGGTGGGCGTTGTAGTTGCCGACGGCGCCGTTGATCTTGCCGAGCAGCGGGACGGCGGCCACCTGGGCGATCTGGCGCTCCAGGCGGTAGACGACGTTGGCCATTTCCTTGCCGAGGGTGGTGGGCGAGGCGGGCTGGCCGTGGGTACGGGAGAGCATGGGGACGTCGGCGAAGCGCACGGCGAGATCGCGGATGGCATCGGCCAGCTGGCGCATGAGCGGCAGGATCACCTGGTCGCGGCCTTCGCGCAGCATCAGGGCGTGGGACAGGTTGTTGATGTCCTCGCTGGTGCAGGCGAAGTGGATGAACTCGCTGACCTTGGCCAGTTCCGGCAGCGTGGCAGCCTGCTCCTTGAGCAGGTACTCCACGGCCTTCACGTCGTGGTTGGTGGTGCGTTCGATTTCCTTGATGCGCTCGGCATGCTCGAGCTGGAAGTCTTCGGCGAGCTTGTCCAGCAGGGCGTTGGCTTCGGCGGAGAAGGGCGCCACTTCCGGGACGCCGGCGTGGGCGGCGAGGCGCTGCAGCCAGCGCACTTCGACCTGGACGCGGAAACGGATCAGGCCGTATTCACTGAAGATCGGACGCAGGGCGCTGGTTTTGCCGGCGTAGCGGCCATCGACGGGGGAAACCGCAGTGAGCGAAGAGAGCTGCATGGAGGGGGTCTCGGGCAGGTCGGTCAACGAAAAGGGCGCACATCATACATGAAAACCGACCCGGTCGCCGTGCCCGACCGGTCACCTTCCGGCGACCGGTCGCTGGACTCACCCTCGCAGCAGGGGGTAGAGCTCGGCGAGCAGCTTGCGACGGCTGAACAGCAGCTGCCAGCGGTGGCCGCCAAGCTGGCGCCAGAGGCGGGCTGAGCGGATACCGGCGAGCAGCAGGGCGCGGATCCTGGCGGCGTTGGTGGATTGCTGCAGGTAGCGCATGTCGCCATGCACCTGGATGCGCTGGCGGAAGGTGCTGAGGGTGTCCTGGTAGAGCGAAGCGCAGGAGGCGACGACGTTGTCGTGGGCCGGGCCGAAGTGCTGGACCTGCTGTTGAATCTGGTCGAGGCGGCTGCCGATCTGGTCGAGCATGTCGTCGCGTTTGGCCAGCTGGCGTTCGAGGGTGAGCAGCGACAGGGCGTAGCGCAGGGGCTCGCGCTGGAGGCTGGCGGGCTCGCGTTCGAGTGCACTGACCAGGGCCTTGTAGCCGTCGCGCAGGTTGATGTCGTCGCCGCCGTACACGTCCAGGGTGCTCTTCGGGTCGCGCACCAGCAGGCTGCCGATCATGCAGGCGAGGGGGGCTTCGCTGATCTGCCCGGTCTTGGCGATGCGGTCGACCAGGGCGGCGGCTTCGAAGACGCCGCCGAGGGCGATGAGCTGTTCGTTCAGCGGGGCCATCAGGTGCGTTCCTCGCTGTACCAGGGCTCGGCGCTCTCGATCACGCCGCCGCCGAGGCACACCTCGCCGTCGTAGAAGACCACGGACTGGCCGGGGGTGACGGCGCGCTGGGGCTCGGCGAAGACGGCGCGGTAGCCGTCGGCGGTCTTCTCCAGGGTGCAGGCCTGGTCGGCCTGGCGGTAGCGCACCTTGGCGGTGAGTTGGCGCGGGGCGTCCAGTTCGATGGGGTTGACCCAGAAGATCTCGGAGGCGAGCAGGGCCCGGGAGAACAGCCACGGGTGCTCATTACCCTGGCCGACCACGAGGACGTTGCGGGCGACGTCCTTGGCGAGGACGTACCAGGGCTCGTCGCTGGCGTCCTTCATGCCGCCGATGCCAAGGCCCTGGCGCTGGCCGATGGTGTGGTACATGAGACCGTGGTGGCGGCCGATGACGTCGCCGTCGGTGGTCTCGATGTCACCCGGCTGGGCGGGGAGGTACTGCTTGAGGAAGTCGCTGAAGCGGCGTTCACCGATGAAGCAGATGCCGGTGGAGTCCTTCTTCTTGGCGGTGGCCAGGCCGTGTTTCTCGGCGATGGCGCGGACTTCCGGCTTCTCCAGTTCGCCGACGGGGAACAGGGTGCGGGCGATTTCCTTGCCGCCGACGGCGTGGAGGAAGTAGCTCTGGTCCTTGTTCGGGTCCAGGCCCTTGAGCAGTTCGGTGCGGCCGTCGATATCGCGGCGGCGCACGTAGTGGCCGGTGGCGATGAGGTCGGCACCGAGCACCAGGGCGTAGTCGAGGAAGGCTTTGAACTTGATCTCGCGGTTACAGAGGATGTCCGGGTTCGGCGTGCGGCCGGCCTTGTATTCGGCGAGGAAGTGCTCGAACACGTTGTCCCAGTACTCGGCGGCGAAGTTGGCGGTGTGCAGCTTGATGCCGATGCGGTCGCAGACGGCCTGGGCGTCGGCCAGGTCTTCCTTGGCGGTGCAGTACTCGGTGCCGTCGTCCTCGTCCCAGTTCTTCATGAACAGGCCTTCCACCTGGTAGCCCTGTTCCATCAGCAGGAGAGCGGAAACCGAGGAGTCTACGCCGCCGGACATGCCGACGATGACGCGGGTGTTGGCTTTATCGGACATAGGAATCTGTTGCTGCTGCAAAAAAGAACGGGATTC
Organism: Pseudomonas sp. FeS53a; assembly: GCF_000931385.1. Taxonomy (NCBI): domain Bacteria; kingdom Pseudomonadati; phylum Pseudomonadota; class Gammaproteobacteria; order Pseudomonadales; family Pseudomonadaceae; genus Pseudomonas; species Pseudomonas sp. FeS53a. Next base: position 17,121 of record NZ_JYFT01000045.1, read on the forward strand.
TACCAGTTGCGGCGAATGGGGGCGATCAGGCCGGGTCGCGGATCAGGGCCAGGGGAAAGCGCTCACCCGCCAGGTAGTCGTCGACACAGCGCAGGACGAGGCGGCTGCGCCAGCGGTCCTGTTGGGCTGCCAACTCGTCGCGGGTGAGCCAGCGCGGGCCGATGATGCCGTCGTCCAGTGCCAGGTCGGGGCGATGGCGCAGGGGGCGGGCGGCGAAGCAGACGCGCTGGTAGGTCACGCCATTGCTGGGGGCGGTGTACAGGTAGATGCCGGTGACGGCGGTGAGTTCAACCTCCCAGCCGGTCTCTTCGAGGGTTTCCCGCAGGGCGGCCTGGGGCAGCGTCTCGTCGGCTTCGAGGTGGCCGGCGGGCTGGTTCAGGACGGCCCGGCCGTCGGCTTCTTCCTCGACCAGGAGGAAGCGGCCCTGGTCTTCGACCACGGTGGCGACGGTGATGTGGGGTTGCCAGGTCATGGTGTGGCTCCTTCTGAGGGGCCGACATGTTCGCAGGGCTGCGCCGGAAAAAGAAACCCCGGGACATGCCCGGGGTTTCTGGTGCTGCAGGTCGTTTAGGCGACCAGTCCGTCGATGACCGCGTTGAAGGTGGCGCTGGGGCGCATCACCTGGCTGGTCAGCTTGGGGTTGGAGCGGTAGTAGCCGCCGATTTCGGCAGGCTTGCCCTGTACGCCGTTGAGTTCGGCGACGATGGCGGCTTCCTGCTCGGTCAGGGCCTTGGCGACCGGGGCGAAGTGGGCCTTGAGTTCGGCGTCTTCGTCCTGGGCGGCCAGGGCCTGGGCCCAGTAGAGCGCCAGGTAGAAGTGGCTGCCGCGGTTGTCGATCTCGCCGACCTTGCGGGACGGGGACTTGTTGTTGTCCAGCAGTTTGCCGGTGGCTTCGTCGAGGGTCTTGCCCAGCAGCTTGGCCTTGGCGTTGCCGGTCTTGATGCCGGTCTCTTCGAGGGAGACGGCCAGGGCCAGGAACTCGCCGAGGGAATCCCAGCGCAGGTAGTTCTCTTCCACCAGTTGCTGCACGTGCTTGGGCGCGGAACCGCCGGCGCCGGTTTCGTACATGCCGCCGCCCGCCATCAGCGGGACGATGGAGAGCATCTTGGCCGAGGTGCCCAGTTCCATGATGGGGAACAGGTCGGTCAGGTAGTCACGCAGGACGTTGCCGGTCACCGAGATGGTGTCCAGGCCGCGGATCATGCGTTCCATGGAGACGCGGATGGCTTCGTTGTAGCCCATCATGCGGATGTCCAGGCCGGTCAGGTCGTGGTCCTTGAGGTACAGCTCGACCTTCTTCTGCAGTTCTCGGTCGTGGGCGCGCTCCGGGTCCAGCCAGAAGATGGCCGGGGTGTTGGACTGGCGGGCACGGGTGACGGCCAGCTTGACCCAGTCGCGGATCGGGGCGTCCTTGGTCTGGCAGGCGCGCCAGATGTCGCCGGCTTCCACTTCGTGCTGCATCAGGACAGTGCCGTCGGCGGCAACGACGCGCATGGTGCCGTCTGCGGTCATCTCGAAGGTCTTGTCGTGGGAGCCGTATTCCTCGGCTTTCTGCGCCATCAGGCCGACGTTCGGTACGCTGCCCATGGTGGTGGGATCGAACGCGCCGTTGGTTTTGCAGAAGTTGATCATTTCCTGGTAGATGCGGGCGTAGGTGCTTTCCGGCATCACGGCCTTGGTGTCTTTCTGCTTGCCGTCCTTGCCCCACATCTGGCCGGAGTTGCGGATCATGGCCGGCATGGAGGCGTCGACGATCACGTCACTGGGGATGTGCAGGTTGGTGATGCCCTTGACGGAGTCGACCATCGCCATTTCGGGGCGGTGGCTGTAGACCTCGTGGATGTCGTGCAGGATCTCTTCCTGCTGGGAGGCGGGCAGGGCCTTGATCTTGTCGTAGACGCTGCTGATGCCGTTGTTCGGGTTGACGCCCAGTTCCTTGAACAGGTCGCCGTACTTGTCGAAGACGTCCTTGTAGTAAACGCTGACGGCGTGGCCGAACACGATGGGGTGGGAGACCTTCATCATGGTGGCCTTGACGTGCAGGGACCACATGACGCCGGTTTCCTTGCAGTCCTGCAGGGTCTGTTCGAAGAAGGCGCGCAGCTTCTTGCAGCTCATGAACATGCTGTCGAGCACTTCGCCGTCCTGAAGGGCCAGCTTTTTCTTCAGCTCGACCTGGCCGTCCTTGCCGACGAATTCGATGCGAACGTCACCGGCCTTGGCCATGGTGATGGACTGCTCGCTGGAGAAGAAGTCGCCGCCACGCATGTAGTCGGCGTGGGAGCGGGAGGCCATGCTCCACTTGCCCATGGAGTGCGGGTGCTTGCGGGCGTACGCCTTGACGGCTGCCGGGGCGCGACGGTCGGAGTTGCCTTCGCGCAGGACCGGGTTCACGGCGCTGCCCAGCACCTTGGTGTAGCGCGCACGGATTTCCTTCTCTTCTTCGCTTTGCGGATCTTCAGGGAAGTTGGGGACGTTGTAGCCCAGTGCCTGAAGTTCTGCGATGGCGCCCTTCAGCTGCGGTACCGATGCGGAGATGTTCGGCAGCTTGATGATGTTGGCGTCGGCAGCGGTCGCAAGGGTCGCCAGGTAGGCCAGGTCATCCTCGATGCGCTTGTCGGCAGGGAGAATGTCGGCGAAGGTGGCGAGGATGCGTCCGGCGAGGGAGATGTCGCGGGTCTCCACGTCGATGCCGGCGGAGGCGGCGAATCCCTTGACGATGGGGAGGAGGGAGTAGGTGGCGAGCGCTGGGGCTTCGTCGGTGAAGGTGTAGGTAATCTTCGGACGGTTGGGCATTAACGTTTGACTCTCTTCTATGCTGGACGCGCACAGACTCTCGTAGCGCACCGGTAGATGCAGTCGCTCAAACGGATCCGATGTTGAGCAGTGCCGAGAATTGCCGCGGAGGGGTAATGGAGCGCCAGTAGAGCGTTGCTCGGCCCGATCATGATGGTGGTCTGGCCGCTTCAGGGTCAGTTGAGCCTGGTCCCAGACTGCTCGACCCAGGTGACCATGAGGTCACGGCGCGCAGTGTACCATTCCTTTCGGTTGGCTGGCTCTGGCACGATGTTTCGACTAAGGAAGATATGGTCGATGACCGCCCGTTTGGAGTAGGCTCACGGGCCGCAAGAGCATTCTCAAACCACAATATGGAGCTCAGCATGGGATACCAAAAGATCCAGGTTCCGGCAGTCGGTGACAAAATCACCGTTAACGCGGATATGTCCCTGAACGTACCGAATACCCCCATCATTCCCTTCATCGAGGGCGATGGTATTGGTGTCGACATCAGCCCTGTAATGATCAAGGTCGTGGACGCTGCCGTGTCCAAGGCCTATGGCGGTGAGCGCAAGATCGCCTGGATGGAGGTCTATGCCGGCGAGAAGGCCACCCAGGTCTACGATCAGGACACCTGGCTGCCCAAGGAAACCCTGGAGGCCGTGCGCGACTACGTCGTATCCATCAAGGGCCCGCTGACCACGCCGGTGGGCGGTGGTATCCGCTCCCTCAACGTGGCCCTGCGCCAGGAACTGGATCTTTACGTTTGCCTGCGCCCGGTGCGCTGGTTCGAAGGCGTGCCGAGCCCGGTCAAGAAGCCCGGCGACGTGGACATGGTGATCTTCCGCGAGAACTCCGAGGACATCTATGCGGGTGTCGAGTGGAAGGCGGGTAGCCCCGAGGCCGAGAAGGTCATCAAGTTCCTCACCGAGGAAATGGGCGTGAAGAAGATCCGCTTCACCGAGAACTGCGGTATCGGTATCAAGCCCGTTTCCGAGGAAGGCACCAAGCGCCTGGTTCGCAAGGCCCTGCAGTACGCGGTGGACAATGACCGCAGCTCCGTGACCCTTGTGCACAAGGGCAATATCATGAAGTTCACCGAAGGCGCCTTCAAAGAGTGGGGCTACGAGATTGCGCGCCAGGAGTTCGGTGCCGAACTGCTGGATGGTGGGCCGTGGATGCAGTTCAAGAATCCGCGCACTGGCAAGAACATCGTGGTGAAGGACGTCATCGCCGACGCCATGCTGCAGCAGATCCTGCTGCGCCCGGCTGAGTACGACGTGATTGCGACCCTCAACCTCAACGGCGACTACCTGTCCGATGCCCTGGCGGCAGAGGTAGGGGGTATCGGTATCGCTCCGGGCGCCAACCTGTCCGACTCGGTGGCGATGTTCGAGGCGACCCACGGCACTGCGCCTAAATACGCAGGCCTGGACAAGGTGAACCCGGGTTCGGTGATTCTTTCCGCCGAAATGATGCTCCGCCACATGGGTTGGGGCGAGGCTGCGGACCTGATCATCAAGGGCGTGAACGGTGCCATTGCGGCGAAGACCGTCACCTACGACTTCGAGCGTCTGATGGACGGTGCCAAGCTGCAGTCCTGCTCCGAGTTCGGCGACGCCATCATCACGCACATGTGATCGATAGGCGTGCAACAAAAAAAGGCCGGTCAACTTGACCGGCCTTTTCGTTTCCCCAGCTTTCAGGGTCAGGCTTCGACGGCGCTACCTTTGGCAGTGGCAACTGCAGTGGTGCCATGGGTATCGCTGGCCGCCATGACAGGGCTGATGTTCACGGCATGCAGGCCCTTGGGGCCCTGGATAATGTCGAAGCTTACCGGCTGGCCAGCCTTGAGGGTCTTGTAACCCTCCATCTGGATCGCCGAGTAATGGGCGAACAGGTCCTCATCTCGGCCTTCAGCGAGGATAAATCCATACCCCTTGGCGTTGTTGAACCACTTGACCTTACCGCTAACCATGCTGATATCCCTCTGCAAAGGACTCCATCACTGGAGTATCATCCACTACGACCCCGCGCCAGGCCCGACCGGGCGGACGAAGGTGCGGAACCCTTGATACCCGTAGGTGGGTATCCCTTGTTTGTAACACCCTTTTGCCTTTAGTCAAGGCGATGCGGCGACCGGCTGAGAAGCGGGTCAAACTCCATGGGGCGTTCCTTTCCATCGGCCAAGAAGCTTTTTCCAGCATGCATGCAAGCAGCCAGATTCGACTAACATTCAATCAGGATCACCCCGAGCACATCGGCGGTGATGATGCCGGCCTGGTGCTTCAGGAAGCCAAGCCGGCCCTGAAGGCACCATCCATGTACAAGGTGGTGATGTTCAATGATGACTACACGCCGATGGATTTCGTGGTCGAGGTGCTGGAAACCATCTTCAACCTGGACCGCGAAGTGGCGACGCGGGTCATGCTGACCGTCCATACCGAAGGGCGGGCCGTATGTGGTGTGTACACGCGCGATATTGCTGAAACCAAGGCTATGCAGGTGAATCAATACGCGAGAGAGAGCCAGCATCCGCTGCTCTGTGAGATCGAGAAGGACGGTTAATCCGGCCACTTGGGTATGAGGTGAAGCTATGTTGAACCGCGAGCTCGAAGTCACCCTCAATCTTGCCTTCAAGGAAGCACGCGCAAAACGTCATGAGTTCATGACGGTCGAGCACCTGCTGCTGGCCCTGTTGGACAATGATGCTGCTTCCGCCGTCCTCCGCGCCTGTGGCGCCAACCTGGATAAGCTCCGGCGTGACCTTCAGGAGTTCATCGACTCCACCACGCCGCTGATCCCTCAGCACGACGAGGATCGTGAAACCCAGCCGACGCTCGGCTTCCAGCGCGTCCTGCAGCGTGCAGTCTTCCACGTTCAGAGCTCCGGCAAGCGTGAAGTCACCGGGGCCAACGTGCTGGTCGCCATCTTCAGCGAGCAGGAGAGCCAGGCTGTCTTCCTGCTCAAGCAGCAAAGTGTCGCCCGTATCGATGTCGTCAACTACATCGCCCATGGCATCTCCAAGGTTCCGGGTCATGGCGAGCAGCACGAAAGCGAGCAGGAAATGCAGGATGAGGAGAGCGGCGAGTCTTCTTCGGCAGGCCATCCGCTTGATGCCTATGCCAGCAACCTGAACGAGCTTGCTCGGCAAGGACGCATCGACCCGCTTGTGGGGCGCGAGAATGAGGTTGAGCGTGTAGCGCAGATCCTGGCGCGTCGTCGCAAGAACAATCCGTTGCTGGTCGGTGAGGCTGGCGTTGGCAAGACCGCCATTGCCGAGGGGCTGGCCAAGCGCATCGTGGACAATCAGGTGCCAGAGTTGCTGGCCGACAGTGTCGTCTACTCCCTGGATCTCGGCGCGTTGCTCGCAGGGACGAAATACCGTGGCGACTTCGAGAAGCGCTTCAAGGCCCTGCTGAACGAGCTGCGCAAGCGCCCCCATGCCATCCTGTTCATCGATGAGATTCACACCATCATCGGTGCGGGTGCGGCATCCGGAGGGGTGATGGATGCCTCCAACCTTCTCAAGCCGCTCCTGTCCTCGGGTGAAATCCGTTGCATCGGCTCGACGACCTTCCAGGAGTTCCGTGGCATTTTCGAGAAGGATCGCGCATTGGCGCGGCGCTTCCAGAAAGTGGATGTGGTCGAGCCTTCTGTCGAGGACACCATTGGCATCCTGAAGGGGCTCAAGCCGCGCTTCGAGCAGCACCACCACATCGAGTACAGCGACGAAGCGCTCCGTGCTGCGGCAGAGCTGGCGGCTCGCTACATCAACGATCGCCACATGCCTGACAAGGCCATTGATGTGATCGATGAGGCCGGCGCCTATCAGCGCCTGCAGCCGGAAGAGAAGCGCGTGGCTCGGATCGAGGTGGCTCAGGTGGAAGATATCGTCGCGAAGATCGCGCGCATTCCGCCCAAGCACGTCACCAGTTCCGACAAGGAGCTGCTGCGCAATCTCGAACGTGACCTCAAGCTCACCGTGTTCGGTCAGGATGCTGCCATCGATTCGCTGTCGACGGCCATCAAGCTCTCCCGTGCCGGTCTGAAGTCCCCGGACAAGCCGGTCGGTTCCTTCCTGTTCGCCGGCCCTACCGGCGTGGGCAAGACCGAGGTTGCACGCCAGCTGGCGAAAGCGCTGGGGATCGAGCTCGTGCGCTTCGACATGTCCGAGTACATGGAGCGGCACACCGTCTCGCGTCTCATTGGCGCGCCTCCCGGATACGTCGGGTTCGACCAGGGTGGGTTGCTGACCGAGGCCATTACCAAGATGCCGCATTGCGTGCTCTTGCTGGATGAGATCGAGAAGGCGCATCCCGAGGTCTTCAACCTGCTGCTGCAGGTCATGGACCACGGCACCCTCACCGACAACAACGGGCGCAAGGCTGACTTCCGCAACGTGATCGTGATCATGACCACCAACGCCGGCGCCGAGACTGCTGCGCGAGCGTCCATCGGTTTCACCCAGCAGGACCACTCGTCCGATGCGATGGAGGTGATCAAGAAGAGCTTCACGCCCGAGTTCCGCAATCGCCTGGACACCATCATCCAGTTTGGTCGTCTGTCGATGGAGACCATCAAGAACGTGGTCGACAAGTTCCTCACCGAATTGCAGGCCCAGCTGGAGGACAAGCGTGTCCAGCTGGTTGTCAGTGACGAGGCGCGGGAATGGCTCGGTGAGCGCGGATACGACGTACAGATGGGGGCTCGCCCCATGGCTCGCCTGATCCAGGACAAGATCAAGCGTCCGTTGGCGGAGGAGATCCTGTTTGGCGAGTTGGCCGATCACGGCGGCGTGGTGCACGTCGATGTGAAGGGGGATGAGCTGGCTTTCGAGTTCGAGACGACGGCCGAGATGGCCTGATAGTCAGGCAAACGAAAAAGCCCGGCGATTGCCGGGCTTTTTTCTGGATCCGATCAGCGGGCGCGGTAGGTGATGCGGCCTTTGCTCAGATCATAGGGAGTCAGCTCGACGCGAACTTTGTCACCGGTCAGGATGCGGATGTAGTTCTTGCGCATCTTGCCGGAAATGTGCGCGGTGACGACGTGCCCGTTTTCCAACTCCACGCGGAACATGGTGTTGGGTAGGGTGTCGACGACAGTGCCTTCCATTTCGAAGCTGTCTTCTTTCGACATGCAGTAGAGCCCTCGGTATCAAAGAATGGCCGGGTGCAATCGGCGCCTGGCAAAAACGGCGTGCATTGTGCCCGAAAATGCCACCGCTCGCCAAGGGCTTCAGGTCAGAGTGACCCAGCGCTGGTTCACGAAGAGCTCGATTGGACGGTACTGGGTCTTGTAATTCATCTTGCGGCAGTTCTTGATCCAGTACCCGAGGTAGACGGCTTCAAGGCCCAGGCGCAGGGTTTCGCCGATCTGCCAGAGAATCGCGAAGCGGCCCAGGCTGCGCCGTTCTTCCGAGGGGTCGTAGAAGGTGTAGACGGCGGAAAGACCGTTCGGCAGGACGTCGGTAACGGCTACTGCGACCAGGCGTCCTTGCAGGCGGAACTCGAAGAAGCGGCAGAACGAAAGATCGCGGACCAGGAAGGTCGAGAACTGGTCGCGGCTCGGGGGGTACATGTCGCCGTCGGCATGGCGTTCCTCGATGTAGCGCACGTAGAGCGCGTAGTACTCCTCGGTGAAGGAGGGTTTCACTCCGCGTACTTCGATATCCGCGTTCCGCTTGAGGATGCGGCGCTGTTGGCGGTCGGGGCTGAACGGTGCGGCGGGGATTCGGGCAGGAACGCAGGCGGTGCAGCGTTGGCAGTGGGGGCGGTACAGGTGATCTCCGCTACGGCGGAAACCCATTTCCGAGAGCTCGGCATAGACGTCCACGTCCATGGGCTGGCTGGGGTCGAGGAACAGCGTAGTGGCCTGTTCCCCGGGCAGATAGCTGCATGGGTGTGGCTGAGTGGCATAGAACTTCAAGCGGGCCAGCTCGGTCATGGCGGAACCTCGGAAAAGCCTTCCGCAAGTGTATGTCAGGGTTGGCGACTCGCCTAGGCGACGGTCCAGTCGGCGGTGTTCGGCTGGTCCAGATACAGCTGGAGGTAGCGGGCGTACTCGCTGCGGGGGATGGCGTAGGCGCCCAGGCTCTGGAGGTGCGAGGTGGGCATCTGGCAGTCGATCAATACGAATCCCCACTTGACGAGGTGGGTGGCCAGCGTGGCGAAGCCGACCTTCGAAGCGTTGTCTGCTCGGCTGAACATGGATTCGCCAAAGAACAGCTTGCCGATAGCCAGGCCATAGAGGCCGCCCACCAGTTCGCCGTTCAGCCTGACTTCCACCGAGTGGGCGAAGCCCCTCCGGTGCAGCTCGATATAGGCCTGTTGCATGGCGTCGGTGATCCAGGTTCCGTCTGCATAGCTGCGAGGGCCTGCGCAACCCTGGATCACGGCTGCGAAGTCCGTGTCGAAGCTCACCTCGAACCTGCCCTGGCGAAGGATTTTCGCCAGGCTGCGTGATACGTGGACTTCGTGGGGGGATAGGACGGTGCGTGGGTCGGGTGACCACCAGAGTGGCGGCTGCCCCTCCTGGAACCAGGGGAAGCAACCGTGGCGATAGGCGGCGAGGAGGCGCTCCGCGCTCAGGTCGCCGCCTGCGGCGAGCAAGCCGTTGGGCTCACGCAGTGCGCGCTCCAAGGGAGGGAAGTCGTAGGTTTCGCGATTCAGCCAGGTCAGCATGGAAGGGGAGGGCGGCATGGCCGCCCGACCTCATCGTCAGTGGCTGTCGTCGAGGAATTTCTCGGCGTCCAGGGCAGCCATGCAGCCTGCGCCTGCCGAGGTGATTGCCTGGCGATAGACGTGGTCGGCTACGTCGCCGGCGGCAAAGACGCCCTCGATACTGGTCGCCGTGGCATTGCCCTCTGAGCCACCACGGATCACCAGGTAGCCGTCGCGCATTTCCAGTTGGCCCTGGAAAAGGTCGGTATTCGGTTTGTGGCCGATGGCGATGAACACGCCTGCCAGCTGCAGCTCTTGGGTGGAACCGTCCTCGGTGCTCTTCAGGCGTACGCCGGTGACACCGGTTTTGTCGCCCAGCACCTCGTCCAGGGTCTGGTTCCAGTGCAGGCGGACGTTGCCGTTGGCTGCCTTCTCGAAGAGCTTGTCCTGCAGGATCTTCTCCGAGCGCAGCTTGTCGCGGCGGTGGATCAGGTGCACTTCCTTGGCGATGTTGGACAGATAGAGCGCCTCTTCGACGGCGGTGTTGCCGCCGCCCACCACGCAGACAACCTGGTTGCGATAGAAGAAGCCGTCGCAGGTAGCGCAGGCCGAAACGCCCTTGCCGGCGAATGCCTCCTCGGACGGGAGGCCAAGGTACTGGGCGGAGGCGCCCGTGGCGATGATCAGCGCGTCACAGCTGTAGGTGCCGCTGTCGCCCTTGAGGATGAAGGGGCGTTGCTGCAACTCGGCGGTGTGGATGTGGTCGTAGAGGATTTCGGTGTCGAAGCGCTCGGCATGCTTCTGCATGCGCTCCATCAGCGCCGGGCCGGTCAGTCCCTCGACATCGCCGGGCCAGTTGTCCACCTCAGTGGTGGTGGTCAGTTGCCCGCCAGGCTGGATGCCGGTGATGACGGTGGGCTTGAGATTGGCGCGTGCAGCATACACGGCAGCGGTATAACCGGCTGGGCCGGAGCCCAGGATAATCAGGCGTGAATGCTTGACGTCGCTCATAAAAAGGCCTCATAAGTCTTTGTCACAAAAGAGAATGCGTGCTCCAATTGAGCACTGCGCAAGACGCTGCGGGCTATGCTACACCGAAGCAGGAAGCGTCAGCAAAACGCACCCGCAGCGCCGTGTGCGCTGTGGCGTCCGAGCGTTAAACCCGTACAATGGGCGTCTTTTCCGCCCCTGATCGAATCTTGGACGCGCCAATGGCGCAGGAAACCAGGCGTTTGAAGAATTCCACCCCCTCTGCCCAGATTCCAGTCTGGCGACAGCAATTGCACTCCCGCTTGAAAGAGGGAGCGCTGATTGCGCTGGGCGCCTTGTGCCTCTATCTCTGGATGGCGCTGCTCACCTACGACTCCACCGACCCGGGCTGGACCCACACCAGTAACGTCGAGCAGGTCCAGAATGCCGCTGGCCGCCTGGGCGCCTGGTCCGCCGACATCCTGTTCATGGCGCTGGGCTATTTCGCCTATGTCTTCCCGTTGCTACTGGGAATCAAGACGCTGCAGGTCTTCCGCCACCGTCACCAGCCCATCGACTGGAGCGGCTGGTTGTTCTCCTGGCGGTTGATTGGTCTGGTCTTCCTGGTGCTGGCCGGTGCCGCGCTGGCCGATATCCACTTCCAGGACAGCGTCGGCATGCCGGCTTCTGCCGGTGGCGCGCTGGGCGAGAGCCTCGCCCATCTCTCGGTCAATGCGTTGAACGTGCAGGGCAGTACGCTGCTGTTCTTTGCCCTATTTCTGTTTGGTCTCACCGTGTTCACCGACCTGTCGTGGTTCAAGGTGATGGACCTGACCGGCAAGATTACCCTTGATCTGGTGGAGTTGATCCAGAGCCTGATCACCCGTTGGTGGAACGCCCGCATGGAGCGCAAGCAGCTGGTTGCCAAGCTCCGCGAGGTCGATGACCGCGTCACCGAGGTGGCAGCCCCGGTCGTCAAGGACACCCGCGAGCAGGCCAAGGTCAAGGAACGCCTGATCGAGCGCGAGGAATCCCTTGCCAGGCACATGACCGAGCGGGAAAGCCGTCCGGCGCCCACCATCGCACCGCCGCCGCCACCCAAGCCCGCCGAGCCCAGCAAACGCGTCCAGAAGGAAAAGCAGGTCCCGCTGTTCATCGACAGCGCAGTGGAAGGAACCTTGCCGCCCATCTCCCTGCTGGACGCTGCCGAGAAGAAGCAGAAAAGCTTCTCGCCGGAGTCGCTCGAGGCCATGTCGCGCCTGCTGGAGATCAAGCTGAAGGAGTTCGGCGTCGAGGTCATGGTGGAGTCCGTCCACCCGGGTCCGGTGATCACCCGCTTCGAAATCCAGCCGGCGGCTGGCGTCAAGGTCAGCCGCATCTCCAACTTGGCGAAGGACCTGGCCCGTTCCCTGGCGGTCATCAGCGTGCGCGTGGTCGAGGTCATTCCCGGCAAGACCACCGTCGGTATCGAGATCCCCAACGAAGACCGACAGATCGTGCGCTTCTCCGAAGTGCTGTCGTCCACCGAGTACGACGACGCCAAATCACCGGTCACGCTGGCCCTGGGGCACGACATCGGCGGTCGCCCGGTCATCGCCGACCTCGCCAAGATGCCTCACCTGCTGGTGGCCGGTACCACCGGCTCCGGTAAGTCGGTGGGCGTGAACGCCATGATCCTGTCGATCCTCTTCAAGTCCACGCCTGAACAGGCGCGGATGATCATGATCGACCCCAAGATGCTCGAACTCTCCATCTATGAAGGCATCCCGCACCTGCTCTGTCCTGTGGTGACGGACATGAAGGAAGCGGCCAACGCCTTGCGCTGGAGCGTTGCCGAGATGGAGCGCCGCTACAAGCTGATGGCCGCGATGGGGGTGCGTAACCTGGCGGGCTTCAACCGCAAGGTGAAGGACGCCGAAGAGGCCGGCACGCCGCTGCCCGACCCGCTTTATCGTCGCGAGAGCATGGAAGATGAAGCGCCCCTGCTGAAGCAGTTGCCCACCATCGTCGTGGTCGTCGACGAATTCGCCGACATGATGATGATCGTCGGCAAGAAGGTCGAAGAACTCATCGCCCGTATCGCCCAGAAGGCGCGGGCAGCGGGCATCCACCTGATCCTCGCCACTCAGCGTCCGTCGGTGGATGTGATCACCGGCCTGATCAAGGCGAACATCCCCACCCGCATGGCGTTCCAGGTCTCCAGCAAGATCGACTCCCGCACCATCCTCGACCAAGGCGGCGCCGAGCAACTGCTGGGTCATGGCGACATGCTCTACCTGCCGCCGGGCACCGGCCTGCCGATACGTGTCCATGGCGCCTTCGTCTCCGACGACGAAGTGCACCGCGTGGTGGAAGCCTGGAAGCTGCGCGGCGCACCTGACTACATCGAAGACATCCTCGCCGGTGTGGAGGAGGGCGGTGGTGCCTCCGGGAGCTTCGAAGGTGGTGAGGGTGGTAGCGAGGGCAGCGAGGATGACCCGCTGTATGACGAAGCCGTACGTTTCGTCACCGAAAGCCGTCGTGCCTCCATCTCGGCAGTCCAGCGCAAGCTGAAGATCGGCTACAACCGCGCTGCCCGGATGATCGAAGCCATGGAGATGGCCGGTGTGGTCACTCCGATGAACTCCAACGGCTCGCGCGACGTGGTCGCTCCCGCGCCGATCCGCGATTAACCCTGAACGGTTCACTCAAGAGGATTCCCATGCGCCTGATCCGCATGCTGCTCGTTGCTGCCCTCGGCTTTGTCGCCTCCCAGGTGCAGGCAGACGACCAGGTAGCCATTTCCCGCCTGACCGATATGCTCAACAAGGCACAGACCATCACTGGCCGCTTTTCCCAACTGACCCTGGACGGCTCCGGCACCCAGCTGCAGGAAACCTCCGGCGAACTGGCGCTCAAGCGTCCCGGTCTGTTCCGCTGGCACACCGACGAGCCCATGGAGCAGCTGCTCGTCTCCAATGGCGAGAAGGTCTGGCTGTATGACCCGGACCTGCAGCAGGTCACCATCCAGACCCTGGACCAGCGCCTGACCCACACCCCGGCCCTGCTGCTGTCCGGTGACGTTTCGAAGATCAGCGAGAACTTCGAGATCACCCACAAGGAAGGCGGTGACGTGGTCGACTTCATCCTCAAGCCGAAGGCCAAGGACACCCTGTTCGACACCCTGCGCCTGTCCTTCCGCAATGGCGTGATCAACGACATGCAACTGATCGACAGCGTCGGCCAGCGCACCAACATCCTGTTCCTCGGGGTGAAGATGAACCAGAAACTCGATGCCGCGCAGTTCGACTTCAAGATCCCCGAAGGCGCCGACGTCATCCAGGAATAACGGAGCCCACCGCGTCCCATGGACCTGTTCCGCAGCGAGCCCCTTGCCCAGCCACTGGCCGCGCGCCTGCGCGCCACCACGCTGGACGAGTACGTCGGGCAGGAGCACCTCCTGGCGCCGGGCAAGCCCCTGCGGGAGGCTCTGGAGCAGGGCGCGCTTCACTCGATGATCTTCTGGGGGCCCCCTGGGGTGGGCAAGACCACCCTGGCCAAGCTCCTGGCCCAGGTCAGCGATGCGCATTTCGAGACCATCTCCGCCGTGCTCTCGGGCGTGAAGGAGATTCGCCAGTCCGTCGAGATGGCCCGCCAGCAGGCCGCCCAGTACGGTCGGCGCACCATCCTCTTCGTCGATGAGGTGCACCGCTTCAACAAGTCCCAGCAGGATGCCTTCCTCCCCTACGTGGAAGACGGCACGCTGATCTTCATCGGCGCCACCACCGAGAACCCCTCCTTCGAGCTGAACAACGCGCTGCTGTCCCGTGCTCGGGTCTACGTGCTCAAGAGCCTCGACGAGCCGGCGATGCGCCGCCTCGTCGGGCGAGCGCTCAATGAGGAGAAGGGGTTGGGCAAGCGCAAGCTGAGCCTCTCGGATGAAGCCTTCTCCATTCTCGTCGCAGCGGCGGATGGCGACGGTCGCCGGTTGCTCAACCTGCTGGAGAACGCTGCTGACCTCGCCGAAGATGGCAGCGAGATCGCCCCCGAATTGCTGCAGAACCTGCTGGGTGACAGCCGCCGGCGGTTCGACAAGGGGGGCGAGGCCTTCTACGACCAGATTTCTGCCTTGCACAAATCCGTGCGCGGCTCCAGTCCCGACGGCGCGCTCTATTGGTACGCGCGGATGATCGATGGCGGTTGCGATCCGCTCTACATCGCCCGTCGCGTGGTACGCATGGCCAGCGAAGACATTGGTAACGCCGACCCACGGGCGCTCAGCCTGTGCCTCGCCGCCTGGGATGTGCAGGAGCGCCTTGGCAGCCCCGAGGGCGAGCTGGCCGTGGCCCAGGCCATCGTCTACCTGGCCTGCGCGCCCAAGAGCAACGCGGTCTACACGGCTTTCAAGGCCGCCATGCGCGACGTGGCCGAGAACGGCTCCCGCGAGGTGCCGCTGCACCTGCGCAATGCCCCGACCAAGCTGATGAAGCAACTCGGCTACGGGGACGAATACCGCTACGCCCACGACGAGCCCGATGCCTATGCCGCCGGGGAGGACTACTTCCCCGAAGACCTCGAGCCGCGTCGTTACTACGAGCCGGTGCCCCGTGGCCTGGAACTCAAGATCCGCGACAAGCTCGAGCACCTCGCCACGCTCGATGCCCGTAGCCCGAGGAAGAGACGTCCATGACGCCGCTGCCCTTGCTGCTCTCCGTCTCCCTGGGGGGCGTTGCCGGCACCCTGCTGCGTTTCGCCACGGCCAACTGGGTCTCGGCGCACTGGCCTCGGCACTTCTACCTCGGTACTCTTGCCGTCAATATCGTCGGCTGCCTGCTCATCGGCTTCCTTTATGGCCTGTTCTTGCAGCGGCCGGAGGTGCCGATCGAGCTTCGTGCAGGCTTGATCGTCGGATTTCTCGGCGGCCTGACGACGTTTTCTTCGTTTTCCCTCGACACGTTGCGCCTGCTGGAGAGCGGCCAGGTTCCCCTGGCCCTCGGCTATGCGGCAATCAGCGTGCTGGGTGGTCTGCTTGCGACCTGGGCAGGCCTGACTTTGACCAAATTCTGATAGACGGGAACCTCACATGCTCGACTCCAAACTGGTACGCACCCAGACCCAGGACGTGGCCCAGCGCCTCGCCGCCCGTGGCTTCCAACTGGACGTGGCGCGCCTCGAATCCCTGGAAAACCAGCGCAAGGCCGTGCAGACCCGCACCGAGCAGTTGCAGGCCGAGCGCAATGCCCGCTCCAAGTCCATCGGCCAGGCCAAGCAGCGCGGTGAGGACATTGCACCGCTGCTGGCCGATGTGGACCGCATGGGCGGCGAGCTGGAAGAGGGCAAGCGTGAACTCGACCGCATCCAGGCCGAACTGGATGGCCTGCTGCTGACCATCCCCAACATCCCCCACGAGTCCGTTCCGGTGGGCGCGGATGAAGAGGGCAACGTCGAGGTTCGTCGCTGGGGCACCCCGCGCAGCTTCGATTTCGAGATCAAGGACCACGTCGCCCTGGGCGAGCAGCATGGCTGGCTGGACTTCGAAACCGCCGCCAAGCTCTCCGGTGCCCGCTTCGCCTTGCTGCGCGGCCCTATCGCCCGTCTGCACCGTGCCCTGGCTCAGTTCATGATCAACCTGCACACCGGCGATCATGGCTACGAAGAGGCCTACACCCCCTACCTGGTCCAGGCACCCGCGCTGCAGGGTACCGGCCAGCTGCCGAAGTTCGAGGAAGACCTGTTCAAGATCAGCCGTGAGAACGAGGCCGACTTCTACCTCATCCCCACCGCCGAAGTGTCCCTGACCAACATCGTGGCGGGCGAGATTCTCGACGCCAAGCAACTGCCGCTGAAGTTCGTCGCCCACACCCCGTGCTTCCGCAGCGAGGCGGGTGCATCCGGCCGTGACACCCGCGGCATGATCCGCCAGCACCAGTTCGACAAGGTCGAGATGGTGCAGATCGTCGAGCCGTCCAAGTCCTTCGAAGCCCTGGAATCCATGACCGGCAACGCCGAGCGCGTGTTGCAGTTGCTGGAGCTGCCGTACCGCGTGCTCGCCCTGTGCACCGGTGACATGGGCTTCTCCGCCACCAAGACCTACGACCTCGAAGTCTGGGTACCGAGCCAGGACAAGTACCGCGAGATTTCCTCCTGCTCCAACTGCGGTGACTTCCAGGCCCGCCGCATGCAGGCGCGCTACCGCAACCCGGAAACCGGCAAGCCGGAGCTGGTCCACACCCTCAACGGCTCCGGCCTGGCCGTAGGCCGGACCCTGGTGGCCGTGCTGGAGAACTACCAGCAGGCGGACGGTAGCATTCGTGTGCCCGAGGTGCTCAAGCCCTACATGGGCGGCATCGACATCATCGGCTGATTGCCTGCGCCCGCACCGGCGTCTGCCAGCCTGTCCAGCCCGCGTCTCGGCCTCTGCCGACGCGGGCTGTTTCTTCCCGATTCACCCAGGGCTTTTCCATGGATTTCCTACCGCTGTTCCACAACCTCCAGGGTCGTCATGTGCTTGTCGTCGGGGGCGGAGAGATCGCCCTGCGCAAGGCGCGCCTGCTGGCGGACGCCGGCGCCTGCCTGCGGGTTGTGGCGCCGGAGATCGACAGCCAGCTGGTGGCATTGGTCGAGCAGTCCCAGGGGCTGGTGCATCGCCGTGGGTATGCCTCGGGTGACCTGGAGGGGGCGGTGCTGGTCATTGCCGCCACCGATGACGAGCCGCTCAACGCACAGATTTCCCGCGATGCCCAGGCGCGCGGCGTGCCGGTCAACGTGGTGGATGCGCCGGCCCTGTGCAGCGTGATCTTCCCTGCCATCGTCGACCGCTCGCCGCTGATCGTCGCGGTGTCCAGTGCGGGGGATGCGCCTGTCCTGGCCCGGCTGATCCGCGCCAAGATCGAGACCTGGATCCCATCCGCCTATGGCCAGTTGGCCGGTCTGGCCAAGCGCTTCCGCCAGCAGGTCAAGCAGTTGTTCCCCGACGTGCAGCAGCGCCGGGTGTTCTGGGAGGACGTCTTCCAAGGGGCGATCGCCGAACGCGTGCTCTCGGGGCAGCCCGCCGAAGCCGAGCGAATGCTCGCCGAGCGGGTCGCGGGCGGTGCGCCCAAGCCTCTGGGCGAGGTGTACCTGGTGGGGGCTGGCCCGGGCGATCCGGACCTGCTCACCTTCCGCGCCCTGCGGCTGATGCAGCAGGCGGACGTGGTGCTCTACGACCGCCTGGTGGCCGAGCCCATCATCGAGATGTGCCGGCGTGACGCCGAGCGGATCTACGTGGGCAAGCGCCGCGCGGACCATGCCGTCCCCCAGGAGCAGATCAATCGCCTGCTCATCGACCTGGCCAAGCAGGGCAAGCGGGTGCTGCGGCTGAAAGGTGGCGACCCGTTCATCTTCGGCCGGGGTGGCGAGGAGATCGGCGAACTGGCCGCCCATGGCATCCCCTTCCAGGTGGTGCCGGGCATCACCGCTGCCTCCGGTTGCGCCGCTTATGCCGGCATCCCGCTGACCCACCGCGACCATGCGCAGTCGGTGCGCTTCGTCACCGGGCACCTGAAGGATGGCAGCAGCGACCTGCCCTGGGCTGACCTGACTTCGCCCGGCCAGACGCTGGTGTTCTACATGGGCTTGGTGGGCCTGCCGATCATCTGCGAGCAGTTGGTGCGCCATGGCCGCTCAGCGGATACGCCGGCGGCGCTTGTGCAGCAGGGCACCACCCGCAACCAGCGGGTGTTCACCGGCACCCTGGGCAACCTGCCGCAATTGGTGGCCGAGCACGAAGTCCACGCGCCGACGCTGGTGATCGTCGGCGAGGTGGTCAAGCTGCGTGACCAGCTCGCCTGGTTCGAAGGCGCTCAGGCGGACTGAGCAATGCCGCGCCCCGGCAGGTGATCGCGAGCGTGGGCGCTCAGCAGGTCGAGTTCGGGGCCGAGGGGGATGATCCCGGTCGGGTTGATGGTCCGGTGGCTGGCGTAGTAGTGGCCCTTGATATGGGTGAGGTCCACCGTCTCCGCAATCCCGGGCCATTGGTACAGCTCCCGCAACCAGCCTGAAAGATTGGGATAGTCCGCCAGGCGCTTGAGGTTGCACTTGAAATGCCCGTGGTAGACCGCGTCGAAGCGGATCAGGGTGGTGAACAGCCGCCAATCGGCCTCGGAGAGGTGCTGGCCCGCCAGGTAGCGGGACTCAGCCAGTCGCGCCTCCAGGACATCCAGCTCCCCGAACAGCGTGGTCACCGCCTCTTCATAGGCCGCCTGGGTGGTGGCGAAGCCGGCCCGGTAGACACCGTTGTTCACCGCCGGGTAGATGCGCTCGTTCCAGGCGTCGATATCGGCCCGCAGCGGGGCAGGGTAGAGATCGAGCGTGTTGCCGGTCAGTTCATCGAAGGCGCTGTTGAACATCCGGATGATCTCGGATGACTCGTTGCTGACGATCCGCTGCTGCTGTGTGTCCCAGAGTACCGGCACGGTCACCCGGCCGCTGTAGGTCGGGTCTTCCCGGGTATAGAGCTGGTACAGGAAATCCAGGCCATGGAGCGCGTCGCCGGTTGAGCCCTGTGCCCGGTCGAAGGTCCAGCCGTTTTCCCGCATCAGCCAGCTCACCACTGAAACACCGATCAGCGATTCCAGCCCTTTCAGGCGACGCACGATCAGGGTGCGGTGAGCCCAGGGGCACGCCAGGGATACGTAGAGGTGATAGCGCCCGGCCTCTGCCTTGAAGCCGCCGACACCACTCGGACCTGGCTCGCCGTCACGGGTGATCCAGTTGCGGCGCCGGGCGTCCTCGCGCTTGAAGCGCCCATCCCCGGACGTGTCGTACCAGGTGTCGTGCCATGTGCCGTCGACCAGCAATCCCATTGTCCTGACCTCGTTGAAATGCGAGGCGCCAGTCTAGAGGCGATGAGGCGGGCAGAGGGATGAAGAATCCGGGTTCAGGTTATCGACGGTATCGATGGATTGCGCTGTGCCCACAGCCGCTCGGCCTCGGCAAATGCCGCGTCCCGGTCGTGGCCCAGGCCGCGCAGGGCGAGCGCCATAGTGGCCGTGACAGCTAACTGGCCGTAGCTGTCGTCCCGGCTTCCGTGCCATAGGCCCAGCAGTTGGTCGACGGCCAGGCGCTCAGGCTTCACATGGCGCAGTGCGAAAAGCGCCGGCCATTCCTCGTCCCATACCTCGCCATCGCGGGTACCGAACAGGGTGCAGGCGCTGTCGGGGTTGACCTCGATCTCGCCGCCTTCGCCCTTGATCACCACCGAGGTGTCGCCCAGCAAGCGGCTCGCCTCGCGATGTACGGCCTGGTAGCCCGGGTGGAAGATGCTCTGCAGGCTGCAGCGGGCCTGGAGCGGGTTCAGTACGCGTGCGAGTGAGTGGATGGGCGAGCGCAGCCCGAGCACGTTGCGCAGGTCGATCATCCGTTGCAGGCGCGGCGCCCAGGCCCCCAGGGCAATGAAGGCGATGTTGTGACGGGTCAGTGCGGCTTCGACAGCCGACCAGTCTGCGCAGTCGGGAATGCCCAGACACTCCAGGTACTGTTCCGTATAGACCCGTCCCGCCGTGTGCAAGCCGCCACCGTGCAGCAGGATGCGGTACCCACCCTGGGCCAGGGCCTTGGCCGCCAGCAGGAACCAGGGGTGATGGCGCTTCTTGCCCGCATAGCTGGGCCAATCCAGGTCGATTGGCAGGCGAGGGGCATTATTGCGTGCACGGAAGGCTTCGGTGAAACCCGCCAGCTCTTCGGCGCTTTCCTCCTTGTGCCGCAGCAGCATCAGGAAGGCGCCGAGCTGGGCCTCTTCCACTTCGCCGTCCAGCAGCATGCCCATGGCATCGCGAGCTTCTTCCCGGGTCAGGCCACGGGCGCCGCGTTTGCCTTTGCCGAGGATGCGGACGAACTGGGCGAACGGGTGTTCGGTCGGGGCTGCGGGCGTCATAGGCAATTCGTCGGTCGGGGCAGGCCGGCGAGCTTGGCGGCAAGCTTGGCGGGAGCGCCCTTGAAGAGGTGATTGAGGTGCAGGCTGTTGCCCTTTTCCGGGCCCAGCTTCTGGGCGACGTACTTGATCAGCGGGCGATTGGCCGGTGACAGCTGGAACTCGTCGTAGAAGGCGCGCAACAGTTCGAGGATTTCCCAATGGGCTGGTGTCAGTACCAGTTCCTCCCTGCTGGCCAGCGCTTCGGCGACGGCAGGGCTCCAGTCGGAGAGGTTTTCCAGGTAGCCGTCCTTGTCCAGTGCAAGGTTGCGGCCGTCATGCTCCAGAGTGTTCATAGCCAGCTGTTCACCTTGTCGTAGTCCAGGCACAGCGCCACGAAGCGCGGGTAGTC
The DNA here is from genome assembly GCF_000931385.1 of Pseudomonas sp. FeS53a. Lineage (NCBI taxonomy): Bacteria > Pseudomonadati > Pseudomonadota > Gammaproteobacteria > Pseudomonadales > Pseudomonadaceae > Pseudomonas > Pseudomonas sp. FeS53a. The sequence goes on from NZ_JYFT01000045.1 coordinate 37,810, forward strand.
CAAAGCGGTGCAATGGTTGGGGAGGTCGGTCAGGGCGCGGGCCAAAATGTCTTCCTCCAGGGCGAACAGCGCCACCTGGGCAGGGAGCTGGTCCAGCTTCAGCCTGGGGGCGGAGCCTTGGCGCAGGGCCTGGACTGCCTCACCCGTCAGCAGCAGGGCATCGCCCGGTCCGAGCACGCGCAGGCAACTGGCAAAGCGGCTGTCGCCGAACGGTGAGTGGGAAAGGATATGCAGCGTACTCATCAGAGGGTCACCACCAGGTCATGGCGCGCGATGAGGGCGCGCAGCGCCTCGTCATCCAGTGGCTGGGCAGGCAGGGCCAGGTGCGAAGTATCCAGCCCGCGCTCCTGCAGGCTGTAGGCGCAGGCGAACAGATCCTCGACCCCGAACAGCGGCAAGGCCTGCAGATTGGCACTGAGGTCTTTCTGCTGAATATGGTGGGGAGCTTGGTCAGGCGTCAGTTGGTAGATGCCGTCATCCATGAACAGCATGGCCAGCGGCAGATCGAAGGCTCCGCCGGCCAGCGCGATATCCAGCGCCTCGCGGGCGCTGGGGCCAGAGCCTGGCGCGCGACGGCTGATGATGAGCATGGACTTGGCCATCAGTCCCCCCCGAAGCAGACCAGCCGGTCTGCCAGTTGAGCGGCCTCGTGCAACTGCCCGAGGCCGGAAAGTGTCCATCCACCCGCCAGGTTGGTCGCCTCTCGGCTGTAGCGCGCCGCCTCCTCGGCATTCAGCACGCCCCGGCGCAACGCAGCGGCGATGCACACCACGCCGTCCAGTTGATGAGCCGCGACCAGCGCCTGCCATTCCCGCGCCGTATCGGTTTCATCCTGCGGTGCGACGATGTTGGCCGAGGCGCTGTGCACGCCGTCCTGGTAGAAGAACAACCGCACCACTTCATGGCCGGCCGCGAGCACGGCTTCGGTGAAGCGCAGTGCCCGGCGAGAGGCTGGCGAGTGGGGCGGGGAGAAGAGGGCGATGGCGAATTTCATGGAGCAGATCGTCTTGAATGCAGGGCGCCATGATAAGGCTTGGGCCGTCGTTTTGCAGGCAAGAAAAAGCCCGCCGAAGCGGGCTTTCCTTGAGGCTGCGGGATCAGTCGTCGCCGCTCATCACACCGAATATCTGCAGCAGGCTGACGAACAGGTTGTAGATCGACACGTACAGGCTGATGGTCGCCATGATGTAGTTGCGCTCGCCGCCATGGATGATCGCACTGGTCTGGAACAGGATGCAGACCGAGGAGAACACCACGAAGCCAGCGCTGATCGCCAGTTGCAGGCCGCTGATGTCGAAGAAGAAGCTGGCCAGCATGGCGCCGATCAGGACGAAGAACCCGGCGGTGATGAAGCCGCCCAGGAAGCTCATGTCCTTGCGGGTGGTCAGCACATAGGCTGACAGGCCGAAGAACACCAGCGCCGTCATGGCGAACGCCGAGGCTACCACTTCACCGCCATTGGGCATGCCCAGGTAGCGGTTGAGGATGGGGCCGAGGGTGTAGCCCATGAAGCCGGTCAGGGCGAAGGTGGACAGCAGGCCCCAGGCGGAATTGCGCAGTTTCACGGTCAGGAAGAACAGACCGTAGAAGCCCAGCAGCACCACGAAGATGCTCGGGTAGCCGACGCGCATCTGCTGCGCGACGTAGGCGACCAGGCCGCTGAAGGCCAGGGTCAGCGCCAGAAGGCCATAGGTGTTGCGCAGCACCCGGCTGACTTCGAGGTCGCCGGCCTGCGCCTGGCTGATTGCGTAATCGTGATCGCTCATTTGCATGACTCCTGCAAGTTTGTAAGGTCCGTGACCGCAGTCGGGCGAAATGATAACAGAGCGCACGAACGTCCCACGTGACAGAGTTTGACAGCGTGTTGCGTTCGGGTACTATTGCCGCCCGCAAATGCGGAAGTGTGGCCGAGTGGTTGAAGGCAGCGGTCTTGAAAACCGCCGATGGGAAACTATCCGTGAGTTCGAATCTCACCGCTTCCGCCATATTCAAAGCCCTGATTTATCAGGGCTTTTTTCATTTCTGGGCGGCGGTATTAGCTGTGTGTTGCCGACCGTTTCCTGCTTGGTGTTCCGAAACTTTTCGGAATGCGTTCCGAAACTCTGACTATTTCGAGGGCTTGGCGATGGCGCCTCGCCGCACGTAAACGGTCTTGGTGATCTCCTCCTCGGTGTGTCCTAGGAGCCGGCTGGCCTCCTTCAGGTCGTTGATTTCGGTAGCAGTCTTCGGCCGGATGTCCTTGAGCTGGGATTCACGGATCAGCGCCTCCAGCTCCGGGGCGTCGGCCTCGATCACGGCTTTCTGAGTAGCCTCGCGCACTGCCTTCCACCGGTTCTGTAGCATGCAAAGGCTGTCGGCCCCTTCATCGCGCGCCAGGATTAGGGCAACCAGCACGCCCATGCTTGTCAGCACCCCGTCGATTCTCATCACGCACACCTTGTGTCCCTTGATTGACCTCGAAGTAGTCGTCGTCGATATCGGTTTCTGCATCGTGATGACGTCGTCCGATGAGATAGGCGACGCCCATTGCATCCCGGGGCTCCGGAACAGCTCTGGCATGCTCGGACACTAGCGTTTCTATAGATGTCCCCATGCTTCATGCGCCCGGACTTTCTCGATGGCCCGGTGGTGGACGCCGAAGCGCTGGCCCAGCTGGTGAGTGGTGAGGCGGCAGCCGATGGCGCGGTGTAGTGGTGTGGAGTTAGGCTTCGTGGACCGGCTCGGAGCCGGCACAAGGAGCGAGTGATGAGCGACGAAGAAAAGAAGCAGGAAGAACAGGAAGAGGTGGAGCAGGAAAGCCTTGATGAGGCGGCTCGCTCGCCGTCTGGTTTCAAGGAAACTCTCGACCGTATCGCGCCGACCGCACCGCCATACATTGGCGGGATTAACAAGCACTGAGCTCACGGAGGAGCACGATGAAATTTGCGATTGGGATGCTGTGTGCCGCACTTGTAGGCACTGCAAGCGCGGAGGAGATTTTGGTTCGAGCTGAGAGAGGTCATCAGTGCGTCGGTGATGAGTTCCAGTTGAATGATGTTTCCGAGCTGGTTTACCTGGAGAGAAGCTGCGAGTTACAGGTTTCGCGTGCAGCGGAGAAGCATGCCTATGTCTCCCGCAGCGGGGGCTCCGAGGTCAGGGGCTGCTGGCTCAAGCTCTCTGATGGAAACTATTCGGTGATGGAAGAGACAGGGGGTCAGCAACTGCTCAATGCGCTCGCATATGCGCAGGCGAAGACTACGTCATCCTCCACCGCCAAGATCGTCCGCACACCTGTGAAGGAGCCTGACTGCCCCTGACTGCACCAGCTGGTCCGGTCCTGCTCTTTGGTGTCGTTGAGTATGTTGCGCTTGGCTGTCTCGGTCGTGGTGCCTCAACTCTTCCTCATCCCGCTGACGCCGATGCCCAGGCGTTGTTGCTGATCGCTGCTGCCATGTCATTGCCCTCAGCTTGCTTCTCCTGGTGCAGGGCCACCAGCTCGCTCATCGCCTGCTTTGTGTCGCCATGGGGCCGGCGAAAGGCGAGGCGGCCGTCCACTCTTTGATGATCAGGGAAGGACGGTCAAGGGAGGGCTGGGTACGGCCGCTAGGGCTTGGATCACGCAGTTCCCAGTGTTCTGATTCGGTAGGAGCGTCAGCGTGTCGGTTGAATTGGACCAGAGGGCTGACAGCGTCACTGGGGTAGTTGAGCAACTGACGCCTGCCGCGTTGATTTTTACTCCCATAAGACTGGCGCTGCTTAAGCTGACTGCCTTCCAGGTCCATGGCAGTCCGCTGGCGCTGACGGTTGAGCAAAGTGGTTGGCCTTCTGTGGAGAAACTAACGCTTGTAATCGTGGCAGTGTCGTCGTTGTTCGTATGGCCGGCTAGCAGCATGCTGCAGGTGAAGGGGGATTTCGACTGAGGCTTTATCGCCAGTACCCCTGGAGCTGCAAAGGTGGCATTTGCAGGATTGAAAGATGTCGCTGACGCATTGAGTGACAGCGCGGAAATCAAGAGAAAAGAGAAAGCACCTGCCGTGAGATTCATGGTTCTTCCCTGTCTACGTTTGGTTTGTGGCCATCGAGTGCGCGGGCCTATCCCTGGAGAGTTTTCTCCTCGGATGCTGCCGTTTGGACTCTAGCTTGCGTCATTCATGGTGCCGCCGATCCAAAGGCGGGTAGCTGGCTGCGCAGTTTGGAGGCGTTTTGTGCAGGGGTAGCGCATTAGGTGGCTTGAACGGCGGCGCCTCGTCCCGGGTAACTGCTGTCCTGGATAGCTCTGGAATGAGAAAGGCGCCCTACAGGCGCCTTTCGCTTTTTGTGCTTCAGGTTTGCTTTTCCGGGCTTCAAGTCTCTGATAGAGACGCTTGGCAGGTAACGGATGAAACTGATTTGTCAGCCTTTCGGGCTGTTTTTCGCCTCGTTCTGAGCGGCCTCGTAGAGCCGGGCGGCATCTTCGGCGAGGTACTCCAGGCAGGCGAATGCGCCGCCCAGCAGTTCGGGTGATGGTGTGCCGTGGTCGGGAATGTTGGACAGGAAGCCGAGCATGCCGAGCAAGGCGCGTTGGCGCACAGAGGCCGCTTCGTAGAGGGTCAGGTGATGGAGATCGTTTTTGTAGAACGAACTGAGGTTTGCAGAAGTCATGGTTGTTCTCGATGGGTCGACTGACCGCCTCCTGACGCCAATCAGGGTGGAGCGGGCCATGCAGGTTGGCGTAACCGTCGAGAACGAACGGTGCATCCGAAGATGCCCTGCACGGCACGCCCCATAACGCGGGTGCAGCCATGCAAGGTGCCTGAACAACGTTCATGCACCTGTCCTCGTTCGGGACGCCAATCCCGGCTGCCCAGGTTGGGCAGCGCGGCAACGTTAGGGCGTGGGAAGGAGGGTGTCAATCGGCAGTGGCTCGGGTCCATCGGGGCGTTGCGGGTTTTCTTTTCAAGCGTCGATGACGTAGCTCTCGATGTGCTTCCAGCCCCTTCAATTACTGCGTCCTGGCTTTTCGGTGGCGTTCTCGAGGTTGCGGCTCCACCAGTACCGTACGGCGCTGACGCTTGCCGGCTGGGCACCGCTGGCTCTTTTGTGGTTGCGCTTCCAGTGGCTTTGCTCTGCTTTTTGGCGGTCGTGATTTTTGGGGGGGCGCCGGTCTCTTTATTTCCTAAAGCGCGATGGCATCGCGATAGGCGATTTCTGTACCTGGCGCTTCGGCAGTTTCCGGTCTGCCCGTAGCCGGTCGTCAAGGCGCCTGACTCGCCCTGTCAGGCCGTCCTACGCTGAAGTTCCGGAGGTGATTTTCCCTTTGGTGAGGGCGCCCGCTGCGGCGGACTCCTCCGGTGTTGATAGGCGGACTCGATTGTCAGTCCTTGCTGCTTATGTTTTCCTGGCGCTTGTGATTTGACGGTGGCGGTCGCGCTAGGTCTGAGCGCTCCGACTTGCTAATGTATCGGCCTTTCCATGTGACGCTCCCCAGTTTGGCGGGCGGTGCACTGCGAGGTGTCGCTTGATTAGGGTACTGGTGGTCGATGACCACGATCTGGTTAGAACAGGCATCAGCCGCATGCTCTCGGACATCGATGGGCTGCAGGTGGTGGGGCAGGCCGAGAGCGGCGAGGAAGCGCTGAAGAAGGCGCGCGAGCTCAAGCCCGACGTGGTGCTGATGGATGTGAAGATGCCCGGCATCGGCGGTCTCGAGGCGACCCGCAAGCTGCTGCGCAGCTACCCCGATCTGAAGGTGGTGGCGGTGACGGTGTGCGAAGAGGATCCGTTTCCGACCCGGCTGCTGCAGGCCGGTGCGGCGGGCTACCTCACCAAGGGCGCTGCGCTTGAGGAGATGGTCCAGGCGATTCGCCAGGTCTTCGCCGGGCAGCGCTACATCTGCCCGCAGATTGCCCAGCAGTTGGCGCTGAAGTCCTTCCAGCCGCAGACGAGTGGTTCGCCGTTCGACCTGTTGTCGGAGCGGGAAATTCAGATCGCGCTGATGATCGCCAACTGCCAGAAGGTCCAGACCATTTCCGACAAGCTGTGCCTGTCGCCGAAGACGGTGAACACGTACCGCTACCGGATCTTCGACAAGCTCTCCATCTCCAGCGATGTCGAGCTGGCTCTGCTGGCGGTTCGCCACGGCATGGTGGACGCCGTCAGCTGATGCAACCCACATTTGATGCAAGTGATTTTCTTGCCGCCTGCAGTGGGCGTCCGGGGGTTTACCGGATGTTCGACGAGGGCGGCAAGCTGCTTTATGTCGGCAAGGCCAAGAACCTCAAGAAGCGCCTCGCCAGCTACTTCCGCAAGACCGGTCTGGCGCCCAAGACGGCTGCCCTGGTGGCCCGCATCGCGCAGGTCGAGACCACCATCACCGCCAACGAGACGGAAGCGCTGCTGCTGGAGCAGACGCTCATCAAGGAATGGCGGCCGCCTTACAACATCCTGCTGCGGGACGATAAGTCCTATCCCTATGTGCACCTCTCCGATGGCGAGTTCCCGCGGCTGAGCATCCATCGCGGGGCGAAGAAGCAGAAGGGGCGCTACTTCGGGCCTTACCCGAGTGCGGGGGCCATCCGTGAAAGCCTGAACCTGCTGCAGAAGGCGTTTCTCGTGCGCCAGTGCGAGGACAGCTACTTCCGCAACCGCACCCGGCCATGCCTGCAATACCAGATCAAGCGCTGCAAAGGACCGTGTGTCGGCCTGGTGGAGGCGAACGAGTACGCCGAGGACGTGCGCCACTCCGTGATGTTCCTGGAAGGGCGGAGCAATGCCCTGGCGGCCGAGCTGACCAGCAGCATGGAGCAGGCGGCGATGAACCTGGAGTTCGAGCGGGCTGCCGAGTTGCGCGACCAGGTGTCGATGCTGCGGCGCGTGCAGGACCAGCAGAGCATCGAGGGGGGCACTGGCGACGTCGATGTGGTCGCCGCCATCGTCAACCCAGGCGGCGCCTGTGTGCACCTCATTAGCGTCCGGGGTGGGCGCGTGCTGGGCAGCAAGAATTTCTTCCCCCAGGTGGCGATCGAGGAAGAAGTGGGGGACGTGCTGGTGGCCTTCATTGCGCAGTACTACCTGGGCAGCCATGAGCGCGATCTGCCGCAGGAGCTGATCGTCAATACCATCCACGAGGATTTCCCGACGCTGATCGAGGCCATCGCCGAATCGCGCGGGCGCGAACTCAGCATCAGCCACCGGGTACGGACCAACCGCGCTCGCTGGCAGCAACTGGCAGTCACCAACGCCGAGCAGGCCCTTGCTGCACGCTTGGCCAACCGCCAGCACATGGCGGACAAGTTCGAAGCGCTCGGCGAGGTGCTCGGCCTGGCCGAGCCGCCGCAGCGGCTGGAGTGCTACGACATCAGCCATTCCAGCGGCGAGGCGACCGTGGCGTCCTGCGTGGTGTTTGGCCCGGAAGGGGCGCTCAAGTCCGACTACCGTCGCTACAACATCGAGGGCGTGACCGCCGGCGACGACTATGCGGCGATGCACCAGGCGCTGACCCGACGCTTCAGCAAGTTGAAGGATGGAGAGGGCAAGCTGCCGGACGTGCTGCTGGTGGATGGCGGCAAAGGCCAGCTGGCCATGGCGCGGGAGGTGTTGCAGGAGCTGGCAGTGCCGGAACTCATCCTGCTCGGCGTGGCCAAGGGCGTGACCCGCAAGCCGGGCTTCGAGACGCTTTACCTCAATGGCCCGGAGAATGAGTTCACCCTGCCGGCCGACGCGCCTGCGCTGCACCTGATCCAGCAGATTCGCGATGAGGCACACCGCTTTGCCATCACCGGCCACCGTGCACGACGCGGCAAGGCCCGTCGGACCTCCAGTCTGGAGGAGGTGGCGGGAGTAGGGCCGAAGCGTCGGCGCGAGCTGCTCAAGCATTTCGGTGGGTTGCAGGAATTGAGCCGCGCCAGTATCGAGGAGATCGCCAAGGCACCTGGCATCAGCAAAAAGCTCGCCGAGTCGATTTATGCGGCCCTGCACAGCGAGTAGAATGCCTCCTCTTTTTCGGTCTTGCTGTGACGATGAATATTCCAAACCTGCTCACCGTTCTGCGTGTTCTGCTGATCCCCGTCTTCATCCTGCTGTTCTATCTTCCGTTTTCGGGGAGCCACATGGCCGCAAGCGCGGTGTTCGCCATCGCGGCGGTCACCGACTGGTTCGATGGTTACCTGGCGCGTCGCTGGGAGCAGAGCACCCCGTTCGGGGCCTTCCTCGATCCGGTGGCGGACAAGCTGATGGTGGCGGTGGCGCTGGTGCTGCTGGTCGAGGAGCACCACACGCTGTGGCTGACCTTGCCGGCGGCCATCATCATCGGGCGGGAGATCGTGGTCTCGGCGCTGCGGGAATGGATGGCGGAGCTGGGCGCGCGTGCCCAGGTCGCGGTCTCCAACCTCGGCAAGTGGAAGACGGCGGCGCAGATGCTGGCGCTGGTCATCCTGCTGGCCAATCCGCCGGTGGTGAGCTTCTGGGTGGTGCTCGGCTTCCTGCTGCTGATCATCGCCGCCGCGCTGACACTGTGGTCGATGCTGCATTACCTGCTGGCCGCCTGGCCGCACCTGAGCACTGAGCCGAAAGATAAATAAACTTTTTTGAATCAAGGGGTTGACGGCTGCTAACGATCCTATAGAATGGCGCCCGTCACCAAGACAAAGCGGGAATAGCTCAGTTGGTAGAGCACGACCTTGCCAAGGTCGGGGTCGCGAGTTCGAGTCTCGTTTCCCGCTCCAGATTGTCATGAAGACGCCGCCTCAAAGCGGCGTCTTCATTTAAGGCCGGATGGCAGAGTGGTCATGCAGCGGATTGCAAATCCGTGTACGCCGGTTCGATTCCGACTTCGGCCTCCATATGAGAAGCCCCGTAGATTCACGTCTACGGGGCTTTTTCATTTCCGCAGCGTGTTGGCGTCCTCATTGTGGCTGGGCTTTTTTGCTGTCCGGTCATGGACTTGCGGATGCTTGCGTGCGGGGGAGGGGGTGTATATATTCCTGCCCTCGCAAAAAACGGGGCTTGGCTCCGTATTGCATTGAGCGCTACCGCCCGAATGGCGAAATCGGTAGACGCAAGGGACTTAAAATCCCTCGCTGGCAACAGCGTGCCGGTTCGACCCCGGCTTCGGGCACCATATAAATCAAGGGCTTGCACGATTCTTTCGGGCAGGCCCTTGTTGTTTCTGGCTCCGCAACTTGCGGAGCGGTCCGCACTTCTTGGTGCCCCTCTGATGTGAAAAGGCCCTGTGCTTATACTCCCGGCCTTCCGATACACGACAGGGATGTGAGTCATGCGGGATTTCGTCAAGGCACGAAGCCTGGATATCGCCATCGGCGTGATCTTTGTGGCCGTATTTGTAGCGCTGATCGGTTTCAGGGGTGACGTGCTGTTCGTCGGCCTCTGGTATTACCTGGTGGTCATCGGTGGCACGTTTTTCGCCGCGTTGCTGGTCAATCCCAGACCACGGTTCGCTGGAGGTGCCGTCCTGGCTGCGGGGCTTAGCCTCTTGTTCTATGTCCGGGCCAACTGGCACCCCGTTCATACGAACGATCTGTTGGCGCTCGGTCACCTGTTCTCGTTGCCTGGTGCTGCCGTCGGGGTTCTGGTGTTCGGAATCGTGAGCCGGCTGTGCAGCTGGCGGCGGGAGTCCTGGTTGTTTTGTGGCGGGTTGCTGGGGTTCTTGCTGGGCTTTGCCGTTGGCCAGGTCTACATATGCAGCACAGCTCTGTCCTGCGATGTGCTGCTGAATTGACGCGTGCTCACTCCGCTTCACCCAGGCTCTTCACATAGGCCGCGAACATGTCGCTCAACGCCCCGATCAGTTCGGCGCGGGTGAGCGGTGGGCGAGGGTGGCTCATGAAGCGGATGATGGTCATCAACGCGCTGTTGATGACCACGTAGAAGGTGGGCAGCGGGTTCTCGATGGGGATTTCCCGCAGGTGGCGCAGCAGGTAGAGGCGGCAGAAATCGAAGAGGTGCTGCTCCATCTTGTCGACCACCTTCAGCGTGCGCAGGTCCTGCCAGTGCCGTGCGAGTTCCAGGTGCAGGCTGGCGTTGCGGTCGAGGAATGCGAATACCGCCTGCAGCAGCCGCTCCACCGCAGCGTGAACGTCGTCCGCCAGCAAGGCCGAGGCGTTGTCGCGGATGACGCCCACCAGGTCCTGGCTCATCCGGTCCAGTAGCGCCTCGACCAGCGCCTCCTTGCAGTCGAAGTACTGATAGAGCGAACCGACACTGACCCCGGCCTCGGCGGCGATGAGGTTGGTGCTCAGGCGTGGCAGGCCTTCGCGGGCGATGACCCGGGCGCAAGCCTCCACCAGGTCGGCGACCATCTGTTGCGAGCGTTGCTGGCGGGGCTGCTTGCGCATGGCGGGCTCCGGACGCGAATTGAATGCGAGCGGATAGTCGCATTAGCGTGAAGGCGTTTCCAAGCACCTGCCGGAGCCGCCTTCATGCACGCACCTGACACCGCTCAACCCGCCCAGCCGAGCCCCTTGGGGCCGGATTCCCTGACCTGGCGCTACTTCGGTGACCTGCGTGGCCTGCTGCTGATCGGTCGCACCGGCATCCTGCAGAACATGCATCCGGGGTTGGCTGCCGGCGTGCTCCAGCATTCCGACCTGTTCGCCAACCCCTGGAACCGCTTGCTGCGCTCCATCCCGCCCATCCTCGGCGTGGTCTACGACGGTGAGCTGGCTGCCGGTACCGCGCGCCAGGTGTGCGCCTTCCACCGCGATATCAAGGGCCGGGACGGGCAGGGACGCCCCTATCACGCCCTCAGCCCCGAGCTGTTCTACTGGGCCCACGCCACCTTCTTCGAAGCGCAGATCGCCCTGCAGGAATGGCTCGGCACGCCCCTGGACGAACAGCAATGCGAGCGCCTCTACCAGGAGTCCGTCCACTGGTACGCCCTCTACGGCCTGCCGATGGGGGAGGTGCCGGAGAACTACGCGGCATTCCGGGTGTACTGGCAGCAGATGCTGGAGCAGCGCCTGCAGGCGACGGAGATCACCGCCTGGTACTTCGGTTCGACCGGGCGCTTGCCCGCGCCCTATCCCTGGATGCGCGGCCCGTTGTGGTGGTGCCTGCAACCCCTGCTGGTGGGTGGCGTGCGCTGGGTGGCGCGGGGCACCTTGCCGCCTGTACTGCGGGAGCGCCTGGGGCTGCGGTGGACCGAATGGGACCAGCGCCGGTTGCGGTTGCTTGCCGGCTTCCTGCGGCTGGCCTGGCCCGTGCTGCCCCGGGAATGGGGCTATTTCCCCCGGGCGCGGCGTGCGATGCGGCGTGCCCGCCGGGCTACCACTGGAGGGCACCCGGCCCCCCGGACTTGACGGCCACGGCGTGCAGCGGACAATTCGACCTCCCGTTTCGCGGCCAGGCAGTCCCGGCCGTCGCACTGAGCAGTGAGGTGCCCCCATGCTTCCATCCCCGATCCCCCGTGGCAGCGCGCAGCGCTTTCACTTGCGCAAGGTGCGTGGACGTGTCGGGCTGGGCCTGGTGGCCGGGCTTTCCGTGCTGGCGGGGATGACCGACGCCATCGGTTTTCTCGCCACCGGCGACTTCGTCTCCTTCATGAGCGGCAACACCACGCGGATGGCCGTGTCCCTGAGCGAGGGGCACCTCGCCGCCTTCGGGCGCCTGGCCCTGGCGGTGCTCTGCTTCGTGCTGGGCAACGCGTTCGGGGTCGTGGTCGCGCGTTTTTCCGGTCGCCGCGCCGCGCCGCTGCTGGCGGTGATCGCCACGCTCCTGGCCATTGCCGCCCTCTGGCCCTTTGCCTGGCGAGTGCCGGCGGTGGTGCTGTCGATCCTGGCCATGGGCATGCTCAACGCCGTGGTCGAGCAGGTGAACGGCCTGCCCATCGGGCTCACCTACGTCACGGGCGCCTTGTCGCGTTTCGGTCGGGGGCTCGGCCGCTGGCTGCTGGGCGAGCGGCGGGAAGGGTGGCGGGTCCAGCTGGTGCCCTGGGGCGGGATGCTGGCGGGCGCTGTGCTGGGCGCATTCCTGGAGTTCCGCATGGGCCTGTTGGCGCTCACCTTCAGCGCCGGGCTCGCGGCACTGCTGGCCATTGCCTCGTTGTGGGTGCCGCGTCCCTGGCAGCGGGGCTACATGCCCCGCTGAACGGCGCTCAGGCCGTCATCTTGCGCGGATGGGGCACGCCGGCCTGGATGCGCTCATACACCTCCTTGCGGTGCACGGCGACGTTCTTGGGCGCGACGATGCCGAACTTCACCTGGTGGCCGTGGATGCTGATCACCTCCAGGGTGATGCCGCCTTCGATGACGAAACGTTCGCCGACGGAACGGATGAGGAGCTGCATATCAGGCTCTCCTGACGGGAATCGGTTGCGAGGGTCGCTGCGGCAGTTCGCGGCGACAGCGGGCTTGAACACCTGACCTTCGCTGGCCCGATCAAGTTCCACCCGGTGAACCCCGCCAGGCGACGCACGGTCGAACGGTGCACGGCAGCGGATGGTCTAGCCTGAGACTGCCTGAAGGAACCAGGAGACGTGGAATGGACACCCGTGAACAGCATCTGATCCGCCTGCTCGGCCTCACCACCCGCAGCCTCACCCACCTGTCGGCCGCCATGACCGAAATGTCCTTCGAACTGATGCGCAGCGAGGATGACGCAGCGCGCCAGGCCGGACGCCGCATGATCGACCACCTCGCCGCCATCAGCGCCGGCCTCGACGAGCACTGGCAAGCCCTGGGCGACTTCGGCGGCGGCCCGCCGGAAGAGCCGGTGGAAGGCCTGGTCGAAGTCGAGCTGCAGCCCGTCGACGAGGGCGGCTCCGGATAACCTCGCCGTCACCTCGCTGTCACGCCCCTGCCACCGGAGTCCGTTGCAATCCCTGCAACGACAGCGGAGGTGCAGCCATGCGGATATGCGTGATCGGGGCGGGCTATGTGGGGCTGGTGACGGCGGCGTGCTTTGCTGAAATGGGCAACCGGGTGCGCTGTGTCGAACGCGACCCGGTGCGCCTGGCGCAATTGCGTCGGGGCGAGTCACCGATCCATGAACCGGGCCTGGCGCCGCTGCTGGCGCAGCACCTAGAGAGCGGGCAGCTGGACTTCACCGCGCGCCTGGCCGAGGGACTGGAGCAGGCAGACGTCGCCTTCATCGCCGTGGGCACCCCCAGCGGCGAGGACGGCTCCGCCGACCTGAGCCATGTGCTCGCAGTGGCGGACGAACTGGGGCGGGTGCTGCAGCGCCCGTGCCTGGTGGTGGACAAGTCCACCGTGCCCGTCGGCACCGCCGAGCGGGTCGCCGCGTGCATCAATGGGCGACTCGCCGCCCGGGGCAAGGCCTTTCGCATCCAGGTGGCGAGCAACCCCGAGTTCCTCAAGGAGGGGGCTGCCCTCGATGACTTCATGCGCCCCGATCGCATCGTCATCGGCACGGACGACCCGGCGGCCCGCGAACTGCTGCGGCGCCTCTACGCGCCGTTCTCGCGCAACCACGACCGCATCCTCTGCATGGGCACCCGCGCCGCGGAGTTCACCAAGTACGCTGCCAACGCCTTCCTCGCCACGCGCATCTCCTTCATGAACGAGATGGCCGGGCTCTGCGCCCGCCTGGGCGTCGACATCGAGGAGGTGCGGCGCGGCGTGGGCAGTGACCGGCGCATCGGCACGCACTTCCTCTATGCCGGCTGCGGCTACGGCGGCTCGTGCTTCCCCAAGGACGTGCGAGCGCTGATCCGTTGCGCCGAACAGGAGGGGATCGACCCCGGCATCCTGCGGGCCGTGGAGGCGCGCAATGCCGAGCAGAAGGCCCTGCTGTTCCAGGCGCTGGTGGCGCATTTCGAGGGGCGCCTGCACGGGCGGGTGGTGGCGGTGTGGGGGCTGTCCTTCAAGCCGGGCACCGATGACATCCGCGAAGCGCCCAGCCTGGTGCTGATCGACGCCCTGCTGGCCGCCGGCGCCCTCGTGCGCGGCTGCGACCCAGCGTCGCGGGAGGCCGTCGCAGCCCGTTACCCGGACGCCCTCGCCAGCGGCCGGCTGTGGCTGGGCGAGTCCCCCTACCAGGCGGTGGAACAGGCCGAAGCCCTGGTGCTGGTGACCGAATGGAAGCAGTTCCGCCAACCGAACTTCGAGCGGATTCGCGGTCTGATGAAGGTGCCGGTCATCTTCGATGGCAGGAATCTCTACGACCCGTTGCAACTGGCCGACCTGGGATTCCTCTATCGCGGCGTCGGACGCCCACCTGCGGGGCATTGTAAGGCGACAGCGGCGTGATTAGACTTCGCCGCATTCAGCCCACACCCACCTTATTCAAGGTTCAACATGATCAAGAAATGCCTGTTCCCGGCCGCTGGTTACGGTACCCGTTTTCTGCCCGCCACCAAGGCCATGCCCAAGGAAATGCTGCCGGTGGTGAACAAGCCGCTGATCCAGTACGGGGTTGAAGAGGCGCTGGACGCCGGTCTCAGCGAGATCTCCATCGTCACCGGCCGTGGCAAGCGCGCCCTGGAAGACCACTTCGACATCAGCTACGAGCTGGAACACCAGATCAAGGGTACCGACAAGGAGAAGTACCTGGTCGGCATCCGCCGCCTGATCGACCAGTGCAGCTTCTCCTACACCCGCCAGGTGGAAATGAAGGGCCTGGGCCACGCCATCCTCAGCGGCCGTCCGCTGATCGGCGACGAGCCTTTCGCCGTGGTGCTGGCGGACGACCTGTGCCTGAACCTCGACGGCGACGGCGTGCTGACCCAGATGGTCAAGCTGTACAACCAGTTCCGCTGCTCCATCGTCGCCATCCAGGAAGTGCCGCCGGAGGAAACCTCCAAGTACGGCGTGATCGCCGGCGAGATGATCCGCGACGACATCTACCGCGTGAACAGCATGGTCGAGAAGCCCAAGCCGGAAGACGCCCCGTCCAACCTGGCGATCATCGGCCGCTACATCCTGACTCCGGACATCTTCAAGCTGATCGAAGAGACCGAGCCGGGCAAAGGCGGCGAAATCCAGATCACCGACGCCCTGATGAAGCAGGCCCAGGACGGTTGCGTGCTGGCGTACAAGTTCAAGGGCAAGCGTTTCGACTGCGGCGGTGCCGAAGGCTACATCGAGGCGACCAACTACTGCTTCGAGAACCTCTACAAGACCGGCAAGGCCTACTGATAGGCTCCACCGCGTCACCCAAGGCCGCCTCCGGGCGGCCTTGTCGTATCTGCACTCCACGTAGACCGGGCTTCAGCCTGGGAAGCCTGCCTCAGGGAATCACCATCCCCTCCGAACCCGGCCCCAGCGGCTGCCCGTAGCTGAACTCCACATAGTGGCCCGCCGGGTCCCGCAGGCCGCAGTAGTAGCCCACCGGGAAGGGCTCGTCCCGGGGTGCCCACACCAGGCAGCCTTCGGCCGCCGCGCGGGCGGCCAGGGCATCCACCGCCTCGCGGCTTTCCAGGGCGAAGCCGAAGTGGCTGTAGTCGTCGGCGGCCAGGTCACGCGGGCGCCCGCCGGGCATGATCACGAAGATGAAACGGTGCTCCTGGCCCGGCTCCGCCATCCAGACGATGCGCGAGCCCTTGCCGGCGCGGGAGTGGATCACCCGCATGCCGCAATAGCGTTCGTAGAAGGCGATGCACGGCTCCAGCTCGGGCACGTGCAGGGCGAGGTGGGTGAGGGTAGGGCGCATGGTGCTCCTCCTTCGGCGTACCAAGCTCAAGGATAGGCGCGGCAACTGGTCAGGGGCACGGGTTCAGGTATGCTGGCCGCCTGTTTCTGGAGACCCCCTGCCATGGCCTACGATTTCGACCTCTTCGTCATAGGCGCCGGTTCCGCCGGCGTACGTGCCTCTCGCTTCGCCGCCGGTTTCGGTGCCCGCGTCGCGGTAGCGGAAAGCCGCTACCTGGGCGGCACCTGCGTCAACGTCGGCTGCGTGCCGAAGAAGATGCTGGTGTACGGCGCCCACTACGCCGAAGACTTCGAGCAGGCGCGCGGCTACGGCTGGTCCGTCGGCGAGCCCGGGTTCGACTGGGCGACCCTGATCGCCAACAAGGACAAGGAAATCCACCGCCTCAACGGCATCTACCGCAACCTCCTGGTCAACGCCGGCGTCACCCTGCTGGAAGGCCATGCGCGCATCCTCGACGCCCACACCGTGGCGGTCGGCGAGCAGCGCTTCACTGCCGAGCACCTGCTCATCGCCACCGGTGGCTGGCCCCAGGTGCCGGACATTCCCGGCCGCGAGCATGCCGTCACCTCCAACGAAGCCTTCCACCTGCGCGAACTGCCCAAGCGCGTGCTGGTGGTGGGCGGCGGCTACATCGCCGTCGAATTCGCCTCGATCTTCCACGGCCTGGGCGCCAAGACCTCGCTGCTCTATCGCCAGGAACTGTTCCTGCGCGGCTTCGACGGCGCCGTGCGCACCCACCTGCGTGACGAGCTGACCCGCAAGGGCCTCGACCTGCAGTTCAGCGCCGACATCACCCGCATCGAGAAGCAGGTCGATGGCAGCCTGCTCGCCACCCTCAAGGATGGCCGCAGCCTGGAGACCGACTGCGTGTTCTACGCCACCGGTCGCCGACCGATGCTGGACAACCTCGGCCTGGAGAACACCGGCGTCGAGCTGGACGAGCGCGGCTTCATCAAGGTGGACGACGAGTACCGCACCACCGAACCCTCGATCCTCGCCCTGGGCGATGTCATCGGTCGCGTGCAGCTCACCCCGGTGGCCCTGGCCGAGGGCATGGCCGTTGCCCGCCGCCTGTTCCGCCCAGCCGAGTACCAGCCGGTGGACTACGACAACATCCCCACCGCCGTCTTCAGCCTGCCCAACATCGGCACCGTCGGCCTGACCGAAGAGCAGGCACGGGGGCGCGGGCACAAGGTCAAGGTGTTCGAGAGCCGCTTCCGCGCCATGAAGCTGACCCTCACCGACAACCAGGAGCGCACCCTGATGAAGCTGGTGGTGGACGCCGAGAGCGACCGCGTGCTCGGCTGCCACATGGTCGGCCCCGAGGCGGGCGAGATCATCCAGGGCCTGGCCGTGGCGCTCAAGGCCGGCGCCACCAAGCGCATCTTCGACGAGACCATCGGCGTGCACCCGACCGCCGCCGAGGAATTCGTCACCATGCGCACCCCGGTGGGGAACTGATCGGTCCATGGAGCAGCTCTTCTACCTGTCCGACCTCTTCGGCGTCGCCGTCTTCGCCATCACCGGCGCGCTCATGGCCGGGCGCAAGTCCATGGACCTGTTCGGCGTGCTGGTGATCGCCATCATCACCGCCCTGGGCGGCGGCACCCTGCGCGACGTCATCCTCGGCAACCACCCGGTCAGCTGGATCCGTGACGACACCTACATCCTCGTCGCCTCCCTGGCCGCCGTGGGCACCGTGCTCTGGGTCCGCCTGACCCGGCCCATCCACGAGACCGGGCTGCTGGTGGCCGATGCCTTCGGCCTGGCCGTGTTCACCGTCTACGGCACCGAGGTCGCCCTGCAGCACCAGGTGCCCCTGAGCACGGCGGTGATCATGGGCGTCATCACCGGCGTCGCCGGCGGCGTGATGCGCGACGTGATCTGCAACGAGATCCCGCTGATCTTCCAGAAGGAGATCTACGCCATCGCCTGCATCGCCGGCTCCCTGGTGTTCATCGGGCTGCTGGCCGTCGGGCTGCCGCGCTGGCTCGACACCGGCATCGCCATGGCCGTGGTGCTCGGCACCCGCCTGGCCGCCATCCGCTGGGGGCTCTCGCTGCCCCGTTTCCACCTCCTCGACAGGCACTGACCCATGCTGGAACGCATCGATCACCTGGTCCTCACCGTCGCCGACATCCCCCGCACCGTGGATTTCTACCAGCGCGTGCTGGGCATGCGTCACCAGGTGTTCGGCGAGGGCCGCAGCGCCCTGGCCTTCGGCCAGCAGAAGCTCAACCTGCACCAGGCCGGACGGGAGTTCGAGCCCAAGGCCGCGCACCCGCTGCCGGGGGCCATCGACCTGTGCCTGGTCACCACCTGGCCCCTGGAGCGCCTGCTGGCCCACCTGGCCGCCGAAGGCGTGGCGGAGGAGGGGCCGGTGCGCCGCACCGGCGCCCTCGGGCCCATCGAGTCGGTGTACGTTCGCGACCCGGACGGCAACCTGATCGAGATCGGCCGCTACCTCGCCTGAGCCGTCACTGCGCCGTCGCCTCCACGCGCACCTCGCCGGCCTTCTCGAAGCGCAGGACGAGCGGGATGCGCTGGCCGGGCGTCACCGGCTGACGCAGTCCCACCAGTGTCAGGTGGCTGCCGTCCGGCTTGAGCGCCAGCGTGCCCCCGGCGGGGATGCCGAACGACACCAGGGTCATCACCCGGCGGGCCTCGCCGATGCGCACCGTGGTCTGCAGGTCCACCCGCCAGGCCAGGGGCGAGCTGGCGCCGCTCAGCCGGTCGCCATCGCCGCCCCGGTCGTGGATGTCCAGGTAGACCTCCCGCGCCGTGGCGTCCCAGGTCGAGGCCCGGCTCCAGGCTGGCCCCAGTTCCAGGTTCCCCGCCCGTGGCCCATCGGCCAGGGCCCAGGGGCAGGCGAGGGCGGACAGCAGGAGGATCGACGAACGACGCATGGCAACCTCGGCAAGGCATGGGGGAGCGCTATTTCACCTGGCAACGGCGGTTGGCGAAAGCCCGGAAAAACCGCGACACTTGCACGCTGCCCAGCTTCGCTGAACCCGGAGAGGAATCGAAATGCCCAGATTGTCGTTGTTGTTCGCTCTGTTGGCCTTCGCGGGCATCGCCCAGGCCGAGGTCAAGACCAAGGAGCTCCACTACAAGACCGCCGATGGTACCGCCCTGGTGGGCTACTACGCCTACGACGACGCCATCGAGGGCAAGCGCCCCGGCGTGGTGGTGGTGCATGAGTGGTGGGGCCTGAACGACTACGCCAAGCGCCGCGCCCGCGACCTCGCCGAGCTGGGCTACAGCGCCCTGGCCATCGACATGTACGGCGAAGGCAAGAACACCGAGCACCCGGCCGACGCCGCCGCCTTCATGCAGGCCGCCCTCAAGGACGCCCCCGCCGCCAAGGCGCGCTTCCTCGCCGGCCTCGACCTGCTCAAGCAGCAGCCCCTGACCGACAACAGCCGCCTGGCCGCCATCGGCTACTGCTTCGGCGGCAAGGTGGTGCTGGACATGGCCCGCCAGGGCGTCCCGCTGGCCGGGGTGGTGAGCTTCCACGGCGCCCTCGCCACCGCCACCCCCGCCACCAAGGGCAGCGTCAAGGCGCGCATCCTGGTGGAGCACGGCGGGCAGGACAGCATGGTTACCAAGGCCGACGTCGCCGCCTTCAAGGACGAGATGGACGCCGCCGAGGCCAACTACCGCTTCGTCCTCCAGCCCAAGGCCAAGCACGGCTTCACCAACCCCGATGCCGACCGCCTCAGCCACGCCGGCCACGGCAGCGAGAAAGGCCCGGACCTGGCCTACAGCAAGGTGGCCGACGAGAACTCCTGGGCCGACATGCAGGGCTTCTTCAAGGAAATCTTCCCCCGCTGAAACGCCGCGCCGGGGCTCGCCCCTGGCGCCGCTCCATCCGCTCTGCAGGGGCGCGCGGCGCGGAACGCGCGTCCGTCGCCAGACCGGCACCTCGGCCGGCGTGTGCGGTCAGACCAGAACGACAGGCTGAAGCTGAAAAATGTTGTTCGAATAACAAAATATCCATGCGCATGTGGTGATATTTTGTTTTCCTGCGTTATCTTGATGCAATTAAAACAAGATATTCCCTGGAGCCCCTGACATGCATCCTCGCATCCTGGAAGTCACCGAGCGGGTCATCGCCCGCAGCCGACCGACCCGCGAACGCTACCTGGCGATGATCCAGGAAGCGGCCAGCAAGGGCCCGCAGCGGGGCAGCCTGCAGTGCGCCAACTTCGCCCACGGCGTGGCGGGCTGCGGCGGCATCGACAAGCAGCGCCTGCGGCTGATGGACTCGGCCAACGTCGCCATCGTCACCGCCTACAACGACATGCTCTCCGCCCACCAGCCCTACGAGACCTACCCCGAGGTGCTGCGCCAGGCCCTGCGCGAGATCGGCTCCGTCGGCCAGGTGGCCGGCGGCGTACCGGCCATGTGCGACGGCGTCACCCAGGGCGAGCCGGGCATGGAGCTGGGCATCGCCAGCCGCGAAGTGATCGCGATGTCCACCGCCATCGCCCTGTCCCACAACATGTTCGACGCCGCGCTGTTCCTCGGCGTGTGCGACAAGATCGTCCCCGGCTTGATGATGGGCGCCCTGCGCTTCGGTCACCTGCCGTCGCTGTTCGTGCCCGCCGGCCCCATGCCCTCGGGCCTCTCCAACAAGGAGAAGGCCGAGGTCCGCCAGCGCTACGCCGAAGGCAAGGCCACCCGCGACGAGCTGCTGGAGGCGGAGATGCAGGCCTACCACAGCCCCGGCACCTGCACCTTCTACGGCACCGCCAACACCAACCAGATGCTCGTGGAGATCATGGGCCTGCACCTGCCGGGCGCCTCCTTCGTCAACCCCGGCACGCCCCTGCGCGAGGCCCTGACCGCCGAAGCCGCGCGCCAGGTGACCCGCCTGACCCGCCAGGCCGGCCAGTTCGTGCCGCTGGGGCACATCGTCGACGAGCGCGTGCTGATCAACGCCGTGGTCGCCCTACACGCCACCGGCGGCTCCACCAACCACACCCTGCACCTGCCGGCCATCGCCCGCGCTGCCGGTGTCCAGCTGGACTGGCAGGACATGGCCGAGCTGTCCGAAGTGGTGCCGACCCTCGCCCACGTCTATCCGAACGGCAAGGCCGACATCAATCACTTCCAGGCCGCCGGCGGCGTCGCCTTCCTGGTGCGCGAACTGCTGGATGCCGGCCTGCTCCATGAAGATGTCGAGACCGTCGCCGGCCGTGGCCTGCGGCGCTACACCCAGGAGCCCTTCCTGGAGGACGGCCGCCTGGTCTGGCGCGAAGGCGCCGCCGCGAGCCTGGACGAGAACATCCTGCGGCCCGCCGCGCGGCCGTTCTCCCCGGAGGGCGGCCTGCGGGTGATGACGGGCAACCTCGGCCGCGGGGTGATGAAGGTCTCTGCCGTCGCCCCCGAACACCGCGTGGTGGAGGCCCCGGCGCGGGTCTTCCACGACCAGCAGGCCCTGGCCGATGCCTTCAAGGCCGGCGAGCTGGACCGCGACCTGGTGGCGGTCATGCGTTTCCAGGGGCCGCGCTGCAACGGCATGCCCGAGCTGCACAAGATGACCCCCTTCCTCGGCGTCCTGCAGGACCGTGGCTTCAAGGTCGCACTGGTCACCGACGGGCGCATGTCCGGTGCCTCCGGCAAGATCCCCGCCGCCATCCACGTCACCCCCGAAGCCTATGACGGCGGCCCCCTGGCCCGTGTGCGCGACGGCGACATCGTTCGCGTCGACGGCGTGGCCGGCACCCTGGAACTGAAGGTGGACGCCGCCGAGTTCGCCGCCCGTGAGCCCGCGCCGCCCATGCACCAGGCCGAAGTCGGCTGTGGCCGTGAGCTGTTCGCCTTCATGCGTGCCGCCTTCAGCTCCGCCGAAGAGGGCGCCAGTGCCTTCACCCACAGCCTGGAGGGCCTCAAGTGAGCCTGGCGCTGGTCGGTGACATCGGCGGGACCAACGCCCGCTTCGCCCTGTGGCGGGAACAGCGCCTCGACGCCGTGAAGGTGCTGGCCACCGCTGATTTCCCGGACCCCGAGTCGGCCATCCAGCACTACCTGGCCGGGCTCGACCTGCCCCTCGCCGAGCTGGAGGCCGTCTGCCTGGCCTGCGCCGGCCCCGTGGGCGGGGAAGACTTCCGCTTCACCAACAACCACTGGCGACTCAACCGGACCGCCTTCTGCCAGCGCCTCGGCATCCAGCGCCTGCTGCTGGTCAACGACTTCACCGCCATGGCCCTGGGCATGACCCGCCTGCGCCCCGAGGAGCGCCAGGAGATGTGCCCCGGCACCCCCGAAGCGGATCGCCCCGCCGTGGTGATCGGGCCCGGCACCGGGCTTGGCGTCGGCACCCTGCTGCCCCTGGGCGAGGGCCGCTGGACGGCCTTGCCGGGGGAGGGCGGGCACGTCGACCTGCCGGTGGGCAGCGTCCGCGAGGCCGCCCTGTGGCAGCACCTGCACCAGCGCCTCGGCCATGTCAGCGCCGAGAACGTCCTCAGCGGCAACGGCCTGCTGCAGCTCTATCGCGCCAGCTGCGCCCTGGATGGCAGCGCGCCGCACCTGGACAGCCCGGCGGCCATCACCTCGGCGGCCCTGGCCGGTGACCCCGAGGCGAGGGCGGTGCTGGAGCAGTTCTGCACCTGGCTCGGCCGCGTCGCGGGCAACAACGTCCTCACCCTCGGCGCCCGGGGCGGGGTCTACGTGGTGGGCGGCGTGGTGCCGCGCTTCGCCGAGTTCTTCAAGGCCAGCGGCTTCGCCCGCGCCTTCGCCAGCAAGGGCTGCATGAGCGGTTACCTGGAGGGCATCCCCGTGTGGCTGGTGACGGCCGAGTACCCGGGCCTGGAAGGTGCCGGCGTGGCGCTGCAGCAGGCGATGCAGGCGTGAGGCGCAGTCACGGGAAGCGGACGCGAGGCACGTTCCCGGCAGGCGACCTGTTGTAGGGTGGAGCGCGCTTCATCGGTCCGCCGATGGCGATGCGCCGACGCCGACAGCGGGATGAAAGATCGCGGCCTCAACGCCTCGCATCCAAACGGACATGACCGATAACAACAAAGGACGGCCGACATGAGCCCTTCCGGAAAGCACATCCTCCTGGTGGATGACGACCAGGAAATTCGCGAACTGCTGCAGGCCTTCCTCAGCCGTGCCGGCTTCCAGGTGCGCACCGTGGCCGATGGCGCGGGCTTTCGTGCCGCCATGGACGAGGCCGGTGCCGACCTGGCGATCCTCGACGTGATGCTGCCCGACGAGGACGGCTTCAGCCTCTGCCGCTGGGTGCGCGAACACCCGCGCCTGGCCCAGGTGCCGATCATCATGCTCACCGCCAGCTCCGACGAGGCCGACCGGGTCATCGGCCTGGAACTGGGCGCCGACGACTACATCGGCAAGCCCTTCAGCCCCCGCGAGCTGCAGGCCCGGGTCAAGGCCCTGCTGCGCCGGGTCGGCTTCGGCCAGGAGCGCGAGGCCCAGGTGGTCAGCTTCGACGCCTGGCGCCTGGACATGGTCAGCCACCGCCTGTTCCACCTCGACGGCGAGGAGGTGATCCTCTCCGGCGCCGACTTCGCCCTGCTCAAGCTGTTCCTCGACCACCCGCAGCAGATCCTCGACCGCGACACCATCGCCAACGCCACCCGTGGCCGCGAGGTGATGCCCCTGGAGCGCATCGTCGACATGGCCGTGAGCCGGTTGCGCCAGCGCCTGCGCGACACCGGCAAGGCGCCCCGGCTGATCCGCACCGTGCGGGGAGCCGGCTACCTGCTCGCCGCCCAGGTTTCCTCCCGCCGTGCTTAGGGCCGTGCCGCGCTCGCTGCTGGCCCGCATGCTGCTGCTGACCCTGCTGGTGGTGGTGCTGGCCCAGGCCCTGTCGAGCCTGATCTGGGTCTCCCAACTGCGTGCCAGCCAGCTGGAGGGCCTGCTGATCAGTGCCCGCAGCCTCGGCCAGTCCATGGCCGCCAGCGTCAGCTACATCCGCTCGCTGCCCCTGGGCTACCGGCCCATGGTGCTGGACCAGCTGCGCAGCATGGGCGGCACGCGCTTCTTCGTCTCCCTCAACGACAAGCCGCTGGCCATGCGTGTGCTGCCGGAAACCCCGCGCAAGCAGGCGGTGCTCGCCGAGGTGGAGGCGGTGCTGCGCGAGCGCCTGGGCAAGCCGGTGGAGATGTCGCTGCACTTCGTCGACCCGGAGGACCTGCGGCTCTTCAACAGCGGCCTCAAGCTGGACGAGTTGCCGCGCTCCTGGGCCCACTACGCCCTGACCCTGGAGCCCCTTGATCCGCCGGTGCTGGTGACGCAGATCCGCATCAGCCCCAACGAGTGGCTGTACCTCGCCTCGCTGCTGCCCGAGCCCTACGCCGGGCTGGAAGACCAGGGCCTGCCGGCCCAGCAATGGGGTTTCATCCTCATCACCAGCGCCTTCCTGCTGTTGTTCATCGGTCTGCTGGTGCGCTGGCAGAGCCGCCCCCTCAAGCGCCTGGCCGCCGCCGCGCGGGAAATGAACCTGGGCGCCGAGGTGCGCCCGCTGCCCGAGGCCGGTGGCAGCGAAGTGGTGGAGGTGAGTCGCGCCTTCAACGCCATGCGCGAGCGCATCAGCCGTTACCTGAGCGAGCGCAGCCAGCTGTTCAGTGCCATCTCCCACGACCTGCGCACCCCCATCACCCGCCTGCGCCTGCGGGTCGAGCTGCTGGAGGACGAAGCCCAGCAGGCCAAGTTCAACCGCGACCTGGACGAGCTGGAGCTGCTGGTGAAGGGCGCGCTGCAGTGCGTGAAGGACACCGACATCCACGAAAACATCGAACAGGTGGACCTCAACCACCTGCTTCACGGCCTGGTGGAGCCCTATCTGGCCAACGGTCGCGTCACCCTCGACGGTGCCGCCCTCGAGCGCTACCCCGGCAAGCCGCTGGCGCTGCGGCGCTGCATCGGCAACCTGCTGGACAACGCCCTGAAGTACGGCGAGCGCGCCCACCTGCGGGTGGAGGACGGCCCCGAAGCCTTCGTCCTGCACGTGGACGACGAAGGGCCGGGGGTGCCGGAGCAGAAACTGGAGCAGGTGTTCGAACCGCATTTCCGCCTGGCCGGCCAGCAGCAGGGCTACGGCCTGGGCCTCGGCATCGCCCGCAGCCTGGCCCATAGCCATGGCGGCGAGCTGAGCCTGCGCAACCTGCGCGAGGGCGGCCTGCGGGTCACCCTGCGCCTGCCGCGCACAGGCGCTGACGCGCCTTAGGCGCCGGCGGCGAAGCCGCTGAGCGCCTCGCCATCTAGGCGGTAGCGCACCCACTCGTCCTGGGGCTTGGCGCCGATGGCCTGGTAGAAGTCGATGGCCGGCTGGTTCCAGTCCAGCACGCTCCACTCCAGGCGACCGCAGCCATTGGCCACCGCCTCGCGGGCCAGGGCGCGCAGCAGGTCGCGGCCGGCACCCACGCCGCGCTTGGCCGGGGTGATGTAGAGGTCTTCCAGGTAGATGCCGTTGCGCCCCAGCCAGGTGGAGTAGCTGTAGAAGTACACCGCGTAGCCGATGGGCTGGCCGTCGCACAGGCACATCAGCGCCTTGGCCGGCGCGCCCTCGCTGAACAGCGTGCGCTGGATGTCCTCGACACTGGCGATCACCTCGTGGCGGGCGCGCTCATAGTCGGCCAGTTCGATGATGAAATCCAGGATCTGCTGGGCGTCGCCGGGTTGGGCGGGGCGAATCTCGATGTTCATGGGGCTCTCCAGTAAAGGGGCGCCCATGCTAACGGCGCTGGTAAGCTGCATGAAGTGCATTTATGTCATCAGGAGCTGAATGCTGTGCATCACTTGCTGCGCCGCCTCGACCTCAACTTGCTGCTGGCCTTCGACGCCCTGCATCGCCACCGCAACGTCAGCACCGCCGCCAGCGAACTGGCCATCAGCGCCTCGGCCTTCAGCCACGCCCTGGCCCGCTTGCGCCAGGCCCTGGACGACGAACTCTTCCTGCGCCAGGGCAACCGCATGCAGCCGACCCAGCGGGCCGAGCAACTCGCCGGCCCGGTGGCGGTCGCGTTGCGCACCCTCGGCGAGGGGCTGGAACAGTGGGACCCGTTCGACCCCGCGCGCAGCCAGCGCACCTTCGTCTTCGCCGTCACCGACTACACCGCCTTCGCCCTCATGCCGGCCCTGGTGGAGCGCCTGCAGCGCCTCGCCCCGGGCATCCAGCTGCGCCTGGTGCACGCCGAGCGCAAGGTCTCCATCGACGACCTGGCCAGCGGTCGCATCGACTTCGCCCTGGGCTACGGCGAAGAGCAGGACCAGTTGCCGGCCGGCATCCAGGCGCTGGACTGGTTCAGCGACGCCTACCAGGTCATCGCCCGGCGCGACCACCCCCGTGTGCAGGGCGCGCCCGACCTGGACGCCTACCTGGCCGAACGCCACGCGGTGGTGACGCCGTGGAACGAACCGAGCGGGGTGATCGACCAGGTGCTGGCCCGCATGGGGCTGCGCCGCGACGTGGCGCTGTGGCTGCCCTCCGTGCTCGCCGCGCCCTTCATCATCGGCGCCAGCGACCTTCTGATGACTGCCCCCGGCCACGCCGCCGAGACCCTGCGGGACGTGGCCGGCATCGCCCTCTACCCGGCGCCCTTCGCCATCCCGCGCTACACCCTGCGCCTCTACAGCCACGCCCGCTACGCCGGCCGCGACGCCCATGCGTGGATGCTGGAGCAGCTCCAGGCGCTGCCGATCCGCTCGCGTTCGCCGGACTGAAACGCGACTGTCATCGGCCCGTCATCGCGGGGCGCGATCATGTCCCTGCACCCAACGGGCAGTGGGTGCGTGCATATCGTGGTTTCCACATCGATCGTGCCCTTGCTGGGCAGGAACCGACCTTCAAGGGTCGGTTTTTTTTCGCCTGCGCATCCTGCCGCGGTTTCCCGACTTGAAAGCGCATTGTGAAATTCCGGCTGGCCGCTCCTGACATCAGATCGCAACATCCCTCCGGCAGGATGCGCGCAGTTTTCCCCTCGGACCCCCGCCGTGACCCGTGCCGTACGTGATTGCCGCAAGCTCCTGGACACCATCGCCATGAACAACGAAGACGCCGCCATCGCCGTGATGAAGGCCGCCGAACGCATCGGTGATGCCCACCTCAAACAGCAACTGCTGGAGATCATCCAGCGCATGCACCAGGACGCCGCCGACCTGCGCACCCTGCGCGAACGCATCGACCAGCGCGCCTGAGCTAGAGCATCGGCGCGTTGGTGGCGATGCGCAGGGCGCGCCCCTCGTAGGCTTCCAGCTCGATCAGCAGCTCCCCCCGTTCCGACAGGTCGCCCTCCAGGCGCTCATCCAGGATGTTCACCACCGGCCCCGGCGGCACGTCCGCCAGGGTCAGCACTTCGCTGAGCGGTTCGCCGCTGAAGTTCAGTGCGGTGATCTGGGTGCCACGCCCGGCAGGCAGGTCATGGACCATCACCAGCAGCCCCGGATGGCGGGTTTCCGGCAGCGGGCGCTGGTGGCTGGAGGCGATGCCGTAGGCGCGGCGCACGGCCAGCAGCCGGCGGGCCTGGGCGGCGAAGGAGTCCGGGTCGCGCAGCTGCGTCACCAGGCTGCCGTAGAGGCTGCGCGCCCGGGGCAGGCCTTCGGTGGAGCGGTCCACGTCCGGCGCCAGGTCGGCCAGGTCGTAGGCACCACGATGGATCCAGCGGGTGTCGCCATCGGCCATCAGCGGCGCGACCTGCTCGGCGGCCAGGGGCAGGGCGCCCACCAGGTCCCAGCCGGACAGCGCGACGATCCCCGGCTGCAGCGCGTTGAACATCAGCAGCAGCAGGTGCAGCCGGCGGATGCGGTCGATGTCCTCCGCCGTCAGCGCCTCCAGGTCACGCAGGCCCAGGGCGGCGGTGATCAGGCTGACGGTGGTGCAGGCCACGCCGTTGGTGACGAACTTGAGGTTGTAGGGGGCCTCCGGCCCCGCCAGGCGCTCGTACATCTCGCCGCGTACCTGCTCGCGCAGCAGCGCCCCGGAAAGGCTCTGGCCCTTGTACTGGTAGGTGTCGGTGGCGTGCAGGGTCCAGAAGTGCACCAGCTCCAGGGTCAGCTCGTCGTGGTTCTGCAGGGCGTGGATCAGCGAGGCCGGGTCGATCTGGTAGGCGTGCATCTGCTGCAGCATCAGCCGCAGGAACTCGGTGTCGCCGGTCAGCAGCGCGTGCTGGGCCGCCGGGCGGGTGATGAAGTCGTAGGAGAGGTCGGCGCCGCCGCGGGACATGGCGGCGATGTCGTCCAGGGTCAGGTTCAGCTCCTGGAAGCTGAAGGCCCCGGCCTTGCGGATCATCCCGCCGAGCAACTGGTTGGCAGTGATCGACAGCGGGTGGCTCTCCGACCAGGCGGTGCCCTGGGCGCGGCGCTCCACGCCGAGGAAGCCGTTGGCGTCGAGGCGCAGCACCCGCGCGCCGAGCACGTCGATGGAGTGCAGGGCGTCGCCGATGATCAGCTGCTGGGCTGCGAAGCTCGGGTCCAGCCAGTTCAGCGAGGGCTGGCCGGCCTTGAAGTAGTGCAGGTAGACCCAGCGCCGACGCCTGCCGTCCGCGCCCTCCACCGGCGGCGTGGCGCTCCAGTCGGTTTCCTTGACCCCGGGTTCGAAGAAGATCACCCGCTGCAGCTGGCCGACGATGTAGTGGCGCTCGCGCAGGGCGTCCACCGCGTCCGGCGAGAGGTTGACCGCGTCGCGGCCTTCCGGCACGTCCGGCAGCAGGGCCCAGTCCTGCTCAGGGATCTCCACCATGTGGTAGAGGCCGGGGTAGTCGCCCACGGCGCGCTCTGCCAGGCGGAAGTCGGCACCCTTGCCGGTGTGGGCGGGGATGCAGTCGTCGATGGTCACGGCGTTGTGCGCGGCGGCCACCCGGCTGAGGTGCACCTGCTGCTCGTCGTTGCCGTAGCGCGGGTCGATGTCCAGGCCGATGCGGTCGAAGTTGCCGTCCACCGTCGGGGTGTAGTCGCGGCCCGAGAGGCCGCCGGCACGCTTCAGCGGGCCGGTGTGGATGCCCTGCACCCCCAGTTCCGAGAGGGCGCTCCACAGGCGTTCGTCTGCCAGGGCCTGGAGCACGCTCATGCCATCGGGGGCGATGATCGAGGCGGGGTAGGCGGTGAACCACACCGAAGCCACGGCGGTGACGCTGCGGGGGCGGGTGAGGGCGTAGGGCTGCTGCCACAGGCGTGGCTGGCCGGCGTAGAGACGGGCTCGCTGGCGCGCGCTTTCCAGCATCGAGCGCTGGCTCAGCCAGTCGAGGTACTCGGGGTCGTGCATGGCGCTCCTCCGGACCGGTGCGCCGCGCCGATCGCGGCGTCCTCCAGTTCAGAGCGCAGGGAGTGGAGCTTCGTTCACCTTGCGACGCGTCAGCCGGCTCCGCCCAGCACGCCTTCGCGGCGCAGCAGGTCGAGCACCGCGTGCAGGTCGGGCAGCACGGCCAGGCAACGGCGCCGGGTGTCTTCGGGGGGCTGGGTCATGTCCGGCACCATCAGCGTCGGCACACCGGCGGCATGGGCGGCGGCCACGCCGGGGATGGAGTCCTCCACCGCCAGGCAGTCCGCCGGGGCCAGGCCCACGCGCTGGGCCGCCAGCAGGTACAGCGCCGGGTCGGGCTTGCCCAGGTCGACGTCGTCGCGGGTCACCACCACGTCGAAGAAGCCGTCGATGCCGCCCAGGGCCAGGTGCTCGTGGGCCGAGCGGCGGTGGGAGGAGGTGGCGATGGCCATCGGCCGGCCGCTTTCGCGCATGGCACTGAGCAGGGGGACGACGCCGGGCTTGAGCGGCAGGCCGTCCTGCAGCATGAGGGTCTTGTGGCGCAGGTAGGCGGCGCCGAAGTCGTTCAGCGGGAAGTCGGCGCCGTAGTGGTCGAACAGGCGCTGGCGGTAGGCCGGCCAGTCGATGCCCACCAGGCCTTCGCACAGCTGTGCGGCGTCCGGCAGGCCCAGGGATTCGAGGGCGTGCAGGGAACAGGCGAGGTTGAGGGTCTCGGTGTCCACCAGGGTGCCGTCGAGGTCCAGCAGGAAGCCGGCGATGCGGGTCGGGTCCATCGGCGAGTCTCCTGTGTCGGTGCCGTGGAGGGAGCCCGCATGCTGAACGATCCGCGTGGTGCTGTCGCCTGGTTTCGCGCGGCTAGGTGCCGCTGGCCCAGGCTTGGTCGGCCTTGGCGATGCGGTAGCGGTCGCGCCCCTGTTGCTTGGCCTGGTACATCGCCGCGTCGGCGTCCTTGATCAGCTGGGCGTGGCTGCGCCCGTCGCCGGGGCGGAACAGCGCCACGCCGATGCTCACCTGCACTTCGGCGCTCCGGCCCTCCAGCTGGTAGGGCGTACGGATGGCGGCCAGCACCTTCTCCGCCACGGCGTGCACCGCCGGGCGGTCGCCCAGGGGGTGGACCAGCAGGGTGAACTCGTCGCCGGCCAGGCGGTAGACCTGGTCGGCGCTGCGCAGGCTGGCGCGCAGGCGGCGGGCCACCTCGCGCAGCAGCGCATCGCCGGCGTCGTGGCCGAGGGCATCGTTGACCTGCTTGAAGCCATCCAGGTCGAGGAACATCAGGGCGAAGGCTTCGCCATGGCGATCGGCACGTTCCATCAGCGTCGGCAGGTGGTCGTACAACGCGCGGCGGTTGGGCAGGCCGGTGAGCGGGTCCTGCAGGGCCTCGCGGCGCAGGCGGGCTTCGCGCTGCTTGCGCTGGCTGATCTCGTGGAGGAAGGCGTTGAACAGCACCTTGCCGCCGGCCCGCAGGGCGTCGATGTGAACCTCCAGGGGCATCAGGCGGCCGTCCTTGTGCAGGGCGTCCAATTCGATGCGCCGGCCCAGCACCTGGTGCTCGCCGGTGCGCAGGTAATGGCGCAGGCCGTCGAGGTGCGCCTGGCGCATGGGCTCGGGAATGAGCAGGTCGTGCAAGGCCTGGCCGATGGCTTCGTCCCGGGTCCAGCCGAACAGCGCCTCGGCGGCGCGGTTCCAGGCGCTGATGCAGCCCTCGCTGTCCATCGCCACGTAGGCGTCCTGGGTGTGCTCCAGCACTGCGCGCAGTTCCATCTCGCGCTCCGCCAGGGCCTGGGTGCGCTCGTGGACGCGCTGTTCCAGGGTGCGTTGCAGCTCCGCCAGGTGGGCTTCGGTGTGCTTGCGTGCATCGATGTCGTTGATCACCGCGAGGAAGTGCTCCAGGGCGCCACGGCGGTCGAGCTGCTTGGTCACGGTGATGCTCACCCAGATGTGCCGACCAT
Source organism: Pseudomonas sp. FeS53a (assembly GCF_000931385.1). Lineage (NCBI taxonomy): Bacteria > Pseudomonadati > Pseudomonadota > Gammaproteobacteria > Pseudomonadales > Pseudomonadaceae > Pseudomonas > Pseudomonas sp. FeS53a. The sequence continues at coordinate 68,566 of NZ_JYFT01000045.1, forward strand.
CCTTGCGCACGTAGCGCTTCTCCAGCTCGTAGCGGTCGATCTCGCCACGGATCAGCCGCTCCACCTGGGCCAGGTCGGCATCCAGGTCCTCGGGCACGGTGACGTCGGCGAAGCTCATGCCGGCCAGCTCCTCGCGGCTGTAGCCGAGCACATCGACCAGCGCCTGGTTGACCCGCAGCCAGCGGCCTTCGGGGCTGACCACGGCGAGGCCGGAGCCGACGCGCTCGAAGAGCATCTCGAAGCGGCCTTCGGCCTCCCGGGCCAGGCGTCGCGAGTCGAGGGCCGCCTCGCGCAGGTGGAATTCGCGGGCGACCAGGGCCCCCAGGTCTTCCAGCACCCGGCGCTGTTCGTCGGTGAGCTGCCGGGGGCGGTCGTCGATGGCACACAGGGTGCCCAGGGCGAAGCCGTCGCGGGTGCGGATCGGCGTGCCGGCGTAGAAGCGGATGTGAGGGGCGCCGACAACCATGGGGTTGTCGCGGAAGCGGGCGTCGGTGCGGGCGTCCTCCACCACCAGGGTTCCGCTGCCGCCGATGGCGTGGACGCAGAAGGCGGCGTCGCGCGGCGTCTCCTGCACGTCCAGCCCCACCCGGGACTTGAACCACTGGCGGTGCTCGTCCACCAGGGACACCAGGGCGATGGGTACCCCCAGGGTGCTGGCCAGCACGCGGGTGATGCGGTCGAACACCTGCTCAGGCGGTGTGTCGAGGATTTCCAGGCTGCGCAGCAGCTGGAGGCGTTCGGCTTCGTGTTGAACGTTGCTCATGGGGATCCGGGGTCGCTTGGCCTTGCTACAGCCTAGTAGAGCGTCACCCGGCACCTGTTCATGAAGCCCGGGCCGCGCCCTGGAGGAAGAACTGCTCGACGGCCAGTGCCGACTGGGCCGGCGCGGCGCGCCCCCGGCGCTCGGCGTCGGCGATGCCGTAGATCAGCGAGATGAACAGTTCCGTCATCACCGGTGCAGGGGTGTCGATGCGCAGCAGGCCGTCCTGCTGACCGCGCAGGAAGAAGGCATCCAGCGCATCCACATAGGGCTGCCAGCGGCTCGCCTCGAGCTCCGAATGCAGGGTCTCGGGGCGGTACTGGAACATCAGGAACACCAGCATCTCGCGGTTCGCCAGGTGCTCGCGGATCAGCGTGCGCAGGCCCGTCAGCGGGTCGCCCTGCTGCAGGGCCGGCTCGGAAATGATCTGGTGCAGCACCTCGGCGCCGTAGCTCATCAGCATCTCTTCCAGGTTGTCCCGGGTGCCGCAGAAGCGGTGCAGGGTGGCCTTGCTGACCCCGGCGGCCTCGGCCAGGTCCTTGAGGGTGGCGCGTGGTCGGTCCACGAAGGCCACGGCGAGGGCCTTGAGCAGGCGTTCGTCTTGGTGGGGCTGCGGCATGGCATGTCCTCGGGCTCGATTCAACGGACAGGGAGGGCGCCATTGTGCAGGAAAAGTCCCAATCCTCAATGGCACTGTGCAATTTTGTTTAACAAAGTCTCCAGTGAGACAAAATTGACTCATTTGGTTTTTGGTAGGATTATTCGCGCCCTTCAAGGTTCAAGGCCAAGGTGCAGGTGAAGCATGGGCAGGTGGCGCGGTACGGGAATCCTTTCCCTGGTGGTGGCGGGCGTGATGCTCGCCGGGTGTGAACAGGCGGGCGAGGCCGCGGTGGGCGAGATGCCGCCGCGCGAGGTGCAGACCGTGTTGGTACGGGCCGAGCCCCTGGCCCGGGTCGCCGAGCTGCCCGGGCGCGTCGAGCCGGTGCGGGTGGCCGAGGTGCGGGCGCGGGTGGCCGGCATCGTGGTGCAGAAGCGCTTCGAGGAAGGCGCCGACGTCAAGGCCGGCGACCTGCTGTTCCAGATCGACCCGGCCCCGCTGAAGGCTGCCCTGGCACGTGCCGAAGGCGAGCTGGCCCGGGCCGAGGCGACGCTGTACGAAGCCCGTGCGCGGGTTCGCCGCTACGAGCCGCTGGTGAAGATCGAGGCGGTCAGCCGCCAGGACTACGACAGCGCCACCGCCGACCTGCGCAGCGCCGAGGCGGCGACCCGCTCGGCCCGCGCCGACGTCGAGACCGCGCGGCTGAACCTGGGCTACGCCTCGGTGACGGCGCCCATCTCCGGGCGTATCGGCCGTGCGCTGGTCACCGAAGGCGCGCTGGTGGGGCAGGGCGACGCCACCCTGATGGCGCGCATCCAGCAACTGGACCCGGTCTACGTCGACTTCACCCAGCCCGCTGCCGAGGTGCTGCGCCTGCGCGAGTCGCTCAAGGCCGGCGGCCTCGACGGCAGCGGCGACCTGCCCCTGAGCCTGCGGGTGGAGGGCACCGACCACGAGGCCACCGGCGAGTGGCTGTTCACCGATGTGTCGGTGGACCCCGGCACCGGCCAGGTGGCCCTGCGCGGGCGCTTCGCCAACCCCGGCAAGCTGCTGCTGCCGGGCATGTACGTGCGCGTGCTGGCCCCTCAGGGCATCGACCGCAAGGCGCTGCTGGTGCCGCAGCGTGCGGTGCAGCGTGGCGCGGACGGCGTCGCCCAGGTGCTGGTCGTCGGCAGCGACGGCCGTGCCGAGGCCCGCGCGGTGGAAACCGGCGTGATGCAGGGCGCCCGCTGGCAGGTGCTGCACGGCCTGCAGCCGGGGGACCAGGTCATCGTCAGCGGGCTGGCCGGCCTGCAACCGGGGGCCGGCGTGGTGGTGCGCCCGGCCGCGGACCAACAGGCGGCGCGCCAGTGAGCGCCGGCCGTCGCGAGGATCATTGAATGTCGCAGTTCTTCATCAATCGGCCCAAGTTCGCCTGGGTGGTGGCACTGTTCATCTCCCTGGCCGGCCTGCTGGCCATCCCGGCCCTGCCGGTGGCGCAGTACCCCAGCGTCGCGCCGCCACAGATCTCCATCGGCGCCACCTACCCGGGGGCTTCCGCCCAGGTGCTGGTGGACTCGGTCACCAGCGTGATCGAAGAGGAGCTCAACGGCGCCAGGGGCCTGCTGTACTTCGAGTCCACCAGCAACTCCAACGGCAGCGCCGAGGTGACGGTGACCTTCCAGCCGGGCACTGACCCGCAGCTGGCCCAGGTGGACGTGCAGAACCGCCTGAAGAAGGCCGAGGCGCGCCTGCCCCAGGCGGTGCTCACCCAGGGTGTGCAGGTGGAGCAGGCCAGTGCCGGCTTCCTGCTGATCTACGCGCTGAACTACAAGCCCGGTACCGAGCATGCCGACACCACGGCGCTGGGCGACTACGCCGCGCGCCACATCAATAACGAACTGCGCCGGGTGCCCGGGGTGGGCAAGCTGCAGTTCTTCTCCTCCGAGGCCGCCATGCGGGTCTGGGTCGACCCGCAGAAGCTGGTGGGCTACGGGCTCTCCATCGACGACGTCGGCAGCGCCATCCGTGGGCAGAACGTGCAGGTGCCGGCAGGCGCCTTCGGAAGCTCCCCGGGCAGCAGCGAGCAGGAGCTGACCGCCACCCTGGCGGTGAAGGGCACCCTGGACGATCCCCAGGCCTTCGGGCGCATCGTGCTGCGGGCCAACGCCGACGGCTCCCGCGTCACCCTGGCGGACGTCGCGCGGATCGAGGTGGGCAGCGAGAACTACAACTTCGCCGCGCGCCTGAACGGCAAGCCGGCGGTGGCCGGCGCCATCCAGCTGGCCCCGGGCGCCAACGCCATCCAGACCGCCGAGGCCGTCAGGCAGCGGCTGGCCGAGCTCTCGGCGAACTTCCCCGATGACGTCGAGTATTCGGTGCCCTACGACACCTCGCGCTTCGTCGACGTGGCCATCGAGAAGGTGATCCACACCCTGCTGGAAGCCATGGTGCTGGTGTTCCTGGTGATGTTCCTGTTCTTGCAGAACGTGCGCTACACGCTGATCCCGTCCATCGTGGTGCCGGTGTGCCTGCTGGGCACCCTGGCGATCATGTACGGGCTGGGGTTCTCGGTGAACATGATGACCATGTTCGGCATGGTGCTGGCCATCGGCATCCTGGTGGACGACGCCATCGTGGTGGTGGAGAACGTCGAGCGGATCATGGCCGAGGAAGGCCTGCCCCCGGTGGCGGCCACGGTGAAGGCGATGCAGCAGGTGTCCGGCGCCATCGTCGGCATCACCCTGGTGCTGGCGGCGGTGTTCCTGCCCCTGGCCTTCATGGGGGGCTCGGTGGGGGTGATCTACCAGCAGTTCTCCCTCTCGCTGGCGGTGTCGATCCTCTTCTCCGGCTTCCTGGCGCTGACCTTCACCCCGGCGTTGTGCGCCACGCTGCTCAAGCCCATCGAAGGTGGTCACCACGAGAAGCGCGGTTTCTTCGGCGCCTTCAATCGCTTCTTCACCGCGCTCACCGAGCGCTACACGCTGCTCAACCACCGGCTGGTGCGCCGTGCGGGCCGCTTCATGCTGGTCTACCTCGGCCTCGTCGCCGTGCTCGGCTACAGCTATGTGCGCCTGCCGGAGGCCTTCGTGCCGGCAGAGGACCTGGGCTACAACATCGTCGACGTGCAGCTGCCTCCGGGGGCCACCCGCGCCCGTACCGACGCCACCGCCCAACAACTGGAGGCCTTCCTGCAGTCCCGCGAGGCGATTGCCAACAGCTTCCTGGTGATGGGCTTCAGCTTCTCTGGCCAGGGGGAGAACGCCGCGCTGGCATTCCCCACCTTCAAGGACTGGTCCCAGCGCGGGTCCGAGCAGTCCGCCGAGGCGGAGACCGCCGCCGTCAACGCCCGTTTCGCCGCCCCCGAGGACGGCAGCGTCATGGCGGTGATGCCGCCGCCCATCGACGGCCTGGGCAACTCCGGCGGTTTCGCCCTGCGCCTGCAGGACCGCGCCGGCCTCGGCCGCGAGGCCCTGCTGGCCGCCCGTGACCAGTTGCTCGGCGAAGCCTACGGCAACCCCAAGATCCTCTACGCAATGATGGAAGGCCTGGCCGAGGCGCCCCAGCTGCGCCTGGACATCGACCGCGAGAAGGCCCGCGCCCACGGGGTCAGCTTCGAGGCGATCAACAGCACCCTGTCCACCGCCTTCGGTTCGGCGGTGATCAACGACTTCTCCAACAGCGGTCGCCAGCAACGCGTGGTGGTGCAGGCGGAGCAGGGCGCGCGGATGACCCCGGAAAGCGTGCTGCGCCTGTTCGTCCCCAACGACCGGGGCGAGCAGGTGCCGCTGGCCACCTTCGTCACCCCGCGCTGGGAAGAGGGGCCGGTGCAGATCGTGCGCTACAACGGCTACCCCAGCATCCGCATCGCCGGCGACGCCATGTACGGCGTCAGCTCCGGCGAGGCCATGGCCGAGATGGAGCGCCTGGCTTCGCGCCTGCCCGAGGGCATCGGCTACCAGTGGACCGGGCTCTCCTACCAGGAGCAGGTCGCCAGCGGCCAGGCGACCCAGCTGTTCGCCCTCGCCATCCTGGTGGTGTTCCTGCTGCTGGTGGCGCTGTACGAGAGCTGGTCGATCCCCTTCACGGTGATGCTCATCGTGCCCATCGGCGCCCTGGGCGCGGTGCTGGCGGTGATCGTCGCCGGCCTGGCCAACGACGTGTATTTCAAGGTGGGGCTGATCACCATCATCGGCCTCGCGGCGAAGAACGCGATCCTCATCGTCGAGTTCGCCAAGGAACTGTGGGAGCAGGGCCGCAGCCTGGGCGAGGCGGCCATCGAAGCCGCGCGCCTGCGCTTCCGGCCCATCGTCATGACCTCCCTGGCGTTCATCCTCGGCGTGGTGCCGCTGACCCTGGCCACCGGCGCCGGGGCCGCGAGCCAGCGCGCCATCGGCACCGGCGTGATCGGCGGCATGCTCGGCGCCACGCTGCTGGGGGTGGTGTTCGTGCCCGTCTGCTTCGTCTGGGTGCTGTCGCTGCTGCGCAGCCGGCCGGCACCCGTTGCCCAACCCGTCCCGGCCCAGGAGTGATTGCCGTGCGTACCCCCGTTTTCATCGCATCGACCCTGCTGGCCCTCGCCCTGGGCGGCTGCTCCCTCGCACCCAGCTACCAGCGCCCCGAGGCGCCGGTGGCGGGCGCCTGGAGCGGTGCCACGGCGTCCCCGTCCACCGTGGAGCGGGTGGACGGCCAGGGCTTCATCACCGACCCCGAACTGCGTCGCCTGGTGGGCATCGCCCTGCACAACAACCGCTCGCTGCGCCAGACCCTGCTGGACATCGAGCAGGCTCGCGCCCAGTACCGCATCCAGCGCGCCGACCGGGTGCCCGGCCTGGGCGCCACGGCCTCGGGCAATCGCCAGCGGGTGCCGGGGGATCTTTCCAGCAGTGGCACTTCATCGGTCAGCCACAGCTACCAGGTGGGCCTGGCGGTGCCGGAGTACGAGCTGGACCTGTTCGGCCGGGTCGCCAGCCTCAGCGAATCGGCGCTGGAGCAGTACCTCGCCACCGAAGCCGCCGGCCGCGCTGCACGGGTGGCGCTGGTGGCCGAGGTGTCCCAGGCCTACCTCACCTATGACGGTGCGGTGCGCCGGCTGGAGCTGACCCGGCGGACCCTGGCCAGCCGCGAGGCCTCCTTCGCCCTGACCGAGCGGCGGCGCCAGGCCGGCACCGCCACCGCCCTGGACTATCAGGAGGCCCGGGGCCTGGTGGAGCAGTCCAATGCCGAGCTGGAGCGCATCGAGCGCGAACGGCGCCAGGCCTTCAATGCCCTGGTGCTGCTGCTGGGCACCGCCGAGGCCGTCCGGGACGTCCCCGAGCCGCTGCCGGAGGCCGCCCGGGTGCTGCAGGACATCGCCCCCGGCACGCCATCTGCGCTGATCGAGCGCCGCCCCGACATCCTCGCTGCCGAGCACCGCCTCAAGGCGCGCAATGCCGACATCGGTGCCGCGCGGGCGGCGTTCTTCCCGCGCATCAGCCTCACCGGCAGCCTCGGCACCTCCAGCGCCGAGCTGTCCGGCCTGTTCGACGGCGGCTCGCGCAGCTGGAGCTTCGTGCCGACCCTGACGCTGCCGCTGTTCGACGCCGGCCGCAACCGCGCCAACCTCGACCTGGCCGAGGTGCGCAAGGAGTCAGCCGTGGCCGCCTACGAGGCCAGCGTGCAGGTGGCATTCCGCGAAGTGGCCGACGCCCTGGCCGCCAACGACACCCTGCGCCGCGAAGAGGCCGCCCGCAGCGCCCTGGCCGACACCAGCCGGGAAACCCTCAAGCTGGCCCGTGCGCGCTACGAGGGCGGGGTGGACAGCCACCTGCGCTACCTGGACGCCGAGCGCACCAGCTTCGGCAACGAACTGGCCCTGATCGAAACCCGCACCCAGCGGCAACTGGCCCTGGTGGACCTGTTCCGTGCCCTGGGGGGCAGTTGGTCGGAGGAAACGCCGGTGGTGCGATGAGCCCTTGCCGAACCTGCCCACGCCCTCCCGGGTGGGTTCGACGACCCCACCGGCGAGGCTCCTTTCGCCGTGTGGCCTTCCAGCGCCCTACGGGGCGCTTTTTTTTGCGCAGGGGGTCAGGCCGCCGGCCACCTCACCTCCGGCAACTGCTCGAACGCTGGTCGGGCGAACAGGAAGCCCTGGTAGAGGTGAACACCCAACGCCCGGAGCTTGGCCAGCTCCTCGTCGGTCTCCACCCCCTCGGCGATGACCTCGATGGACAGTGCCTGGCAGACGCCGAGAATGCCCCGGACGATGGCCTCGCGTACCGGGTCCTGGTCGATGTTGCGGATCAGCGCCATGTCCAGCTTGATGATGTCCGGCTGGAATTCGGCCAGCAGGTTGAGGCCGGAATAGCCGGCGCCGAAGTCGTCGATGGCGGTCTTGAAGCCCTGTTTGCGGTACTCGGCGATGATGCTTTTCAGGTGGGCCTTGTCCACCAGCTCCTCGCCCTCGGTGATCTCGAAGATCAGCCGGCTGGTGGGGAAGCCGAAGCGGCGTGCGGCCTCAAGGGTGGCGCGGATGCAGGTGGCAGCCTGGTAAACGGCATTGGGCAGGAAGTTGATGCTGACGAAGCAGGGCACGTCCAGGCGCGCGGCCAGCTCCACCGCCTTCACCCGGCAGGCCTGGTCGAAGGCGTAGCGATTGGCGTCGGTGACCCGCTCCAGCACGCTGCCCGCGCCCTGGCCGTCGAGCCCGCGCACCAGGGCTTCGTAGGCGAACAGGCTGCCGTCGCGCAGGTCCACGATGGGCTGGAACGCTATGCTGAAGTCGAAGTCGAGTGCGTTGCCGTCACGGCAGTGGGCGCAGGGGCTTGGGCGGTCGGTCGGGGTGTCCATGCAGGCTCTCCAGAAGGGAAGCGAAGTGTGAATCCCATCACGCCTGAATGCTAGACGTCCCTGGCCCTGCGTGGCGTGACAGCCGGTCGGCCGACGGGAACCCGGGAGTGTTGCAGGCACCGAACCTGTATCGAACCCAGGAGAATGCCCATGGAAACACCACGCGAAGCCTGTCTTGAAGCCTGCCGGGCCTGCATCGAGGCCTGTTCCCGGCTGGTCAGCGAAAGTCGCCTGGACGAAAGCGGCGAGGACCTCGAACGCTGCGTCGAACTGGGCCGCGAATGCGCGGACACCTGCCTGGTGATGACCGAGCTGGTGGCGGCGGAGAGCCCCCAGGCGGCGCCGTTCGGCCACTTCTGCGCGACGCTGTGCCGGCTCTGCGCCCAGGAGTGCCAGCGCCATGACCCGGATTGGTGCCTGGCCTGTGCCGATGCCTGCGAGGCCTGTGCCCAGCTGTGCGGCAGCGTGGCCCGCGCTGCCTGATCAGGGCAGGAAGCGCAAGGTGGCCGGCGCCGGTGTCTGCAGCTGCTGCACCACCTCCTGCAGGCCGCCGCCGGCCGGGTCGCGGCGCAGGACGGTGATGCGGTCGCTGCGCTGGTTGGCCACCAGCAGGAAGCGTCCGTCGGGGGAGAGGGTGAACTCCCTCGGCTCTTCGCCGCCGCTGTCGTGGCGCTGGAGCTCGGCCAGGCCGCCATCCTTGCGCACCCGGTAGGCCACGATCTGGTTGTGCACCCCGCGCCGGGCCACGTAGAGGAAGCGCCCATCCTGCGACAGGTGCAGGGCCCCCAGGCGGTTGTCGCCGGCAGCCGGTGCGGGGTCGAGGTCCACCTGCCCACGGTAGGTGAGCCGTGTGCCCTGGCGCTCCAGCAGGGCGACCTGGTTGCCGAGTTCCAGGCTGAGGTAGCCGTGCCGGCCACGGGCGTCGAACACCAGGTGGCGTGGGCCGCTGCCCGTCGGTACGGCCAGGTAGGGGGGATCGGCAGGCGTCAGCGTCGGGCCCTTCGCAGTGCTTCGGTAGTCGAAGGCATACACCCGGTCCGCCCCCAGGTCGGTGACCAGCAGCTGCCGGTCGATGGCTACGGCGGCGTGCAGGTGCGAGGAACCCTGTCGCAGCGAGCCCGGTTGCTCGAAGGGCTGGTGCCAGCGCTGTCGCACCGGGCCCAGGCGACCCTCATCCGATACCGGCAGCAACGACAGGCTGCCGCCGGGCCGGGGCTCGGTGGCGTAGTGGGCGACGAACAGGGCACGGCCATCCTCGCTGAGGCTGGCGTAGGTGGGCTCGGCGCCGCCACTGTCCACGCTGTCGAGCACCGTCAGCTCGTTCCGGGCGCCGATGCCCAGGCTGCTCACGCGCCCCTGGGGCTGCTCGTCGACGGCGAACAGCAGGGGCCGGCCAGGGTCGACCACCAGCCAGGTGGCATTGGCCAGGGGCAGGCGCTGCGCCGGGCTCGCCTCCAGGCGACCCGACTGGGGATCGAAGGCATAGCGCAGCAGGCCCGGGCAGGTGGGGCCGCTGCAGCCCACCACGAGTTGCAGCGGAGCATGCGGCCGTAGCGTGCAGCCCGTGAGCAAGGCCAGGGCCGCGAGGCCGAGCAGGCGCCCCATGGTCAATGCCGGGGCAGGGCGAAGGCCAGCACGTAGTCGCCCTGGCGGGTGTGCAGCGAGCCGTGGCCGCCGGCCACCACCAGCACGTACTGGCGTCCGTCCTTGCCGGTGTAGGTCATGGGGGTGGCCTGGCCGCCGGCGGGCAGGCGGCCTTGCCACAGCTGCTCCCCGGTGCGCAGGTCGTAGGCCCGCAGGTACTGGTCGAGGGTGCCGGCAAGGAAGGCGACGCCCCCGGCGGTGACGATGGGCCCGCCCAGGCTGGGCACGCCCATGGGCAAGGGCAACGGCAGCGGGGAGCTGTCGCGCACGGTGCCGTTCTTGTGCTTCCAGGCGATCTCCAGGGTGGTCAGGTCCAGCCCGGCCACATAGCCCCAGGGCGGGCTCTGGCAGGGCAGGCCGAGGGGCGAGAGCAGGGGCGCCAGCACGGCGCCGAAGGGCGCGCCGGTGTTGGGTTGCACGCCTTCGATCTCGCTCTTGCGCGCCGGCTCGTCCCGGGCGTGCTCGGCGGGGATCAGCCGGGAAGTGAAGGCCATGTAGTTGGGGTTGAGGAAGGCGACCTGGCGCACCGGGTCGACGGCGATCCCGCCCCAGTCGAACACGCCGAAATTGCCCGGATAGACCAGGCTGCCCTGCTCGGAGGGCGGGGTGTAGATGCCCTCGTAGCGCAGGGAGCGGAACTGGATGCGGCAGAGCATCTGGTCGAACGGGGTGCCGCCCCACATGTCCCGCTCGCGCAGGGGCGGCGGCATCAGGTTGAGGGCCGACATGGGCTGGGTGGGGGCAGTGAAGTCGCCCTTGGCGGCGCCCTGGGGCACCGGGGTTTCCTTCACCGGGACGATGGGCTGGCCGGTGCGTCGGTCGAGCACGTAGAGGCTGCCCTGCTTGGTGGAGGCGATCAGCGCCGGGCGCGGGGCGTCGCCGGGCTTCTGCCCCGGCAGGTCCACCAGGGTCGGTTGGCCGCCGACGTCCATGTCCCAGAGATCGTGGTGGGTCATCTGGAAGGTCCAGCGCACCTTGCCGGTGGCGATCTCCAGGGCGGTGACGCCGGCGCTGTAGGTCTCGGAGGCCGGGGTGCGGCGGCCGCCCCACTGGTCCGGCGTCTGGTTGCCCATGGGCAGGTAGAGCAGGCCCAGCTCCTCGTCCAGGCTCATGACCGACCACATGTTCGGCGAGTTGCGGGTGTAGGTGCGGCCCTCGGCCAGCGGCGCGGTGTCGTCGGGGCGGCCCGGGTCCCAGTTCCACACCAGGTGGCCGTCGCGCACGTCGTAGGCGCGGATCACGCCAGAGGGTTCGTCCTCGGAGACGTTGTCGGTCACGTGCCCGCCGATGATCACCAGGTTGCGGCTGACGCCGGGCGGCGAGGTGGAGTAGTAGCCGCCGGGGGTGAAGCGGCCGATGCCTCGGGTGAGGTCGATGGAGCCCTTGTCGCCGAACGCCTCGCAGGGCTTGCCGTCGTCGGCGTCCAGGGCCATCAGGCGGGTGTCGGCGGTGGGCAGGAACAGCCGGCGTTCGCAGCGCTGGCCGCTGCTGGGGGTGTCCTGCTGGTGGTAGGCGACGCCGCGGCAGGTCATGTGGGCCCAGCCCTTGAAGCTGTCGGCGTCCTGGGTGCTGATCTTCGGATCGAAGCGCCAGATCTCCCGGCCGCTGTCCGGGTCGAGCGCGATCACCTGGCTGTGGGGCGTACACACGTAGAGCAGGCCGTTGGCCTTCAGCGGGGTGTTCTCGGCGGTGGTCTCCTGCGGGTCGTCGGGGCCGGGCAGGTCGCCGGTGCGGTAGCTCCAGGCCAGCTCCAGCTGGTCGACGTTCTCCGGGGTGATCTGGTCCAGGGGCGAATATCGGTCGCCGGCGTTGCTGCGCCCGTAGGCCTGCCAGTCTCCGGCGGGCTGGGCAGGCGGCGACGCCGGGGCGCTGGCCGGTGCCGCGCGGTCGATCATGCCGGGGAAGCGATGCGGCTCGGTGAATTGCGCGGCCAGCGCCGTGCCTCCGGCCAGCACCAGGGCCACCAGCAGGGCGTTGGCCGGCAGGCGCCCGGCATCCGACAGGTTGTTGCGCACCCAGGGCAGCCAGAGCACCAGGCCGACGACGAACCACAGCGCCAGGCGCGGCACCAGTTGCCACCAGTCAAGACGCACTTCCCACCAGGCCCATACAGTGGAGCCCGCCAGCACCGCGGCGAATACCAGCAGCGCCTGGCCACGATGGGTGAGCAGCAGCAGGGCGCTGGCGCCCACGCCGAGTCCGGCCAGCAGGTAGTACCAGGAGCCGCCGAGGCCGATGAGCTGGCCGCCACCCACCACCAGCGCAATGGCCATGGCCAGCAGGGCGACGCCCAGAATACGAGGGAACAGGGCATTGCGAGCATGGGGGGTGTGCATGGGGCCTCCGGTTCATCGACGGGACCCGGCCTGGCTACCGGGCGGTGATGAAAGATCGAACCCCGGGGGCGGGATTGGTTCAGGCCCGTTGACCGGATGGGGCCTTGCAGGGATTGGCCGATATATTTACTGAACCGGGGAGGGCGCGGCGCCTCTCACCCAGTTAAGGACCTCACGAGGGGCTCATCATGGACACGATCTTCGCATTCCTGCTGGGGCTGTTCGGCGCGGGCGACAATGCCGCCGAGGCCCAGGCAACCCCGAGCCTGCCGGCGCCCATCAGCGAGCAGCAGTGGCTGGCTGACTACAACCGCGCGCTGACCCTGCCGGCGATCCGTTACTCCTCGTCGAACCAGGTGACCATCATCAAGAACGAGCGCGACGGCACCGTGTACCTGTTCACCACCCAGCGCCACCCGGCACACCCGGCAGTGATCGAGCGGCGCCTGGTGGACGGCCTGCGCTACCGCAGCAGCGGTCGCTACGCCGGCGATGGCGAGGCCTATGCGGCGTGGCTGGAGAAATACCGGCGTTTCGACGACCGCCCCTACACCTCGATGTCGCTCAACACCGAGCTGTCAGCGGTGGAGTAGGGCTCAACCCTGGCGGAAGGCGACGCCACGGCGGGTGAGGGTGATGGCACGGGCATCGGCCAGCAGAAGGCCCTGGGCATCGCAGGACTCGGACCAGTCGAGCTGGGCGCAGATCAGGCCGAGTTCGTTGAGGTCGCGCAGGCCGATCAGCACCCGCTGGGGGTCGCCGTCGAGGTGGCGGGCATCGCGAGGGTGTTCCTCGCTGAGTTGGTCGATCAGGGCACGCAGGAGCTGGGTACGGCTTTGTATATCCATGGACTGATAGGGCGCAGTCGGATTTATGCGTAGGGATTCTAGACCAGCCACCCCCCTCCGTGGCACCCATCGGTCCGCAGGTGGGTCAACGTTTTTTTCACGATCTTTTGATGGGCGCTTTACGGCCCATTGGCCAGTCTGTGGGCGACCTGAACGAGGAAGCGCCCATGTCCCGAGGCCCCCACTTCTCCCTCACCTTCGCCGCCGTGGCAGCGCTCCTGCTGCTCTGCGTCACCGCCGCCCAGGCCCGTACGCTATCCCTGGACACCCCCGGCAGCCCGATCCCCGGCCCCACCTGGGCCACCCCGGTGAACCCGGCGATCAACCTCTACCGCATGACCCCGACCCTCTACCGCAGCGCCTTGCCGAGCCGCGGCGACCTGCCCCAGCTCAACGGCCTGGGGGTGCGCACGGTGATCAGCTTCATCAAGGACGACGACCGCGAATGGCTGGGCGACAGCCCGGTAGAGCGGGTGAGCATCCCGCTGCACGCCGACCGGGTCAGCGATGACGACGTGCTGCAGGTGATGCGCGTGGTGCAGCAGGCCGAAGGCCGTGGCCCGGTGCTGATGCACTGCAAGCACGGGCGTGACCGCACCGGGCTGATGGCGGCCATGTACCGCATCCTGCTGCAAGGCTGGAGCCGCGACCAGGCGTTGGAAGAGATGCGTGCCGGCGGCTTCGGCGACCCGATGGACATGGAAGATGCGATTGCCTACGTGAACCGCGCCGACATCGACGGCTTGCGCCAGGCGCTCTCCAGCGGTGCCTGCAGCACCCGCGCCCTGGCCACCTGCCAGGTGGGGCAGTGGTGGCGGCAGACCTTCGGGCTCGCCCGGGAAGACGCCACCACCGTCCAGTGATCCTCAGTCGTCCGGGCGGATGATGCCCTTGCGCACCGCGTAGAGGACCAGCCCGGGCACGTCGTGGATGTCCAGGCGCTTCATGATCTGCGCCCGGTGCGCCTCCACCGTCTTCACGCTCAGGCCCAGCCCGTCGGCGATGGCCCGGGTCGAGGCGCCCCGGCAGATCAGTCGGAGGATCTCCACCTGGCGCTGGGTCAGCTCGGCGTCCACTTCGTCGTGGGTCGCCAGGGCCTGCTCGATCACCGGTTGCGCCACGGCGGAACTCAGGTAGCACTGGCCCCGGTCCACGGCTTTGAGGGCCATGTGCAACTCGGCCATGGCCGCATCCTTGAGCAGGTAACCGCAGGCGCCCTTCTTCAGGGCGGACAGCACCAGCTCCGCCTCGGCGTGCATCGAGAGCATCAGTACACGGGATTCCGGCACCTGGTGGCCCAGGCGCTGCAGGGCTTCGAGGCCGTCGAGGCCCTGCATGGAGATGTCCAGGAGGATGATGTCGGGTCGCAGCCGCTCGGCCATGGCGACGGCCTGTTCGCCATCCTCCGCTTCGCCGACGACTTCATAGCCTTCCAGTTCGTTGACCATGGCGCGGACACCCACGCGGATCAGGGCGTGGTCGTCGGCCAATAGCAGTCGACAGGTCATGGGCGCTCCTTGCTCATTGCGAGACACGGGTACTCCAGACGTGCGGCGCGCCCTGAAAAAGGGCAGGCCGTACAGCTACGGAGTAGCACCGATCGCAAAAGTTCGCCTCTTTGGTCCGGACGAACGGTAGCAACCGGCCATCATCAATGGCCGGGGAGCGGAAGGCCCTAGCGTGCGCCTTCGTGAGCGCGGGCGCTGGGCTGGCCGCGGGCGTACTGCACGATCACTTCCGACAGACGGCCGAGCGGCTCCGTCACCTGGGCCGCGCCCATGCGCAGCGCTTCCTTGGGCATGCCGAACACCACGCAGCTGGCCTCGTCCTGGGCCACGGTGCGGGCACCGGCCTCGCGCATGGCCAGCAGGCCACGGGCACCGTCGTCGCCCATGCCGGTCATGATCACGCCCATGGCGTTATGCCCGGCGTGGCGCGCCACCGAGCGGAACAGCACGTCCACCGAAGGCCGGTGGCGGTTCACCGGCGGGCCGTCGAGCACCTCCACCAGGTACTGCGCACCGCTGCGCTTGAGCTGCATGTGCTTGCCCCCGGGTGCCACCAGCGCCAGCCCCGGGCGCACCCGATCCATGTGTTTTGCCTCGCGCACGTCGATGGCGCAGATGCTGTCCAGGCGCTGGGCGAAGGCGGCGGTGAACTTCTCCGGCATGTGCTGGACGATGACGATTCCCGGGCAGTCCACCGGCAACTGGCGCAGCACCACTTCCAGGGCCTGGGTACCGCCGGTGGAGGTGCCCAGTGCCACCACCCGGTCGGTGGTGGACAGGGCAGTGGCACGGGGGGCGGGCGCCTCCTTGGGAGGGGCGGCCGGCACGGCGGTATTGGGCATGGCGCGCGGGTGGCTGCGGGCGGCGGCCTCGATCTGCCGGATCAGCTCGCCGGACATCTGCTGCAGGCTGTCCTTGAGCCCCTGGCGGGCCTTGGTGAACACCCCCACGGCACCGGCGGCGAGGGCGTCCAGGGTCACCGCCGCGCCTTTCTCGGTCAGCGTCGAGCAGATGATCGCCGGGGTCGGGCGCTCGGCCATGATCTTGCGCAGGAAGGTGATGCCGTCCATGCGCGGCATCTCCACGTCCAGCACCAGCACGTCGGGCCATTGCTTGCGCATCTTGTCCAGGGCGAACAGCGGGTCGGCGGCCTGGCCGATCACCTGGATGCCGGGGTGGTTGTCGAGGCAGGCGGTGAGCACCTGGCGCACCAGGGCCGAGTCATCGACGATGAAGACCTTGATCATGGCGGCGTTCCCCTTGGCCGGGCTCATGTGCGTTGGTAGACCGAGGGGCGGACCGCCCGCAGCGGCAGCTTGAAGCCGTGCAGGCTTTCGGCGTGGCCGATGAAGAACAGGCCCTCCGGGTGCAAGCGCTCCACCAGTCGCTCGACGATGCCGCGCTTCTCCTCCTGGCCGAAGTAGATCAGCACGTTGCGCAGGAAGATCACGTCGAAGGGGCCGATCTCCCGGGGGATCGGCCGGGTCAGGTTGAGTTCGGCGAACATCACCCGGTGGCGCAGCGCCTGGCTGATGCGGAACAGCCCGTCGCTTTCCTCCACGCCGCGCAGGCAGTGGCGCTGCAGCCAGCCGGGGGGGAAGTGCTCGGCCTGCTCCATGGGGTAGGTGGCGCTGCGGGCCTTTTCCAGCATGCGCAGGCTGAGGTCGCTGGCGAAGATGGACCAGTCCTTGGTCCGTGCATGTTCGGCGAGGGTCATCGCCATGCTGAAGGCCTCCTGGCCGGATGAGCTGGCCGCGCTCCACAGGTGCAGCGGCTTGCGCTGGTGGGCGGCCCATTCGCCGAGCACCTTGAAGTGCTGCGGCTCGCGGAAGAAATAGGTTTCGTTGGTGGTCAGCAGGTCCACCACCAGGCGCCGCTCGTCCTGGTTGGCCGGATCGCCGAGCAGGCGCAGGTACTCGGTGAAGTTGCCCGCGCCCACCGCCCGCAGCCGGCCCATCAGGCGGCCGGCCATGAGGATGCGCTTCTGGTCGGTCATGTGGATGCCCGACGCGTCCAGCATCAGCTGTTGCAACTGCCGGAAGTCGGCGTCGCTGAGCTTGGGCAGGTGCCGATGAGGCATCAGCCGGCCTGCTGGGCGAGGCTCAACTGGCGGATGTCCTCCAGCGACAGCACGCGCCGCACGTCGAGAATGATGGTGAAGCCGCGGTCGTCCCGCGCCATCCCGGCGATGAAGTCGGTGCGGATGCCGGCGCCGAAGGGCGGCGCCTGCTCCACCTGGTCCGACTCGATGTCCAGCACTGCGTCCACCGCATCCACCACCAGGCCGATGCGCTGGTGCTGTTCGTCCAGGTCCAGCTCGATGATGACGATGCAGGTGCGCTTGTTCGGCACGCTCAGGTCCTGGCCGAAGCGCGCCGCCAGGTCCATCACCGGCACCACGTTGCCGCGCAGGTTGATCACCCCGTGGATGAAGACCGGCATCATCGGCACGGTGGTGACCTGGCCGTATTCGATGATTTCCCGCACCAGGTCGATGGGCAGCGCGTAGCGCGCGTCACGCACCCGGAACGACAGGTGCTGCACGCTTTCCACCGCCTCGCTGGCCAGGACCGCCTGGAACTCGCTCATGCCGCCCCCCTCAGTTGAAGTTCACGAAGTGGCCTTCGTCGGCCACCGGCTGGGGCTTGCGGGCCACGGCGGTGGTCGGCCGGCGCAGCTCGCGTACGGCGGCGGCGGGGCGTTCCACCCGCACCGGCCCGGTGGCCCGCGCGGTGGTGGCTTCGAGGCGGAAGTAGTTGATCAGCTCCAGCAACTGCCCGGCCTGGGCGTTCATCTCTTCGGCAGTGGCGGCCAGCTCCTCGGAGGCGGAGGCGTTCTGCTGGGTGATCTGGTTCATCTGGCCCATGGCGATGTTGATCTGCGATGCGCCGGTGCTCTGCTCGCGGGAGGCGGCGGTGATCTCCTGCACCAGGTCGGAGGTCTTCTGGATGTTCGGCACGATCTCGTCCAGCAGGTGCCCGGCCTGCTCGGCCAGTTGCACGCTGTTGCTGGCCACGCCGCCGATCTCCTGGGCAGCCACCTGGCTGCGCTCGGCGAGCTTGCGCACTTCGGCGGCGACCACCGCGAAGCCCTTGCCGTGGTCCCCGGCACGGGCAGCCTCGATGGCGGCGTTGAGGGCCAGCAGGTTGGTCTGGTAGGCGATGTCGTCGATGATGCCGATCTTGTTGGCGATCTGCTTCATCGCCTGGACCATCTCGCTCACCGCCTGGCCACCCTGCACGGCGTCGTTGGCGGCCTTGCCGGCGATGCCGTCGGTGATCTGCGCGCTCTCGGTGTTCTGCGCGATGGAGGCGGACATCTGCTCCACCGAGGCTGTGGTTTCCTCGACGCTGGCGGCCTGCTCGGTGGCGGCCTGGCTGAGGGACTGGGAGGTGGCGCTGACCTCCTCGGAGGCCGACGACAACGAATCGGCGGCGCTGCGCACGTCGCTGATGACGGTACGCAGGCGCTCGGTCATGTGCTTCATGGAGGCCAGCAGGCGGCCGGTCTCGTCGTGGCTGTCCACCTCGATCTCGGTGGACAGGTCGCCCTCGGCCAGGTTGTCGGCCACGGCCACCGCGCGGTTCAGCGGCCGTGTGATGGAACGGGTAACGAAGATGCCGATGGCGAAGCCGAGCACGGCGGCAATGATCATCAGGGTGATCAACTGGGCGCGTGAGCCAAGGTAGATCTCGGTGATGGTGTCGTTGGCTTCCTTGGCGCGAGCGTCCTTCTGGTTCACCAGCTCAGTGAACAGGCGGTCGGCGTCATTGCCATGAGCACGCAGCTGGGGCATCAGGGCGGTGAATTCGGTGCTTGTGGCCAGGGGTACGGTCTTGCTCAGCTCGAGCATTTGCCGGACCACTTTTTCATACTCCGCCAGGCTCGCCTCCATCTCCGCCAGCTTGGCCAAGGACTGTTCGCTCTTGAAACTGCCCCGGGCGTTGTTGATGTGCTCATGCACGCTCTGCAGCGCCTCCACGACCTGGTCGGCGGTGCGCTGGCGTTCTTCCACGGTGGTTGCCAGCAGGTGGCTGCGCAGGTGGCGACCGATGTAGATGAGGTCCATGTTGCCTTTCATCATGGTCTTCAAGGCACCGACTTCGCCCAGGTACATCTGGTCAGTGAGGTCGTTGACCTTGTGCAGGTTGACGATGCCCAGCCCACCCACCGCGGCGGTGAGCAGCACCACCAGGGAGAAGCCGGCGATGAGCCGGGCTCCGATTTTCATGTTGCGGACGAATTGCATGGTGAGGCTCTCCTACTGGCCCGCGAGGTCGGGCCGTGCTGGTACGGGATGGGCGTGGGCGCGCGGCTCTGCGTCCGCGTTCTGTTGCAGGTGCTGGAGCAGGCTGGCGATGTCGAGGATCAGCGCCACCTGGCCGGAGCCGAGGATGGTGGAGCCGCTGATGCCCCGCAGGTGTTCGAAGAGCAGGCCGAGGGGCTTGATCACCGTCTGCAGCTCGCCGTGCAGCTCGTCGACGATCAGCCCGGCCTGGCGCCGCCCGAGGCTGACCACCACGATGTTGCGGCGACCGTGGGGGCTGCTGGGCAGGTCGAAGTGGGCGGCCAGGTCGATACAGGGCAGCGGGCGGCCGCGCAGTTCGATGTGGCCATAGGCACGGCGGCCGAGGCGCGCCTCGTCCAGCTCCAGGCACTCGGTGACCAGGTTCAGCGGCACCACGAAATGCTCGCCGCCCAGGCTCACCAGGAAGCCGTCGATGATGGCCAGGGTCAGCGGCAGGCGGATGCGGAAGACGCAGCCCTGGCCGGGCCGCGAGTCGATCTCGATGCTGCCGCGCAGGGCCTCGATGGCGCTGCGCACCACGTCCATGCCGACCCCCCGGCCGGAGAGGTCGGAGACGTTGTCGGCGGTGGAGAAGCCGGCGGCGAAGATCAGCCGCTGCACCTCGTGTTCCGGCGGGTTGGCCTGCGGGTCCAGCAGGCCGCGCTCGATGGCCTTCTCGCGGATGCGCGCGGTGTTCAGTCCGCGCCCGTCGTCACTGACCTCGATGACGATCATCCCGGACTCGTGGAAGGCGTTCAGGCCCAGGTGACCCTCGGCGCTCTTGCCGGCGGCCAGGCGCTGTTCGGCGGGTTCGATGCCATGGTCGATGGCGTTGCGCACCAGGTGGGTGAGGGGGTCGGCGAGCTTGTCGATCACCGTCTTGTCCAGCTCGGTGTCGGCGCCGCGTATCTCCAGGCGGATGTCCTTGCCCAGTTGCTGGCTGACGTCGCGCACCACCCGGTGGAAACGGTTGAAGGTGTCGCCGATCTCGATCATGCGCAGCTTCAGCGCTGCCTCGCGGATATGCTCCACGCGCTGGTTCACCGTCTGGGCGCTCTCCTGGCACAGCGGGTTGCCATGCTCCTGGGCCTGCATGCGGGCGGCGGCGGCGCTGATCACCAGCTCGCCCACCAGGTTGATCAGTTCGTCGAGCTTGTGGGCCGCCACCTTCACCAGGGGGCTTTCGGTATTCGGCGCACGGCGCTCGCCGTCGCGGCGGGTCTTCTGCTGGCGGGCGAGGGCGGCGTCCACCGCCTGGGGCGCCACCAGGCCCTGTTCCACCAGCACCGCGCCCAGGGGCGGTTTTTCCGCCGGGGCGCTGGCCTGGACGGCGAGGCCCTGCTGCAGTTCGTGTTCGGTGAGCAGGCCGGCGGCGACGAGGATGCCGCCGATGCGCTCGTCGGCTTCCGGCAGGGCCTGGATCAGCCGCAGGCAGTCGTCCAGGGTGCTGGCCGGCGGCAGCATGCGCAGGGTGCAGAAGTCGCGGATGAACTCGAAGACGTCCTCGATCTCGGCCTTGCTCGCCGGGGTGTCCAGGTCGATTTCCAGGCCCAGGTAGCAGGTTTCCGGGTCCATCTCGGCGAAGGGCGGCAGGCTGTCATCGAGCACTTCCAGGCTGGTGACCGTGCCCAGGCGCCCCAGGTACTGGATGAACGACATGGGGTCGAAGCCGTTGCGCAGCAGGTCGCCGTCGAAGCGCAGCGACAGGTGCCAGGCGCCGCTGCCGCGCGCCTCCTGGGCGGCTGCCGGCGTTTCGGGTGCTTCGGGCGCAGTGCTCAGGGGTTCGCCCAGGTGCGTCGCTAGGGCGGCCAGCAGCTCGGCCTGGTGCGCTTCGTCCACCGGCAACTCGCCGGTCTCCGCATCGATCAGGGCGATCATCGAGACGATCTCGTCGAGGCAGCGCAGCATCAGCGAGACCAGCGACGGCTCCAGGCGGCGCTGGCCGTCGCGCACCGCCATCAGCAGGTTTTCCAGGTGGTGGGTGAAGCTGGCCAGCGGGGTCAGGGAGAACAGCCCGGCCGAGCCCTTGAGGGTGTGCATGGCGCGGAACAGGCCGTTGATGGCTTCGGCATCGTCGGGTTGCTGGTCCAGCTGCAGCAGGTATTCCTCGGCCTGCTGGCTGAGGTCGCGGGCTTCCTCGATGAACCCCTGCAGCAGCTGGCTCCACTGGTCTCCGTTGAGCATGGCGGTCTCCGCTCAGGCCGTGGGTGCGGCGGCGGCCGGGAGCAGGTGCTCCAGGCGCAACAGGGTGATGAGTTCCAGGGGGCCCCCCTGGATACCTTCCATGACCAGCATGGCGCCATTGCCGAGCACCTGCCGGCGCAGCGCCAGCAGCAGTTGCAGGCCGGCGCTGTCGAGGTCCTCCAGGGCGTGCAGGTCCAGCCGCCAGGGCTGGTCGGCCGCCTGCTCGGCCAGTCGTGCGGTCAGCTCGGCGTGGGCGTCGGCCACCTCGTAGATGGTCAGGCTGCCCTCCAGCTCGAGGTGCCCCGGGGCTTTCACATGGACCGTGAGCATCTCAACCCACCAGCTTCTCGACGGCGGCCAGCAGCTGTTGCGGCTGGAACGGCTTGACGATCCAGGCGCGGGCGCCGGCGGCCTGGCCTTCGGCCTTCTTCGCCTGCTCGCTCTCGGTGGTGAGCATGACGATGGGGGTGAAGCGGTAGTCCTTGCTGTTCTTGATCTCCTTCACCAGGCTGATGCCGTCCAGGTTGGGCATGTTCACGTCGCTGATGATGAGGTTGATCTTCTGCCCGTTGAGCTTGGTCAGGGCGTCGCGGCCGTCGACGGCTTCGATGACCTGGTGGCCGGCGCCGCCCAGGGTCATCTTCACCAGCTGTCGCATCGAGGATGAGTCGTCGACGATGAGGATGGTCTTGCTCATGTGTGGCTCCCGGATCAGAAAAAGGTGACTTCGTTGTCGGCCGGCTTGGCGCGCCGGCCGGTGCGTTCTTCGTCGGTGGTGAACTGCCGGCGCAGCTCGGCCAGCCAGCGATGGGGCTCGCCGAGGATCGGGTCCTGGCTCTGCACGGCCTGGCGCAGGCGCTCGATGTCGTGCTGCAGGTGGTCGAGCATCTGGTCGGTGCGGTCCTGGAACTGCATGCCCACGATGATCTGCTGGATGTCGCCCTGGGTGGTGCGGGCGTCCTGCTGCAGGGCGATGGCGCTCTCGGCCAGCTCGTCGAGGTTGGCGCCCAGGTCCTTCATGATTTCCCCGGCCACCTGGTCCAGGTAGCGCAGGTTGTTTTCCTCGCTGCTGGACAGCTCGGCGGCGGCGTTAACGGTGCCGCGGATGGCCTGGTTGATCTCGCCGACCTTCTCCACCATGCGCTGGCCGGTCTCGGCGGAGAGGCTGGAGAGCTTGCGCACCTCGTCGGCCACCACCGAGAAGCCACGCCCGTAGTCACCGGCGCGAGCGGCTTCGATGGCGGCGTTGAGGGCCAGCAGGTTGGTCTGGCTGGCGATGTCCTGGACGTGCTTGGACATGCTCTGCAGCTCGGTGGCGTAGCTGTCCAGGTGGCCGATGGTGTTGAGCAGTTCGGTCTTGCGATCGGCGGATTTGTGGAAGGCGGTGGTGACTTCGTCCAGGCGCTGCTGGGCGCTGCGCAGGTTGTCGGCGACGCCGGAGCCGCCCACCACGTTCTCCGAGCGCTGCAGGGTCTGGTCCAGGCGCTGGGCGAGGCTGGAGAAGTGCTGGAACAGCTGGCCGATGTTGCTGGACACCAGTTCGCGCACCTGGCCGAGGTTCTGCCCCCAGGCCGGCAGCACGCTGGTCAGCAGCGGCACGCAATCGGCCTGCACCGGCGCGCTCGGCAGGTCATCCACCTGGGGTTCGCGAGTCGGCTGGGCGCTGCGAGGGCGCAGCGCAACGGCGGCACCCGCCGCCAGGGCCAGGCCGGCTCCGGTGACCCAGGGTTGGCCGAGTCCGAGGCCGGCGAAGCCGAGGAGGAGGGCGAGGCAGAGGAGGGAATAGGCCAGCACGGGACACGTCCTGTGAAATGCGGAATGTGCGCAAAGATAGGTCGCGCCAGAGGGTCTCGATATAGGGATTCCCCCTAGGGCCCCTAGGGGCGCTGGCAGGGGGCGGTGCACCCCGGTTGCGTGCCGACGGGCGCCAGGGAAGGGGCCGTTGAGGCACCACGGCCCCATGGTGGGTTGCGGATTTTGCCAAGCCCGTCAGGCGTTTGCGTTCACGCGGCGCTTTGTAACGGCCCCGTGACCATCGACAATCCCTTTGTTACCCAGGGCCTTTCGGGGCGTGTTTAGACTGCTGATCAGCGCAAGCACCGACTTGCATGACCAATAAGAACAACAAGGTATTGCCCATGAATGCTCTGTCTCGCCTGACTGCTGTCATCTCCCTCGCTTCGTTGTTCCCCCTGTCCGCCCTCGCCGGCGAAGTGGAAGTCCTGCACTGGTGGACCTCCGGCGGCGAAAAGCGCGCGGCCGACACCCTGAAGAAGCTCGTCGAAGAGAAAGGCCACACCTGGAAGGACTTCGCCGTCGCCGGTGGCGGTGGCGAGGCGGCCATGACCGTGCTGAAGACCCGCGCCGTGTCCGGCAACCCGCCCTCGGCGGCGCAGATCAAGGGCCCCGACATCCAGGAATGGGGCGAGCTGGGCCTGCTCACCGAGATGGACGAGGTGGCCGAGGAGGGCAAGTGGGACACGCTGCTGCCCAAGCAGGTGGCCAGCATCATGAAGTACGACGGCCACTACGTGGCGGTGCCGGTGAACGTGCACCGGGTCAACTGGCTGTGGATCAACCCCGAGGTGTTCAAGAAGGCCGGCGCCACGCCGCCCACCACCCTCGACGAGTTCTTCGCCGCTGCGGACAAGCTCAAGGCCGCCGGCTTCATCCCCGTCGCCCACGGCGGCCAGCCCTGGCAGGACGGCACCGTGTTCGAGGACCTGGTGTTCGCCATCCTCGGCCCCGAGGGCTACCACAAGGCCTTCGTCGAGCAGGACAAGGCGACCCTCACCGGTGAGCCCATGGTCCAGGCCTTCGCCGCGCTGAAGAAGCTGCGCGGCTACATCGACGCCGATGCTGCCGGCCGTGACTGGAACAGCGCCACCGGCCTGGTGATCAACGGCAAGGCCGGCATGCAGATCATGGGCGACTGGGCCAAGAGCGAGTGGACCGCCGCCGGCAAGGTGGCGGGCAAGGACTACCAGTGCCTGCCGTTCCCCGGCACCCAGGGCAGCTTCGCCTACAACATCGACTCCCTGGCCATGTTCAAGCTGAGCAATGCGGAGAACCGCAAGGCCCAGAACGACCTGGCGCGGACGGTGATGGAGCCGCAGTTCCAGCAGTTCTTCAACCAGGAGAAGGGCTCGATCCCGGTGCGCCTGGACCAGGACATGTCCAGCTTCGACGCCTGCGCCCAGCAGTCCATGAAGGACTTCAAGGCCGCCGCTGCCGGTAACGGCCTGCAGCCCAGCCTGGCCCACGGCATGGCCGCCTCCAGCTACGTGCAGGGCGCGGTGTTCGACGTGGTGACCAACTTCTTCAACGACCCCGCCGCCGACCCGAAGAAGGCCGCCCAGCAACTGGCTGCCGCGATCCAGGCCGTCCAGTAACCGCCGACTGACCCGCCCACGGCGCAGGCCCCGCTGCCTGCGCTGCGGGCCCGGCCGTCCCGAATTTCCGCGCCTCAGCGCGCGCCACCTGCCAACCCGGAGCGACCCATGAGTTCGACCGCCGTCTTCGCCAAGGCCTCACCGCTGGATGCGCTGCAGCGCTGGCTGCCCAAGCTGGTGCTGGCGCCGAGCATGCTCATCGTGCTGGTGGGCTTCTACGGCTACATCCTCTGGACCTTCGTCCTGTCCTTCACCAACTCGCGCTTCATGCCCAGCTACAACTGGGTGGGCCTGCAGCAGTACCAGCGCCTGTGGGAGAACGACCGCTGGTGGGTGGCGAGCCAGAACCTGCTGGTGTACGGCGGGCTGTTCATCGCCATCAGTCTGGTGATCGGCGTTTTCCTCGCCGTGCTGCTGGACCAGCGCATCCGCCGCGAAGGCTTCATCCGCACCGTCTACCTGTACCCCATGGCGCTGTCGATGATCGTCACCGGCACCGCCTGGAAATGGCTGCTCAACCCCGGCCTGGGCCTGGACAAGCTGCTGCGCGACTGGGGCTGGGAAGGCTTCCGCCTCGACTGGCTGGTGGACCCGGAGCGGGTCGTCTACTGCCTGGTGATCGCCGCCGTGTGGCAATCCTCCGGCTTCGTCATGGCGTTGTTCCTCGCCGGCCTGCGCGGGGTCGACCAGTCGATCATCCGCGCCGCCCAGGTGGACGGCGCCAGCCTGCCGACCATCTACCTGCGCATCGTCCTGCCGAGCCTGCGCCCGGTGTTCTTCAGCGCACTGATGATCCTCGCCCACATCGCCATCAAGAGCTTCGACCTGGTGGCGGCGATGACCGCCGGCGGCCCCGGCTACGCCTCCGACCTGCCGGCGATGTTCATGTACGCCCACACCTTCACCCGTGGGCAGATGGGCCTCGGTGCCGCCAGCGCCATGCTCATGCTCGGCGCCGTGCTGGCGATCATCGTGCCCTACCTGTATTCCGAACTGAGGAACAAGCGCCATGACTAGCCTGGCCGGAAAGTCCCCGCTCAGCGTCAGCCGCCTGGCCATCCACGCCACCCTGATCGTCGCCTGCGCCCTCTACCTGGTGCCGCTGGTGGTGATGCTGCTGACCAGCTTCAAGACCCCCGACGACATCCGCGCCGGCAACCTGCTGTCCCTGCCGGATGCCTTCACCCTGATCGGCTGGACCAAGGCCTGGGCCAGCGTCGGCGGCTACTTCTGGAACTCGGTGATGATCACCGTGCCGGCGGTGCTGATCTCCACGCTGCTCGGCGCGCTCAACGGCTATGTGCTGTCCATGTGGCGCTTCCGTGGCTCGCAGCTGTTCTTCGGTGCGCTGCTGTTCGGCTGCTTCCTGCCGTTCCAGGTGGTGCTGCTGCCGGCCTCCTTCACCCTCGGCAAGCTGGGGCTGGCCAACACCACCGGCGGCCTGGTGCTGGTGCATGTGGTGTACGGCCTGGCCTTCACCACGCTGTTCTTCCGCAACTTCTACGTGAGCATCCCCGATGCCCTGGTGCGGGCGGCGCGGCTCGACGGCGCGGGGTTCTTCACCATCTTCGGGCGCATCCTGCTGCCCATGTCGGTGCCGACCATCATGGTCTGCCTGATCTGGCAGTTCACCCAGATCTGGAACGACTTCCTCTTCGGCGTGGTGTTCGCCAGCGGCGACAGCCAGCCCATCACCGTGGCCCTCAACAACCTGGTGAACACCAGCACCGGGGCCAAGGAATACAACGTCGACATGGCCGCCGCGATGATCGCCGGCCTGCCGACCCTGCTCGTCTACGTATTCGCCGGCAAGTACTTCCTGCGCGGCCTCACGGCCGGTGCGGTCAAGGGCTGAAAAGCGGCTGCGCCCGTTCGCGGCGCTTCTGATTAGTGGAGATCGACATGGCAACCCTCGAACTGCGCAACGTGAACAAACGCTACGGCAGCGGCCTGGCGGACACCCTCCGGGACATCGAACTGTCCATCGACTCGGGGGAGTTCCTGATCCTCGTCGGGCCTTCGGGCTGCGGCAAATCCACCCTGATGAACTGCATCGCCGGGCTTGAAGCCATCAGCGGCGGCGCCATCCTCGTGGACGGCCAGGACATCAGCGGCATGAGCCCCAAGGACCGGGACATCGCCATGGTGTTCCAGTCCTACGCCCTGTACCCGACCATGAGCGTGCGCGAGAACATCGCCTTCGGCCTGAAGATCCGCAAGCTGCCGGCCGCCGAGATCGAGGCGGAGGTGAGCCGCGTGGCCAAGCTGCTGCAGATCGAGCACCTGCTGGAGCGCAAGCCCGGCCAGCTCTCCGGCGGCCAGCAGCAGCGCGTCGCCATGGGCCGGGCCCTGGCGCGGCGGCCGAAGATCTACCTGTTCGACGAGCCGCTCTCCAACCTCGACGCCAAGCTGCGGGTGGAGATGCGCACCGAGATCAAGCTGATGCACCAGCGGCTGAAGACCACCACCGTCTACGTCACCCACGACCAGATCGAGGCCATGACCCTGGGCGACAAGGTGGCGGTGATGAAGGACGGCGTCATCCAGCAGTTCGGCACCCCGCAGCAGATCTACAACGACCCGGCCAACCTCTTCGTCGCCGGGTTCATGGGCTCGCCGCCGATGAACTTCATCCCCCTGCGCCTGCAGCGCCGCGACGGTCAGCTGTGGGCGCTGCTGGACAGCGGCCAGGACCGCTGCGAGCTGCCCTTGGGCGAGCGCGGGGTGGGGTTCGAGGAGCGCGATGTGATCCTCGGGATACGCCCGGAGCAGATCCTCGGCGCCGCGCCGGACAGCCGCGGCGCCCCGGGCGTGCGGGTCGAGGTGGAGGTGGTCGAGCCCACCGGCCCGGACACCCTGGTGTTCACCAGCCTCAACCGCACCAAGGTCTGCTGCCGCCTCGGCCCGGATACCGTTCCTCGGCCAGGTGAAACCCTCACGCTGCATATCGATCCGAGCAAGGTGCTGCTGTTCGACGCCAACAGCGGCGAGCGGCTGCGCCCGGCAGGCCCTTCCAGCAGCCCCGGGCTGCCCGCCAACGTGGCGCAGCTGAAGGGGCGTTGAACCATGGCCCGGCAACGCCGGGCCACGGCAGGCAGGGCGCTTCGTCTCAGCCCTGCCGATCGCCCCGTGGTGGGCTGATGCCCACCCTGCGAGGGCACCAAGGGAACGTTCCATCGCAACACAACAATAAGAATGGAGTGGACATGAACACGAAGATTCGAGGTTTGTGGGTACTGCCCTGCACGCTGTTCGCCGCCTCCGGGCTGGCCCAGGCGGTCGAGTTCAGCGGGTACGTGCGCAGCGGCGCCGGCGGTTCCAGCGAAGGGGGCACGCAGTCCTGCTTCCAGTTGCCGGGGGCGCAGTCGAAGTACCGCCTGGGCAACGAGTGCGAGCAGTACATGGAGCTGGACCTGCGCCAGGACCTGCTCAAGCTGGACGACGGCTCGGTGGTCAGCATCGAGGGCATGGCGCAGCTGTACAACCAGTACGGGCACACGCCGAAGTTCACCGGTGACTACGGTTTCGCGCGGATGAACCAGATGTACGCCGAGTGGAGCAACATGCCCGCGCTCAACGGCGGTTCGTTCTGGGCGGGGCGCCGTTTCTACAAGCGCAACGACATCCACATCTCCGACTTCTACTACTGGAACCAGAGCGCCACGGGCTTCGGCTTCGACGAAGTGGCCATCGGCGACCTGAAGTACAGCTACGTGTTCTCGCGCAAGGACAACTACGAGCAGAAGCCCTACATCAACCGCCACGACTTCAACGTCGGCGGCTTCCAGACCAACCCCGGCGGCGAGGTGGAGCTGGGCGTCAGCTACATCGACAAGCCCGACAGCACCGGCGCCCACAGCGGTTGGTCGGTCTCGGCGCAGCACAAGCAGCAGGCCTTCCTCGGCGGGGTCAACACCGTGGCCCTGCAATACGGGCGCGGCCCCGGCACGGCGCTGGGCTACACCGGCGACCCGACCCTGGATAACGCCAACAAGAGCTGGCGCCTGGTGGAGTTCTTCGACTGGCAGGTGACGCCGCATTTCGGCGGACAGTTCGAGGTGGTCTACCAGAAGGACACCCGCCCGGATGGCGACGACCAGAACTGGCTGTCCATCGGCGTGCGCCCGGTCTACGCCTTCACCGACCAGTTCAAGCTGGTGACCGAGCTGGGCCGCGACCAGGTGGAGGCCCCCGGCGGCACCCGCAAGCTCACCAAGTTCACCGTGGCGCCCACTTGGTCGCCGTCCGGGCCGGGGTTCTCCCAGCGTCCGGAGTTCCGCCTCTACTACACCTACGCCAGCTGGAACGAGGCCGCCCAGCGTGCTGCCAGCGAACTGGCCGCCGGTTCGGCGCTGTCCGACACCGGGGCCTTCGGCGATGCGCTGCACGGCTCCAACTTCGGCGTGCAGGTGGAGTACTGGTGGAAGTGACGGGAGCGGCCCGTGGCGGCTGCTGAGCGCGACGGGGCGCGCCGTGCAGGGCACGCGGGGGAGGGCGGCGCGCATCCCCTCGACGCCCTGCTGCGGCCGGCCAGCGGGCAGCTGTTCCGCTGGTGTGAACACCAGGGGCGCGAGCTGCTGCTGGTGGAGCATCCCCGCTGCTCGGCGGTGTTCAGCCGCCAGGGTGGGCAGTTGCTGCATTACCAGCCGCGCGGCGAGCGTCCGCTGCTCTGGTGCGCCCGCCACTGGCCGCGCGTGGGCGCCATTCGCGGTGGCGTGCCGGTGTGCTGGCCCTGGTTCGGGCGCCATCCGGTGGAAAGCGGCTGGCCCCACCACGGCTGGGCGCGGCTCTCCGACTGGCGGCTGGTCGGCAAGGACGCCGACGCCCAGGGTGTACGCCTGGAGTGGCGCCTGCAGTTGCACGACTGGCAGGTGGAGCTGCGGGCCTGCCTGGGGGATGCCCTGAGCCTGGAACTGGTGACGACCCACCGTGACAGCGAGCCGTGCGTCCTCAGCCAGGCCCTGCACGCCTATTGGCGGGTGTCGGATGTGGCGCGGGTGGCGCTGCTCGGCCTGGATGGCGCCGACGGGCACGACCTGCTGGCCCGAGAGCCCTGTCGGCAAACCGGCGAACTGCGGGTCACCGAGGGCGTGCACAGGCGCTTCCAGCGGGGCGGGACGCTGACCCTACAGGACCCGGGCTGGCAACGGCGGCTGCGCGTCGACGGTGGCGACAACCCCCACACCGTGGTCTGGCACCCCGGCAGCCGGCCGCTGCCCGAGGTGAGCTGGTCGGAGAGCCTGGGGTTCCTGTCGGTGCAGGCCGCCGCCTGCGGCGACCCGGGGCGGGTCCTGGCACCGGGGGACGAGGCCAGGTTGGCGCTGAAGGCCTGGATCGCGGGGTAGCCCGGGCATCGTCCAAGGTATTGGAAGGCACACCGTAGGATGCGGGTAAGTGGTGCGAACCCCATCAACATCCCGAGGCACGGGGTACAACCCAGGTCACCGTGCCACGCCTGTGATGGGCTTCGCGTAGCTCAGCCCATCCTACGAGGGCGGTGCTAACGCCCGACCATTGGGTTCGAATCAATCGACGGGGTAGCCCGGGCTTCAGCCCGGGAACGGTTGGCGCGGATTTCCCGGACTGAAGTCCGGGCTACGTTCCTGAACCTGCCGAGGCACGGGTGTAGCCCAGGCCACCGTGCCACGCCCGTGGTGCTGCCGCCCGACCATCGGACCCGAATCAATCCCGCCCAGGCGGGTCTGCCCAACAAGAGGGTGGCACTCGGCGTAGCCCGGGCTTCAGCCCGGGACGAGGTGCGGAATGTACGCCGTGCCCTCTCAGGCCGGCTCTTCGTCCGCCGGGTAGCGGCTGGCGTTGAGGCTTTCCTTGATCTTGCGCAGGTGCGGCTGGAAGTCGATGCCCCGGCGCAGGGTCACGCCGGTGGCGAGCACGTCGAGCACGGTGAGCTGAATGATCCGCGAGGTCATCGGCATGTAGATGTCGGTGTCCTCCGGCAACGGGATGTTGAGGCTGATGGTGCTGGCCTTGGCCAGCGGCGAGCCGGCGGCGGTGAGGCCGAGCACCGAGGCGCCGTTCTGCCGGGCCAGGCGTGCCACCTCCACCAGCTCGCGGGTGCGCCCGGTGTAGGAAATGATCACGAACAGGTCCCCGGTGTGGGCCACCGAGGCGAGCATGCGCTGCATCAGCACGTCGGAGTGGGCCGAGACGGCCAGGTTGAAGCGGAAGAACTTGTGCTGGGCATCCAGCGCCACCGAGGCCGAGGCGCCGAGGCCGAAGAAGTGGATCTGCCGGGCCTGGATCATCAGGTCCACCGCGCGGCTGATCAGCTGCGGGTCGAGGCTCTGGCAGGCGCTGTCCAGGGAGGCGATGGCGCTGCCGAAGATCTTCCGCGTGTAGGCCTCGGGGCCGTCGTCGGCCGAGACCGACTGGCTGACGTAGGCCGCACCGCTGGCCAGGCTCTGGGCCAGCTGCATCTTCAGCTCCGGGTAGCCGTTGACGCCGAAGGAGCGGCAGAAGCGGTTCACCGTGGGCTCGCTGACCTGGGCGGCCTGGGCGAGGGCGGCGATGCTGAAGCGGGTGGCCTGCTGCGGGTCCTGCAGGATCACCTCGGCAACCTTGCGTTCGGCCTTGTTGAGTTCGTCGAGACGGCCCTGGATCTGCTCCAGGAGATTGCGCATGCGGTCCATGGGGTTCCTTAGCAGGGCCTGCGGAAACGGTGGCCTATCGTACTGAGGGCCACAGTCGCCAGCCAGAGGTAACAGGGGTGTGACTAAATGTTGTGTTTATTACTACATTTTTTCTTGTGTTGCGAATTCTGGCGGTGTAAATCTCTCTCAACCTTGTAGAAGAACAAAACATCATGGCTGCCATCACTGTAGAACCCTGCACCTTTGCCCTGTTCGGCGCCCTTGGCGACCTGGCCCTGCGCAAGCTGTTCCCGGCGCTCTACCAGCTGGACCGCGCGGGGCTGCTGCACCCGCGCACCCGCATCCTCGCCCTGGCCCGTGAAAGCGACGAGAACGGCGCCCGCCAGGCCGCCATCGCCGAGCACCTGGAGCGCCACGTGCCCGAGCGCGAGATCGACCCCGACCAGGTGGCGCGCTTCATGGCGCGGCTGGAATACCTGTCGATGGACTTCTTCCTCCACGCCGAGGGCTACCGCGAGCTGGCCGAGCGGGTGGGGGCGGACGAGCCGCTGATCGCCTACTTCGCCACCCCGGCCTCGGTGTACGGCGCCATCTGCGAAGGCCTGGCCCAGGTGGGCCTGGTGCAGAACACCCGGGTGGTGCTGGAGAAACCCATCGGCCATGACCTGGAGTCCTCCCGGCGGATCAACGACGCCGTGGCGGTGCACTTCCCGGAGAGCCGCATCTACCGGATCGACCACTACCTGGGCAAGGAGACGGTGCAGAACCTGATCGCCCTACGCTTCGCCAACAGCCTGTTCGAGACCCAGTGGAACCAGCACCACATCTCCCACGTGGAGATCACCGTGGCCGAGCAGGTGGGCATCGAAGGGCGCTGGGGCTATTTCGACGAGGCCGGCCAGCTGCGTGACATGGTGCAGAACCACCTGCTGCAGCTGCTCTGCCTGATCGCCATGGACCCGCCCAGCAACCTCTCCGCCGACAGCATCCGCGACGAGAAGGTCAAGGTGCTCAAGGCCCTGGCGCCCATCACTGCCGCCCAGGTGGCGCAGCAGGTGGTGCGCGGCCAGTACATCGCCGGCAGCAGCCAGGGCCGGTCGGTGCCGGGTTACCTGGAGGAAGAGAACGCCAATACCCACAGCGACACCGAGACCTTCGTCGCCCTGCGGGCCGACATCCGCAACTGGCGCTGGAGCGGCGTGCCCTTCTACCTGCGCACCGGCAAGCGCATGCCGCAGAAGCTGTCGCAGATCGTCATCCACTTCAAGGAACCGCCGCACTACATCTTCGCCCCCGAGCAGCGGCCGCTGATCAGCAACCGGCTGATCATCCGCCTGCAACCGGACGAAGGCATCTCCCTGCAGGTGATGACCAAGGAGCAGGGCCTGGACAAGGGCATGCAGCTGCGCAGCGGCCCGCTGCAACTGAATTTCTCCGACACCTACCGCAGCGCGCGCATCCCCGATGCCTACGAGCGCCTGTTGCTGGAGGTGATGCAGGGCAACCAGAACCTCTTCGTGCGCAAGGACGAAATCGAATACGCCTGGCAGTGGTGCGACCAGCTCATCGAAGGCTGGAAGCAGCTGGGCGATGCCCCCAAACCCTATGCCGCCGGCACCTGGGGGCCGGTGGCCTCCATCGCATTGATCACCCGAGACGGAAGGAGCTGGTATGGCGATCTCTGACCTCCGATTCCCCCCGGCCGTGAAGCCGATAGCCCTGGCGGATGCCGCCGAGCTGGCCGGGCACCTGGCCCAGCGCGTGGCCGAGGCCCTGCGCGAGGCCCTGGCCGCACGCGGCAGCGCCACCCTGGTGGTGTCCGGCGGGCGCAGCCCGGTGGCCTTCTTCGAACGCCTGGCGCAAGCGCGGCTGGACTGGCCCGCCGTGACCGTCGGCCTGGCCGACGAGCGCTGGGTGCCGGTGAGCCACCCGGACAGCAACGAAGGGCTGGTGCGGCGCCACCTGCTCCAGGGCGAGGCCGCCAAGGTCCGCTTCGTCGGCCTCTACCAGGCCGCCGCCACCCAGGAGGAGGCTGCGCGCCTGGCCGACCAGGCCCTGGAAGCGCTGCCGCAGCCCATCGACGTGCTGGTGCTGGGCATGGGCGAAGACGGCCACACCGCCTCGCTGTTCCCCGGCAGCCCGAACCTGGCCGAGGCCCTGGACCCGGCCTGCCGCGCCCGGTGCCTGGCGACCCGCGCACCCAGCGTGCCCCACCAGCGCCTGACGCTGCCCCTGGCCTTGCTGCAAGGCAGCCGCCTGACCCTGCTGGCCCTGCAAGGGCACGGCAAGCTGGACACCCTGGCCGCCGCGCTGCAGGGCGAGGACGTGGCGGCCATGCCGATCCGCGCGTTCCTGCGCCGGCCGCTGTCGATCTACTGGTGCCCCTGAGGCTCCATCCGTCTCAAGGGCTCACGCAACGGGAGTAATGCCATGACCACCATCCACAAGCCGCGAACCGCCGTTCGCCGCGTGCCGAGCATGGCCGAGAAGGTGGAGATGATCGACCGGCTCTGCGCCGAGGCGCGCATCCTGCCGGTCATCACCATCGAAGACGAAGCCCACATCCTGCCGCTGGCCGACGCCCTGGCCGCCGGTGGCCTCAAGGTGCTGGAAGTGACCCTGCGCTCGGCCCACGGCCTGGGCGCCATCCGCCTGCTGCGGGCGCAGCGCCCGGACCTGCTGGTGGGCGCCGGCACCGTGCTGGACGAGGCGATGCTGGCCGAGGCCGAGGCCGCCGGCGCCCAGTTCCTCGTCAGCCCCGGCTGCACCGCCGAACTGCTCGATGCCGCGTTGCACAGCCCGCTGCCGCTGCTGCCGGGCGTGGGCAGCGCCTCCGAGATCATGCTCGGCCACGCCCGTGGCTACAGGCGCTTCAAGCTGTTCCCGGCGGAGATCTGCGGCGGCGTCGCGGCGCTCAAGGCCTTCGGCGGCCCGTTCCCGGCGGTGCGTTTCTGCCCCACCGGCGGCGTGCGGCCGGACAACCTGGTCCAGTACATGGCCCAACCCAACGTCATGTGCGTGGGCGGCAGCTGGATGCTGGACAGCGCCTGGCAGCGTGCCGGCGACTGGGACCGCATCACCCGCACCACCGCCGAAGCCCTGGCCCTGCTGGCCTGAACCCCTACCCGGAGCGCGCCATGTCCCTGTTCACTGCCGAGACCCTGTTCCCCCACGCCGACCAGATTCCCGAGGCCTGGCGCCTGGGCGAGCCCGTCGAGCAACGTGACTACCTGGTGGATGGCGAACTGCGCCACTGGGCCGGCCCCCTGGCCCCGGTGCGCAGCCCGGTCTACCTCAAGGGCCCGCAGGGCGAGGAGCAGGTGGTGCTCGGCAGCACACCGCTGCTGGATGCCGAGGCCGCCCTGCAGGCGCTGGACGCCGCCGTGCGTGCCTACGACAAAGGGCAGGGCGCCTGGCCGACCCTGCGGGTGGCCGAGCGCATCGCCCACGTGGAACGCTTCCTGGCGCGCATGCGCGAGCAGCGCCAGGCGGTGGTGAAACTGCTGATGTGGGAGATCGGCAAGAACCTCAAGGACTCCGAGAAGGAGTTCGACCGCACCTGCGACTACATCGTCGACACCATCGAGGCGCTCAAGGAGCTGGACCGCCGCTCCAGCCGCTTCGAGCTGGTGCAGGGCACCCTCGGGCAGATCCGCCGCGTTCCCCTCGGCGTGGCGCTGTGCATGGGGCCGTACAACTACCCGCTGAATGAAACCTTCACCACGCTGATCCCGGCGCTAATCATGGGCAACACCGTGGTCTTCAAACCGGCCAAGTTCGGCGTGCTGCTGATGCGCCCGCTGCTGGAGGCGTTCCGCGACAGCTTCCCGCCCGGCGTCATCAACATCATCTACGGCAAGGGCCGCGAGACCGTCAGCGCCATCATGGCCAGCGGCAAGGTGGACGTGTTCGCCTTCATCGGCACCCACTCCGGCGCCGCCGACCTGAAGAAGCTGCACCCGCGCCCGCATCGCCTGCGCGCTGCTCTCGGGCTGGACGCGAAGAACCCCGGCATCGTGCTGCCCCAGGTGGACCTGGACAATGCCGTGGAAGAGGCCGTCACCGGCGCGCTCTCGTTCAATGGCCAGCGCTGCACCGCACTGAAGATCCTCTTCGTCCACGAGGACGTGCTGGAACCTTTCCTCACCCGGTTCAGCGCGCGCCTGGCACGCCTGCGCCCCGGCATGCCCTGGGACGACGGCGTGGCCCTGACCCCGCTGCCGGAACCGGGCAAGGTGGACTACCTCGACGGCCTGCTGCGCGATGCCCTGGAGCAGGGCGCACAGGTGGTCAACGAAGGCGGCGGCCGGCGTCACCAGAGCTTCTTCTACCCCGCGCTGTTGTGCCCGGTGACCCCGGCCATGCGGGTCTACCACGAGGAGCAGTTCGGCCCGCTGGTGCCGGTGGTGCCCTACCGCGACCTGCAGACGGTGATCGACTACGTGCTGGATTCCGACTACGGCCAGCAGCTGTCGATCTTCGGCAACGACCCCGCCGAAGTGGGGCGGCTGGTGGACACCTTCGCCAACCAGGTGGGGCGCATCAACATCAACGCCCAGTGCCAGCGCGGCCCGGACAGCTTCCCCTTCAACGGCCGCAAGAACTCCGCCGAAGGCACCCTGTCGGTGCATGACGCCCTGCGCACCTTCTCCATCCGCACCCTGGTGGCGACCCGCTTCAACGCGGACAACAAGGCGCTGGTCAGCCGCATCCTCGGCAACCGCGAATCCAGCTTCATCAGCACGGACTACATCTTCTGATGCGTCGCGGCGTGTTGCTGGCGGTGGCGCTGCTGCCGCTGCTGGCGTGGGGCGAGGAGCCGGGGTGCGGCGACTACCTGGCGGCTCTCGGCGTCAGCGCGTCCGGGTTGCAGTTCGACGGCTGCCGCCTGGAGGAGGGCGGCCAGCTGCGCCAGCGGGTGGCCGAGTACAGCATCCCCGGACGCGACGCCCGAGCGCTCGAAGCCCGGCTGGAACAGCGCTTCGGCATGCAGCCGCTGCGCTTCGTCTGCTGCGGCTGGGAGGCCCCGTCCGTCTACGCCCCCCATCCCGCCGGCCGGCCCTACGGTTACGAGATCGGCATGGGCTCCGGCGAAACCCTGGAAAAGGACTGGACCCGCATCGACCGCTTCCACGTCCGCGTCACCCTCTTCCTCGAAGAACCCTGACCGTCCGTAGCCTGGCTACAGTCCAGGGCGCGGAGGTTGGGCATTCCCCGGACTGAAGTCCGGGCTACCCCGTGCTCGAACCCGCAGTCGTTTACCGGCACCCGTAGCCTGGGCTTCAGCCCAGGAAGCGGAGGTTGGGCATTCCCCCGGACTGAAGTCCGGGCTACCCAGCGCTTGAACCCGCAGTCGTTTACCGGCACCCGTAGCCTGGGCTTCAGCCCAGGAAGCGGAGGTTGGGGCATGCCCCGGACTGAAGTCCGGGCTACCCAGCGCTTGAACCCGCAGTCGTTTACTGGCACCCGTAGCCTGGGCTTCAGCCCAGGGAGCGAAGGTTGGGGCATTCCCCGAACTGAAGTCCGTGCGACCTGTCAGCCGTTACGCCGCACATGCAGTTGCCGTGGAACGGCGGTGACGCCGGGCTGGTAGTCCCCGGCGATGGCTTGCAGGGCCTGGGCCAGGACGGCATCGGCGATCAGTTCGTGCTGCTGGCGCATGGCGTTCACCGGCAGGGGGAGGAAGTCCAGCAACTGGGTGTCGCCGAAGGTGCCGACACGCAACGCCCGGGGCCAGGCGCCGCGTTCGCGCAGCACGTCCAGCACCCCGGCCAGCAGCACATAGGCGGTGGTCACCAGGGCGTCCGGCAGGTGGGCCTGTTCGTCCAGCAGGGACTCCATCATCTGGCGCCCGCATTCGCGGCTGAACTGCGCGCCCTGTATCACCCGCACCTCACCCGCGAACCCCTCCAGCGCCAGGCGGAAGCCCGCCTCCCGCTCGCGGCTGATGTTCAGCTCCGGGCGCGCGCCCAGCAGCGCCACCTGGCGCAGGCCGGGCGCCAGCAGGCTGTGGGTGAGCTGCTGGCTGGCCGGGCGGTCGTCGCTGACCACCGAGCCGAAGCGCGCCGGGTCCAGCACCCGGTCGACGCCGATCACCGGCAGCCCTTCGGCCAGCAGGTCGGCCAGGGTCGGGTCCTCGGGCGGCAGGCAACTGGCGACCACCAGCGCGTCGCAGCGGCGGGCGGCGAACAGCTCCAGCAACTGGCGCTCGCTGGCCGGGTCGTCGTCCGAGCTGGCGATCAGCACCTGGTAGCCCTGGGCACGCGCCCGCTGCTCCAGCAGCTTGGCCAGGCGCGCATAGCTGGGGTTCTCCAGGTCCGGGAGGATGAACCCGAGGGTGCGCGTCTGCCCCCGGCGCAAGCCGGCGGCCTGGGGGTCGGGGCGGAAGCCGTGGGCCTCCACCACCGCCTGCACCCGCGCCACCGTGGCGGGGGAGATGCGCTTCTGCTCGGCCTTGCCGTTGACCACGTAGCTGGCGGTGGTGAGGGAGACGCCGGCCAGGCGGGCGATGTCGCTGAGTTTCACGTTCGGGGTCCTCACTGGGGCGCGGCGGACGGATGCACATTTCGTCCGCCGGGCACTTCAAGCGGCGAAGGATATCGGTTACCGTGCCGCCCACGCTTAGTGAAACGATTCAGCAAGGCTCTTGTCCAGATGTTTCCACGTCCTGCCTGGCGTGGTCACGGACCGCACGCACCTGCCCGGCGTGACGGAAGGCAGCACCTAAGCTGATGCAGATGGCACAACGACAAGAGGGCCCCGAGGCCCGTTTGGAGGCACGCATGCTCGAACTGACCCCCGGACAGGTGTCCATGGGCCTGGCCGCGTCGGACAAGGCCGACGCCCTGCGCCAGGTGGCGCAGCGGCTGGTGGCGGACGGCCTGGCCGCCGACGGCTACCTGGCCGCGCTGGAGGCCCGCGAAGCGCAGGGCTCCACCTGCCTCGGCCAGGGCATCGCGATTCCCCACGGCACCCCCGAGACCCGCCACCTGGTGCACGCCACCGGCGTACGCCTGCTGCATTTCCCAGGCGGCGTGGAGTGGGGCGATGGCCAGCGCGTGTACCTGGCCATCGGCATCGCCGCCAAGTCCGACGAGCACCTGCGCCTGCTGCAACTGCTGACCCGCGCCCTCGGCGAAGGCGAGCTGGGCGAGGCCCTGCGCGCGGCCGAGAGCCCCGAGGCGATCCTCCAGCTGCTCCAGGGCGCCCCCCGTGACCTGGCGCTGGACGACCAGTTGATCGCCCTCGGCAGCGAGGCCGAAGACCTCGACGAACTGGCCCTGCAAGGCGCCCGCCTGCTGCGCCGCGCCGGGTGCGTCGACAAGGGCTTTGCGGCGGCCCTGCTGCAGCGCGAGCCGCTGCCCCTGGGCGACGGCCTCTGGTGGCTGGACACCGACCAGGCCGTGGAGCGGCCTGGCCTGGCCTTCGTCGCCCCGGCGGCGGCCCTGCAGTACCAGGGCCAGCCCCTGGCCGGCCTGTTCTGCCTGGCGAGCCTGGGAGATGCCCACCAGGCGCTGCTGGAGCGCCTGTGCAGCCTGCTGGTGGAGGGGCGCGGTGGCGAGATCGTGCACGCCGTCTCCAGCCGTGCACTGCTGGAAACCCTCGGCGGTGACTCCATCGCCGACTGGCCGAGCCTGCGTGTGCCCCTGGCCAACGCCCACGGCCTGCATGCCCGCCCCGCCAAGGAGCTGGCCCAGGCGGCCAAGGCCTTTGCCGGGGAAATCCGCATCCGTGTCGCCGACAGCGGCCAGCCCGCCGTCAGCGCCCGCAGCCTGAGCAAACTGCTGGCGCTGGGCGTGCGCCGGGGGCAGGTGCTGGAGCTGCTGGCCGAACCGGCGATCGCCGACGAGGCCCTGCCGGCCCTGCGCGACGCCATCCTGGCCGGCCTCGGCGAAACCGTGGAGCCGCTGGACGCAGCGCGACCCGAGGCACCCTCGGAAGCGCCCGAGGCGCCCGCTGCCGAGGCCGTTGCACCGCAGCCCGGCGAGGTGCTGGCGGCCGTGTCGGCGTCCCCCGGCATCGCCATCGGCCCGGCCCATGTCCGTGTGGCGCGGGCCTTCGACTACCCGGCCCGGGGCGAGTCCCCGGCGCAGGAGCGCCAGCGCCTGGAGCAGGCCCTGGCCCATGTGCGGGGCGAGATCGAGGCGCTGGTGGCGCGCAGCGAGGTCAAGGCCATCCGCGAGATCTTCGTCACCCATCTGGAAATGCTCGCCGACCCCTCCCTGGTGGAGGACGTGGACGCGCGCCTGGTCCGTGGCGAGAGTGCCGCCGCCGCCTGGAATGCGGTCATCGGCGAGGCGGCCCGGCAGCAGGAAGCCCTGCAGGATGCCTTGCTGGCCGAGCGTGCCGCCGACCTGCGCGACGTCGGCCGGCGCGTGCTGGCCCAGTTGTGCGGCGTGGAGGAGGTGCCCGAGCCCCGCGAGCCCTACGTGCTGGTGCTGGACGAAATGGCCCCCTCGGACGTGGCCCGCCTGGACCGCGAGCGGGTCGCCGGCATCCTCACCGCCCGGGGTGGCGCCACCTCCCACAGCGCCATCGTCGCGCGGGCGCTGGGCATCCCGGCGCTGGTGGGCGCGGGCGCGCGGGTCCTGGCCCTGGCGCCGGGCGCCATGCTGCTGCTGGACGGCGGGCGAGGGCGCCTGGTGGTGGAACCCGAGGCGGCGCTGCTGGAGCGTGCCCGCCAGGAGCGCAGCGAACGCGAGCGCCTGCTGCGCGAGGCCGAGGCCCACAAGCTGGAGCCGGCGGTGACCCGCGACGGCCATGCAGTGGAGGTCTGCGCCAACCTGGGCGACGCCCAGGGCGCGGCGGCGGCCGTGGCCCAGGGGGCCGAAGGCATCGGCCTGCTGCGCACCGAATTCATCTTCATGGCCCACGCCCAGGCTCCCGACCTGGCCACCCAGGAGGCCGACTACCGCCGCGTGTTCGACGCCCTGGACGGGCGCCCGCTGGTGGCGCGGACCCTCGACGTGGGCGGCGACAAGCCCTTGCCCTACTGGCCCATCCCCACCGAGGAGAACCCCTTCCTCGGCCTGCGCGGCGTGCGCCTGACCCTGCAGCGCCCGCAGGTGATGCGCACCCAGCTGCGCGCGCTGCTGCAGGCCGCCGAGGGCCGACCGCTGCGCATCATGTTCCCCATGGTCGGCAGCGTCGGCGAGTGGCGCCAGGCGCGGGACATGGCCCGTGAGCTGCTGGACGAGCTGCCCCATGCCGACGTGCAGCTGGGGATCATGGTGGAAGTGCCGTCCGCCGCCTTGCTGGCACCGGTACTGGCCCGCGAGGTGGACTTCTTCAGCATCGGCACCAACGACCTGACCCAGTACGCCCTGGCCATCGACCGTGGCCACCCGACCCTGTCCGCCCAGGCCGACGGCCTGCACCCGGCGGTGCTGCAGCTGATCGACATGACCGTGCGCGCCGCCCATGCCCACGGCAAGTGGGTCGGCGTGTGTGGCGAACTGGCCTCCGACCCGCTGGCGGTGCCGCTGCTGGTGGGGCTGGGGGTGGACGAGCTGAGCGTGTCCGCGCGAAGCATTGCGGAAATCAAGGCGCGCATCCGCGCCATGAGCCAGGCGGCCGCCCAGGAACTGGCCGCCGTGGCCCTGCAGGCCGAGAGCGCCGAAGCCGTGCGCGAACTGGCGGAGCGATTCTGATGGCACGCATCCTCACCCTGACCCTCAACCCCGCGCTGGACCTCACCCTGCGCCTGCGCCAGCTGGTACCGGGCGCAGTGAACCGGGGCGATGCCCTGGTGGCCCACGCCGCCGGCAAGGGCCTCAACGTGGCCCAGGTGCTGGCCGACCTCGGCCACAGCCTGTCGGTGGCCGGCTTCCTCGGTGCCGACAATGCCCAGCCGTTCGAGGCGCTGTTCGCCCGGCGCGGCTTCCACGATGCCTTCGTCCGCGTCGACGGGGAGACCCGCAGCAACCTCAAGCTGGCCGAGGACGACGGCCGCATCACCGACATCAACGGCCCCGGCCCCGAGGTCGACGCGGCCGCCAGGGCCGCGCTGCTGGAGCGGCTGGACAGACTGGTGCCTGGCCACGACCTGGTGGTGGTTGCCGGCAGCCTGCCCCGGGGCGTGGACCCGGACTGGCTGCGGACGCTGCTGCAGCGCCTGCGCGGGCTGGGTGTCCGGGTGGCGCTGGACACCAGCGGCGCGGCACTGCGGGCCGGGCTCGACTGCGCGCCCTGGCTGGTGAAGCCGAACGAGGAGGAACTGGCGGACGCCTGCGGCCACCCCCTGGATGACGCCGCCGCCCAGGCCCTGGAGGCCCAGCGCCTGCACGCGATGGGCATCGAGCACCTGGTGCTGTCCCTGGGCGCCGACGGGGTGCGCTGGTTCAACCCGGGCGGGGTGCTGGCAGCCCGTCCGCCCAGGGTGCAGGTGGCGAGCACCGTCGGCGCCGGGGATTCTCTGCTGGCCGGCATGCTGCACGGCCTGCTCAGCGGCTGGTCGCCGCAGCAGACCCTGCGCCACGCCACCGCCATTGCCGCCCAGGCCGTCACCCAGATCGGTTTCGGCATTCAC
This sequence comes from Pseudomonas sp. FeS53a, assembly GCF_000931385.1. Classification (NCBI taxonomy): domain Bacteria; kingdom Pseudomonadati; phylum Pseudomonadota; class Gammaproteobacteria; order Pseudomonadales; family Pseudomonadaceae; genus Pseudomonas; species Pseudomonas sp. FeS53a. The sequence continues at coordinate 110,070 of NZ_JYFT01000045.1, forward strand.
GACCGGGCCCAGCTGGCCGCGCTGGAAGGCGCCGTCACCCTGGTCGATGCCCCCGCACAGCACGAGGTCTCCCGATGAAACTCGCCCTAGTCACGGCGTGCCCCAACGGGGCCGTCACCAGCCTGATCAGCGCCCGCCTGCTGGACGCCGCCGCCCGCCGCCTGGGCTGGAGCACCTGCGTGGAGATGCCCGGCGGGGCGCCGCTGTCCGCCACCGACCTGGCCGCGGCCGACTGGGTGCTGGTGGTGGCCACCGGCGAGGTGGACCTGTCGCGCTTCAGCGGCAAGCGGGTGTTCCTCTCCAGCCCGGTGGAGGCGCTGCAGGCGCCCGAGCACTTCCTGCGCCGCGCCGAGGCCCGTGCGGCCCTGCGCGAGCCCTCCGAGGTCGGCGCCCGCGTCCAGCGCCCGCGCCTGGTGGCGGTGACCGCCTGCCCGACCGGGGTGGCGCACACTTTCATGGCTGCCGAGGCCCTCAAGCAGGCCGCCCAGCGCCTGGGCTACGACCTGCTGGTGGAAACCCAGGGGTCGGTGGGCGCCCGTGATCCGCTGCCGGCGGACGCCATCGCCCGTGCCGACGTGGTGCTGCTGGCCACCGACATCGAGGTGGACCTGGCGCGCTTCGCCGGCAAGCGGGTCTACCGCTGCGGCACTGGCGTGGCCCTCAAGCAGGCCGAGGCGACCCTGGAGCGCGCCCTGGCCGAAGCCCGCGAGCTGCAGACGGAGGCCTCCTCCGGCCCTGCACCGCGTGCGGCGGAGAAGGGCGGCGAGGCCAAGGGTCTGTACAAGCACCTGCTCACCGGCGTGTCCTTCATGCTGCCAATGGTGGTGGCGGGGGGCCTGCTGATCGCCCTGTCCTTCGTCTTCGGCATCGAGGCGTTCAAGGAGCAGGGCACCCTGGCCGCTGCGCTGATGCAGATCGGCGGCGACACCGCTTTCAAGCTGATGGTGCCGCTGCTGGCCGGCTACATCGCCTATTCCATCGCCGACCGGCCGGGCCTGGCGCCGGGGATGATCGGCGGGCTGCTGGCCGGCACCCTGGGGGCGGGCTTCATCGGCGGCATCGTCGCCGGCTTCATCGCCGGCTACTGCGCCCGCGCCATCAACCGCTGGCTGCACCTGCCGCAGAGCCTGGAGGCGCTGAAGCCGATCCTGATCATCCCGCTGCTGGCGAGCCTGGTGACCGGTCTGGTGATGATCTACGTGGTGGGCACGCCGGTGGCCGGCATGCTCGCCGCGCTGACCCGCTTCCTCGACGGCATGGGCGCCACCAACGCCATCCTCCTCGGTGTGCTGCTGGGCGGGATGATGTGCGTGGACCTGGGCGGGCCGATCAACAAGGCCGCCTACGCCTTCTCCGTGGGCCTGCTGGCCTCCCAGAGCTACGCACCGATGGCCGCCACCATGGCTGCCGGCATGGTGCCGCCCATCGGCCTGGGCCTGGCCTGCCTGCTGGCGCGGCGCAAGTTCGCCCAGAGCGAGCGGGAGGCGGGCAAGGCGGCGCTGGTGCTGGGGCTGTGCTTCATCTCCGAGGGGGCGATTCCCTTCGCGGCCAAGGACCCGCTGCGGGTCATCCCGGCCAGCATCGCCGGCGGTGCGCTCACCGGGGCGCTGTCCATGTACTTCGGCTGCAAGCTGATGGCGCCCCACGGCGGGCTGTTCGTGCTGCTCATCCCCAACGCCATCAACCACGTGCTGCCGTACCTGCTGGCCATCGTCGCCGGCAGCCTGCTCACCGCCGTGCTCTACGCGCTGCTCAAGCCCGCCGCCGCGCCGGACCTGGTGCTGGAGAAGGCGGGCGCCTGAGCCCGTCGCCCGCGCCGCTCAACCGGCACGGGCGCGGATCCCGGCCAGCTCCACCTCGTCGGCCTGCAGCGCGTCGGGCAGGGTCTCGCGCAGGTAGGTCACCCAGGTCTTGATCTTCGCGTCCAGGTACTGGCGCGAGGGGTAGAGCGCGTAGATGTTCAGGCACTGCAGGCGGTAGTGGGGCAGCACCGGCACCAGGGAACCGTCGCGCAGCCCGTCCATGGCCGAGTACAGCGGCAGGACGCCGATGCCCATGCCGGAGCGGATGGCCTCGGTCATGGCATCACCCACGTTCACCTGGAAGCTGGGGTTGCCGAGGGTGATCATCTGTTCGCCGTCGGGGCCGACGAAGTGCCAGCGGTCGAAGGGCATCACCGGGCTGATCAGCAGCAGGCACTCGTGCTGGGCCAGGTCCGCCGGGGTGCGCGGGGCGCCACGCTCGGCGATGTAGCCGGGGGAGGCGCAGAGGATGCTGTAGGTGGCGCCGATGCGCTGGGACACCAGCCCCGAGTCGGGCAGCTCGGTGGCGACCACGATGGCCACGTCCAGCCCTTCGTCCAGCAGGTCCGGCACCCGGTTGGCCAGGGTCAGGTCGAAGCTCACGTCGGGGTATTGCTGGCGGTAGCCGGCCATGGCGCGGATCACGTAGTGCTGGCCGATGCCGGTCATGGAGTGCACCCGCAGCCGCCCGGCCGGGCGCGCATGGGCGTCGCCGGCCTCCGCTTCGGCTTCTTCCACGTAGGCGAGGATCTGCTGGCAGCGCAGCAGGTAGCGCTGGCCGGCCTCGGTCAGGGCGATGCGCCGGGTGGTGCGGTTGAGCAGGCGCGCCTTCAGGTGGCCTTCCAGGTGGGCCACGGCGCGGGAGATGTTGGCGGTGGTGGTGCCCAGCTGCTGGGCGGCGGCGGTGAAGCTGCCGGTGTCGGCGACGCAGCTGAAGGCGCGCATGGTCTGCAGGGTGTCCATGGGGCGGCTCGGGGTGAGGGCTGGGGGCGCCATTATCACGCGGCCGGGCCGGCGGATTGTTACTGATCCGGTAATAGTCATTCACCGAATGCCCCGCTTATGCCGGTGCGGGCCGATCCCTAGAATCTGCTCCACCGGGCACCCGTCGGTGCCCGCTCTCCGCTCCAATCCAGCCACACCATCCCAGGACACCCCACCGTGCCGCGTCGTCTCGCCAGAGGACTGAGGTCCGCCAGCGCCGTTGTCATTTTTTCAACAATGGCCGGTTGCCTTTCCACCCAGGGCATCGCCCCCTCCGAACAACGCCTGGCCCCCGACCACCTGCAGCTGGATGCCGCCATCGCCCAGGCCGGGCAGGATGCCGGCTGGCCCCGGCAGCGCTGGTGGCAGGCCTTCGGCGACCCGCAGCTGGACGCCTGGATCGACCAGGCCCTGGCCGGCAGCCCGAGCCTGGCCGAGGCCCGCGCGCGGGTGCGCATGGCCGCCTCCCTGGCCGGTGCCGCCGAGGCGGTGGAGTCGCCCCAGGTCGACGCCAAGGCGTCCCTCAGCCGCCACCGCTGGCCCACGGACTATTTCTACGGCCCCGGCGAGCTGGCCCGCACCACCACCTGGAACAACGATGCCGCCCTGGGGCTGAGCTACGCCTTCGACTTCTGGGGGCGCGAGTCCAGCATCGCCGAGCACTACCAGGACCTCGCCCGCATGAGCGCCGCCCAGGCGCGCATGGCCCAGCTGGAGCTGGAGGGCAACGTGGTGCGCGCCTACGTGCAGCTGTCCCTGCAGTACGCCGAGCGGGACATCGCCCAGGCGCTGCTGGACCAGCAGCAGGCCATTCTCGACCTGGCCCGGCGGCGCCTGGCCGGGGGCCTCGGTACCCAGTTCGAGGTGAGCCAGGCCGAGGTGCCGCTGCCGGAGACCCGCCGCCGCCTGGAAGCGGTGGAGGAGGCCATCGCCCTCAGCCGCAACCAGCTGGCCGCCCTGGCCGGCAAGGGGCCCGGTGCGGCGGCCGCACTGCGCCGCCCGAGCCTGTCCCTGGCGGCCCAGCCGGGCCTGCCGGCGCGCCTGCCGGTGGAGCTGCTGGGGCACCGCCCGGACCTGGTGGCCAGCCGCTGGCAGGTGGCTGCCGAAGCCCGTGGGGTGGACGCGGCGGAGGCCGACTTCTACCCCAACGTCGACCTGGTGGCGAGCGTCGGCTACAACGCCGTGGGCGGCGGCATGCTGGAGTTCCTCCGGGGGCAGAAATTCAACTACGGCATCGGCCCGGCGCTGTCCTTGCCGATCTTCGACGGTGGCCGGCGCCGGGCCCTGCTGGGCGAAGCCTCGGCGTCCTACGACGCGGCCGTGGCGCGCTACAACGGCACCCTGGTGCAGGCCCTGCGGGACGTGTCCGACCAACTGATCCGCGTGCGCAGTCTGGCCCGCCAGCAGCAGCTGGCCGATGACTCGGTGGCCGCCGCGCAGCACACCTACGAACTGGCCACCCAGGCCTACCAGGGCGGGCTGACCGACTACCTCAACGTGCTCAACGCCCAGACCCGCCTGTTCCAGCAGCAGGAGGTGGCGCAGCAGGTCCACGCCGGTCGCCTGGCGGCCCACGCCGGCCTGGTGATCGCCCTCGGTGGCGGCCTGGGCGAGCCGGACCAGGCGCCGGATGACGCCCACCTGCTGCCCGAGCGGGTGCCGCTGCGCACCCCGGAGGCACGCTGATGGCCGCCTCCCACGGCGGCCTGCGCCTGCCGGATGCCGAGGCCTGGCGCCGGGCCTTCTTCGAGTGGGCGCGCAGCGACGGCGTCACCTGGGTCTACATCGGCAAGGTGCTGCTGGCGGCGCTGGTCACCCTGTGGCTGGCGATGCGCCTGGAGCTGCCGCAGCCGAGCACGGCGACCATCACGGTGTTCATCGTCATGCAGCCGCAGAGCGGCCAGGTGTTGGCGAAGGGCTTCTACCGCATCCTCGGCAGCCTGGTGGGGCTGACGGTGATGGTGGCGTTGATCGCGCTGTTCGCCCAGGAGCGGGTGCTGTTCCTGCTGGTGTCCTCGCTGTGGATCGGCCTGTGCACCGTGGGCGCGACCCGCTACCGCGACTTCCGCTCCTACGCCTGCGTGCTGGCCGGCTACACCGCCACCCTCATCGGCCTGCCCGCCACCACCCACCCGGAGGCGGCGTTCATGCAGGCGCTGTGGCGCATCCTGGAAATCGCCCTGGGCATCGGCTGCGCCAGCCTGGTGAGTGCGCTGATCCTCCCGCAGACCTCCAGCGCGGCCATGCGCAACGCCCTCTACCAGCGCTTCGGCGCCTTCGCCGCGTTCGTCCTGGAGCACCTAGACGGCGGCGACCGCCAGCGTTTCGAGGCGTCCAACGTGGCCTTCGCCAGCCAGGCGGTGGGGCTGGAGGCGCTGCGCAGCGCCACCGGCTTCGAGGACCCGCACATGCGCTTGCGCAGCGGCCGGCTGTCACGCCTGAACAGCGAGTTCATGGCGCTGACCACCCGCTACCACGCCCTGCACCAGCTGCTCGCACGGCTGCGGGCCCAGGGCGACGGCACGGTGCTGCAGGCCCTGGAGCCGTGCCTGGCCGGCGTGCGCGAGGTGCTCGGGCCCTGGCGCGAACGCCCGCTCACCGACCAGGACGCCCTGGCCCTGGCCGAGCGCCTGGAAGACCGCCGCCAGCAGCTCAAGCAGCGCATCCGCGACGCCCGCGCCCGGCTGCTCGCCGCCGGTGCCGACGAGGCCCAGCGGCTGGACTTCGACACCGCCGCCGAACTGCTCTACCGCTTCGCCGATGAGCTGCAGGGCTACACCCGCACCCATGCGTCCCTGGCGTCCCACCGCCACGAGCGGGAGAACTGGAAGCCGTCCTTCGCCGCCAAGGCCAGCTCCCTGGCGGCGCTGGTGGCCGGGGCGCGCACCGCGCTGATGGTGCTGGTGTTCGGCCTGTTCTGGATCGAGACCGCCTGGCCCAGCGGCAGCAGCTTCGTGCTCAACGCCGCTGCCGTGGCGGCACTGGTCTCGGCGGCGCCCAACCCGGCGCGGATGGCGATGCAGATGGCCATGGGCACGGTGCTTGCGGCCATCCTCGGCTTCACCGTGACCTTCTTCGTGCTGCCGCACCTGGACGGCTTCCCGCTGCTGGCCCTGGCGGTGGCGCCGGTGTTCGCCTTCGGCGCCTTCCTTTCGGTGCGCCCACAGTGGGCGGGCTACGGCCTGGGGCTGCTGGTGTTCTTCAGCTTCGGCGCGATCCCGGCCAACCTCACGGTCTACGACCCGGGGCGCATGCTCAACGAGTACCTGGCGCTGATCCTCGCCCAGGCCCTGGCGGCGGTGGTCACGGCAGTGATCCTGCCGCCCACCAGTGCCTGGCTCTGGCGGCGCCTGGAGCGCGACCTGCGCCAGCGCGTGGTGCTGGCCACCAGCGAGCGCGGCGAGCTGCTGCCGGCGGCGTTCGACAGCGGCACGCGGGACCTGCTCAACCAGGCCTACGGCGTCGCCAGCGGGCGGCCCGAGGTGCAGCGCGGCCTGCTGCGCTGGACCTTCCAGGTGCTGGAGGTGGGCCACGCGGTGCTGGAGCTGCGCCGCGAGCAGGCGTTGCTGCCGGCAGCGCCGTGCTACGCCGAGGACCAGCCCTGGCGCCAGGCCGTGCGGGCCATGGGCCGGGCCCTGGCGCGGCTGTTCATGAAACCGGGGCTGGGCAACCTGGAGCGGGCCCGGCTGGCGGTGGAACAGGCCATCGACGCCGTGCGCGCCACCGAGGAGCCCGGCGGCGCCGACTTCGAGCAGTCCCGACTGCGCCGCGTGCTCAGCTACCTGCACTTCATCCGTACCTCCCTGCTGGACCCGCAGTCGCCCCTGCGCGGGTCCGCCCCTGCCGGAGCGCCTGCCCATGCTGCCTGACAGCCTGCCCCGCGAGATCGCCTTCCACGGCGTCTACATGCCGACCCTGACCTTGCTGTTCATCGCCACCGCGCTGGCCTGCTGGGCCCTGGACCGGGTGCTGGCCGCCGCCGGCCTGTACCGCTTTGCCTGGCACCCGGTGCTGTTCCGGGTGAGCCTGTTCGCCTGCCTGTTCGGCGGGCTTTCGTTGTTCGTCTACCGTTGATCGAGCCCACCATGACCCTCAAATCCGTCTTCAGCCTGCTGGCGACCCTTCTCGTCCTGCTCCTGGCCGTGTTCATCGGCCGCACCCTCTGGGTGAACTACATGGACAGCCCCTGGACCCGCGACGGCCGCGTGCGCGCCGACATCATCAACGTCGCGGCGGATGTGTCCGGCGTGGTGGTGGAGGTGCCGGTGGCCGACAACCAGCGGGTGAAGAAGGGCGACCTGCTGATGCGCATCGACCCCGAGCACTACCGCCTGGCGGTGAAGCAGGCCGAAGCCCAGGTGAACGCCCGCAAGGCGGTGCTGGACATGCGCCGGCTCAGCGCCCACCGCCGCGCGGCGATGGACGAACAGGTGGTCTCCCGCGAGAGCCTGGACGATGCCAGCAACACCGCGCTGGCCGCCGAGGCGGACTACCAGCAGGCCCAGGCCAACCTGGAGGCGGCCCGGCTGAACCTGGCCCGTACCGACGTGCGCGCGCCGGTGGACGGCTACGTGACCAACCTGACCGTGCACGCCGGCGACTACGCGCGCATCGGCGAGGCCAAGCTGGCGGTGGTGGACGAGGCGTCCTACTGGGTCTACGGCTACTTCGAGGAGACCAAGCTGCCGCACATCGCCGTGGGCGACCCGGCGGAGCTGCAGCTGATGAGCGGCGAGCGTCTGGAAGGCCACGTGCAGAGTATCGCCCGCGCCATCTACGACCGCGACAACCCCCAGAGCCGCGAGCTGGTGGCCGACGTGAACCCCACCTTCAACTGGGTGCGCCTGGCCCAGCGGGTGCCGGTGCGCATCCACATCGACAAGGTGCCCGAGGGCGTGCTCCTGGCCGCCGGCATCACCGCCACGGTGATCGTGCACCCGGCCAATGGCGCAAACCCGTAGGGGCGAATTCATCCGCCCAGCGACGCGGAGCGTGATCGGCCGTAGCCCGGGCTTCAGCCCGGGAAGAGGTGAGCCGATGCTTCAATTGGGCATTTCACCGGAGATGCCGGCGTGGCCCTGGGCTGAAGCCCAGGCTACGGGTGCTTCCGGGGGATCGTGTGCCCGGCGAATGGGGCAAACCTGCAGGGGCGAATTCATCCGCCCAGCGACGTGGGCGTGGCGGGCCGTAGCCCGGGCTTCAGCCCGGGAAGGGCGGGAGCCGGTGCGTCACTTGGGCATTTCACCGGGAATGCCGGCGTGGCCCTGGGCTGAAGCCCAGGCTACGGGTGCTTCCGGGGGATCGTGTGCCCGGCGAATGGGGCAAACCTGTAGGGGCGAATTCATTCGCCCAGTGACGCGGGCGTGGCGGGCCGTAGCCCGGGCTTCAGCCCGGGGAGGGCGGGAGCCGGAGCATCACTTGGGCATTCACCGGGAGTGCTGGCGTGGCCCTGGGCTGAAGCCCAGGCTACGGGTGCTACCGGGTGATCGTGCGCCCGGCGAATGGGGCAAGCCTGCAGGGGCGAATTCATTCGCCTAGAGGCGTTGGCGTGGCGGGCCGTAGCCCGGGCTTCAGCCCGGGACGAAGTGAGCCGATGCTTCAATTGGGCATTTCACCGGGGATGCCGGCGTGGCCCTGGGCTGAAGCCCAGGCTACGGGTGCTTCCGGGGGATCGTGTGCCCGGCGAATGGGGCAAACCTGTAGGGGCGAATTCATTCGCCCGGAGGCGTGTGCGTGATCGGCCGTAGCCCGGGCTTCAGCCCGGGGAAAGGTGGTCGAGCCGGCGCTTCACTCGTCCTCGTCTTCCACCAGCAGTTCCCTGGGCACTTCGCTGCGCAGCATCAGCTGGCATTGCTGGCTGTCGGGGTCGAAGAGGATGACCGCCTGCTTCTTCTCCAGGGCCTTGCGCACGCGGGCGACGCGGGTGTCGAGCGGGGTCTCGTCGCCGTTGTCGGTGCCGTCGCGGGTGACGAAGTCCTCGATCAGCCGGGTCAGGGTCTCGGGTTCCAGCAGGTGGTGGGGGATGAGCATGGGTGGGCCTCGTGGAGCGGGGGCGCGATCGTAGCACCTGTGGCCGTTCAGCTCTCGTCTTCCACGCGCTGGCGCGCCAGGTGGCGGTCCAGGGTGGTGTAGAGCTGATGGGCGTCGAGGGGCTTGCCGAGGAAGTCGTCCATGCCGGCGGCGGCACCGGCTTCGCGGTGTTCGTCGAAGATGTGCGCGGTGAGGGCGACGATGGGCACCGGGGCCAGGTGGCGGTTGCGCTCCAGCACGCGGATGCGGCGGGTGGCCTCGAAGCCGTCCATCTCCGGCATTTCGCAGTCCATCAGGATCAGCGAGATGCCCTGCGGGTCGCGCTCGTACTCGGCCACGGCGGCCACGCCGTTGGCCACGGTGCGCACCCGGTAGCCCTGGCGCTTGAGGAAGCCCTGGACCACCAGCTGGTTCACCGGGTTGTCCTCGGCCACCATCACGCAGGGCGCGCGGTCCGCCTCGGGGTGCTGCGGTGCCGGTGCGGGCGCCGGCGTGGCCGGTTGTTCGTGGTACAGGTCGAGCAGGGCCTGGCGCAGCGGCAGCACCGCCAGCGGCTGGGCCATGGCCAGCAGGTGCAGGCCCTCGCTGGGGGGCAGGTTCTGGCACTGTTCGGGCGGGCACAGCAGCAGCACGCGCTGGCCCTTGGCGAGGCTGGGTCGCAGGCTGTCGAGCCAATGGGTGACGCTGCCTGGCCAGGGGGCCATGAGCACCAGCAGCGGCGGCACGGCGAAGTCTTCCAGGTAGTCCCGCAGGCGCTCCGGGTCCTGGCAGCGCTCGGTGCGCATGCCCCAGCGGCCCAGCAGGCGGCCGAGGGTGTCGAGGCCGAGGCCGTCGAGGGAGGTGAGCAGGGCGGTGCGGCCGTTCAGCAGGGCCGGCAGCTCGTCGGTTTCCTCCACGGCCTGCAGGGGCAGGTCGAAGGAGAACCGGGTGCCCTGGCCGGGGGTGCTCTGCACTTCGATGCGGCCGCCCATCATCTCCACCAGCTCCTTGCTGATGGCCAGGCCCAGGCCGCTGCCGCCGTAGCGGCGGGTGGTGCTGGAGTCGCCCTGGGCGAAGGAGTCGAACAGCTGGGAAAGGGATTCGGTGCGGATGCCGATGCCGCTGTCGCTGATGGCGAACACCAGGCGCGGTTCGCCCAGGCTGTTGTTGCGGCGGCTGACGTTGAGGGCGACGTGGCCTTCGGCGGTGAACTTGAGGGCGTTGCTCAGCAGGTTCATGAGGATCTGCTTGAGCCGCGTGGGGTCGCCCTGGACGCGCCGGGGTACGCCGTTCTCCAGGCTGACGTAGAGGCGCAGGCGCTTGTCCAGGGCCTGGGCGGTGAACAGGCTGAGGGCGTCGGAGACCAGTTGCTCCAGGTCGAACTCGATGTGCTCCAGGGTCAGCTTGCCGGACTCGATGCGGGCGTAGTCGAGGATGTCGTTGATCACGGCCATGAGCGCGGTCCCCGAGCTGGAGATGGTGTCGACGTAGAAGCGCTGGGTGCGGTCCAGCGAGGTTTCCTTCAGCAGGTGCAGCATGCCCAGCACGCCGTTGAGCGGGGTGCGGATCTCGTGGCTCATCTTGGCCAGGAAGCGGCTCTTGGCACGGCTCTCGACATGGGCCTGCTCGGCGGCCTGGCGCGAGCGGTAGCCTTCTTCCTTGAGGGTGTTGATGCGGTCGGCGAGGCCGATGGAGAGGGTGATCAGCTCGATGGTGACGCCGATCTTCACCGCCGTGGCGCCGAAGATGCCCAGCACCTCCACGCCCAGGGAACCGGTGGTGGCCTGGATGAAGGCGAACAGCATGATCCCCCAGGCCAGGGTGTAGTAGGAGCCGTAGCGCACGCCGCGCCGCCAGACATAGACGCCTGTCGCCAGCAGCAGCAGGGACACCGCCGAGACAGTGAGGCTGGCGAGGATGTTCCAGGCCGCCAGGCCCACCAGCGGGGCGGAGGCGAAGGCCAGCAGGGTGAGTAGCATGGCGCCGCGCAGGCAGTTGTCCAGGCGCGGGAAGTAGGCGCGGGCGTGGAGGAAGTGGCGGCTGAACTGCACGGCCGTGAGGCAGTGCAGGTACATGAGGATGTAGATACTCACCGATTGCAGCGCGACGTGTTCGGGCAGCAGCTTGAACAGCATGCCGTCGAAGCAGGCGGCGAGCAGGCCGACGTTGAGGTTGTAGGCCAGGTACCAGAGGTAGGCGGACTCGCGCAGCGAGAGGTAGAGGAACAGGTTGTAGAAGAACATGGCGAACAGCACGCCGTAGAAGGCGCCGTTGAACCCCATGAAGTTCTCCTGGGCGGCGGCGCTGGCGCCGTAGGTGCTGAAGAACAGCGGCAGGAACAGCGTGCTGGTGCTCTCCACCCGCAGCAGCACGGTGCTGACCCCCGGCTGTACCTCCAGGGGGAACCAGAAGTTGCGCACCTGCACCGGGCGCTGGGCGAAGGCGAAGCTGTCGCCGGTTTCCTGCTCGCTGACGCGGCCGTCGGGGCCGTAGGCGTAGAGGCGGATGTGGTCCAGCAGCGGGTAGTTGACTTCCAGGTAGCCGGCCACCGGGTGGGGGCGGCTATTGACCAGGCGGACCTTGAACCACCACACCGAGGCGTTCTTGCCCAGGTTGGCGTGCTCGCCGTGGACGGGGGTGAAGGCCTCGTCGGGCAGCTGGCGCACCCGCTCGGCGCCGAGGCTGCCGTCGGGGTCCTCGACATAGGCGGCGAAGGGGCTCAGGGACAGGCGTAGTTCATCACGGTCGAGGGGGGCGCCCTGCAGCGCCCAGACCGGTCCGATGACGCACAGGAGCAGAAGCGCCAGACAGAGGCGAGGCATCCGTTGACCTCGTAGTTGTTATCGCCTGTGGCCTGGCACTTTGCCCGTATGCGCGATGGCCTTCAAGCGTCGTTTTCGCCCTTGCCGAGGAGGCTGCCGACCGTCGGTACGCGGGTGTCGTTCTCCATCTGCGCGCTGTGCTCCAGCTGGTGGCTGAACGGCTCCAGGGAGTGCTGGGCGGTGTTGGCGTCACTGGCGAACACCGGCGGGCTCATGAGGTAGGCGCCGAGCAGGCGGGCCATGGCCTCCAGGCTGTCGATGTGGGTGCGCTCGTAGCCGTGGGTGGCGTCGCAGCCGAAGGCCAGGAGGGCGGCGCGGGTGTCGTGGCCGGCGGCGATCGCCGACTGGGCGTCGCTGTGGTAGTAGCGGAACAGGTCGCGACGAACTGCCACGGCGTTCTGCTCGGCCAGCTTCAGCAGGTGCCGGGAGAGGTGGTAGTCGTAGGGGCCGGAGGAGTCCTGCATGGCGACGCTGACGGCGTGTTCGCTGGAGTGCTGGCCGGGCGCGACGGGGGCGATGTCGATGCCGACGAATTCGCTGACGTCCCAGGGCAGGGCACCGGCGGACCCGGAGCCGATCTCCTCGGTGATGGTGAACAGCGGGTGGCAGTCGATGGGCGGCACCAGCCGCGCCTCGCGGATACCCTTGAGGGCGGTGAGCAGGGCGGCGACGCCGGCCTTGTCGTCCAGGTGGCGGGCGCTGATGTGGCCGCTCTCGGTGAACTCCGGCAGTGGGTCGAAGGCGACGAAATCACCAATGGACACGCCCAGGGACTCGCAGTCGGCGCGGGTCGAGCTGTAGGCGTCCAGACGCAGTTCCACGTGGTCCCAGCTGATGGGCATGCTGTCCACCTCGGTGTTGAAGGCGTGGCCGGAGGCCAGCAGCGGCAGCACGCTGCCGCGGATCACCCCGGTTTCGGTGAACACGCTGACCCGGCTGCCCTCGGCGAAGCGGCTGGACCAGCAGCCCACCGGGGCGAGGGCCAGGCGGCCGTTGTCCTTCACCTGGCGGACGATGGCGCCGATGGTGTCCAGGTGCGCGGCCACGGCGCGGTCGGGGCTGTTCTGGCGGCCGGCGAGGGTGGCGCGGATGGTGCCCCGGCGGGTCAGTTCGAAGGGGATGCCCAGCTCATCCAGGCGTTCGGCGACGTAGCGCACGATGGTGTCGGTGAAGCCGGTGGGGCTGGGGATGGCGAGCATTTCCAGCAGCACCTTCTGCAGGTAGGCGAGGTCGGGATCGGGAAGGGTCTGGCTCATGGTGGCTCCTCTGTGGGGCATGCGGGCCGGAGCGCCGGTGGGGGCCGGCGCCCGGCACGATCAGGGGGTGCCCGGTTGGCGGCTGAGCGGGAACAGCAGGTCGACGAAGCGTTCGGCAGTGGGTTGCGGCTGGTGGTTGGCCAGGCCGGCCCGTTCGTTGGCTTCGATGAAGACGTAGTCGGGCTGGTCGGCGGCGGGCACCAGCAGGTCCAGCCCCACCACGGGGATGTCCAGCGCGCGGGCGGCGCGCAGGGCGGCATCGGCCAGGGTCGGGTGGAGCACGCCGGTGACGTCCTCCAGGGTGCCGCCGGTGTGCAGGTTGGCGGTGCGGCGCACGGCCAGGCGCTGGCCGGCGGGCAGCACGTCGTCGTAGCCGTGCCCGGCGTCGCGCAGGGTGCGCTCGGTCTCCGCGTCCAGCGGGATGCGGCTCTCGCCGCCGGTGGCGGCCTGGCGTCGGCGGCTCTGGGCCTGGATCAGGGCGCGGATGCTGCGCTGGCCGTCGCCGACCACTTCGGCCGGACGGCGCAGGGCGGCGGCCACCACTTCGAAGCCGATCACCACGATGCGCAGGTCCATCCCCTGGTGGCAGCTTTCCAGCAGCACGCGGCTGTCGTAGCGACGCGCTTCGGCGATGGCGGCTTCGACGTCCTCGATGCGGCGCAGGCCGACGGCGACGCCCTGGCCCTGTTCGCCATCCACCGGCTTGACCACCAGGGTGCCGTGCTCGGCGAGGAACGCGGCGTTCTCCTCGCGGCTGCCGGCCAGGCGCTGGGCGGGGAGGTTGAGGCCGGCGCGGGCGAGGGCGCGGTGGGTGAGGGTCTTGTCCTGGCAGAGCGTCATGCTCACGGCGCTGGTCAGGTCCGACAGCGACTCGCGGCAACGCACGCTGCGGCCACCCTGGCTGAGGGTGAAGAGGCCGGCGGCGGCATCGTCCACGCGCACTTCGATCCCACGCCGGTGGGCCTCGTCGACGATGATGCGGGCGTAGGGGTTGAGGGTCTGCTCCGGGCCGGGGCCGAGGAACAGCGGCTGGTTGATGCCGTTCTTGCGCTTGATGGCGAAGGTGGGCAGGTCACGGAAGCCGAGCTTGGCATAGAGCGCCTTGGCCTGGCGGTTGTCGTGCAGCACCGAGAGATCCAGGTAGGCCAGGCCCCGGCTCATGAAGTGCTCCACCAGGTGCCGCACCAGCGCTTCGCCCACGCCGGGGCGGGTGCATTGTGGGCCCACGGCCAGGCACCAGAGGCTGGAGCCGCCTTCCGGGTCGTGGAAGGCCTTGCGGTGGTTGAGGCCCATCACGCTGCCCACCACCTGGCCGCTGGCGGAGKCCTCCGCCAGCCAGTAGACCGGACCGCCCAGGTGGCGCGGGGTGATGGCGGCCGGGTCCACGGGCAGCATGCCGCGGCTGCGGTAGAGCTGGTTGATGGCTTGCCAATCCTCGTCGCTGTGGGCCCGGCGGATGCGGAAGCCACGGAAGGCGCGGCGCGCCGGGCGGTAGTCGGTGAACCACAGGCGCAGGGTGTCGGAGGGGTCGAGGAACAGCTGCTGTGGTGCCTGGGCCAGCACCTGCTGGGGCGCGGCGACGTAGAGGGCGATGTCGCGCTCGCCGGGGCTTTCGGCCAGCAGCTCCCGGGCCAGGCTGGCCGGGTCGGCATAGGTGTGGCCGAGCAGCAGGCGGCCCCAGCCGCAGTGCAGCATCTGCACCGGGTCTTCCGGGGGCGTCTGGTGTTCTTCCGCCAGGCGTGCCTGCAGGCGCTCGTAGGAGGGGGCCTGGCCGCGCATCAGGCGCTGGCTGTGCAGGTAGGGCTGGCCGGTGTGGGCTTTCATGTCGTTCAGATTCCCTGTTCGTTGAGCCAGAGGTTGAGGGCCGCCAGCTGCCACAGGCGCGAGCCGCGCAGCGGGGTGAGGTCCTCCTCGGGGTGGGCCAGCAGCCGTTCCAGGCTGGCGCGGTTGAACAGCCCGCGGTCGTTGCCGCCTTCCAGCAGCAGTTCGCGCACCCAGTCGCGGGTGCGGCCCTGCAGGTGCTTGAGGCCGGGCACCGGGAAGTAGCCCTTGGGCCGGTCGATCACGGCGTGGGGGATGACCTGGCGGGCCACCTCCTTGAGCACCTGCTTGCCGCCGTCGCCCAGCTTGAAGCGCGACGGGATGCGCGCCGACAGCTCGGCCACGCGGTAGTCGAGGAACGGCACGCGGGCTTCCAGGCCCCAGGCCATGGTCATGTTGTCGACCCGCTTCACCGGGTCGTCCACCAGCATCACGGTGCTGTCCAGGCGCAGGGCCTTGTCCACCGGGTCGTCGGCGCCGGGGCGGGCGAAGTGTTCGCGGACGAACTCGCCGGCCAGGTCGCCGGTCTGCCAGGCGGGCATCACCGTGTCGCGGTACTCGGCGTGGCTGCGGTCGAAGAAGGCGTTGCGGTAGGTGGCGAACGGGTCGCGGCTGTCCACCAGCGGCGGGTACCAGTGGTAGCCGCCGAACAGTTCATCCGCGCCCTGGCCGCTCTGCACCACCTTGCAGTGCCGGGACACCTCGCGGGAGAGCAGGTAGAAGGCGATGCAGTCGTGGCTGACCATCGGCTCGCTCATGGCGCGGAAGGCGGCCGGCAATTGCTCGATGATCTCGTGCTCGCCGATGCGCAACTGGTGGTGGCGGGTGCCGTAGTGGCGGGCGATGAGGTCGGAGTACTCGAACTCGTCACCGCGCTCGCCCCCGGCGTCCTGGAAGCCGATGGAGAAGGTCAGCAGGTCCTTCACGCCGGCTTCGGCCAGCAGGCCCACCAGCAGGCTGGAATCCACCCCGCCGGAGAGCAGCACGCCGACGTCGCGGGCGGCGCGCTGGCGGATGGACACGGCCTCGCGCAGGCTCGCCAGCAGGCGGTCGCGCCAATCGGTCAGTTCCAGCCCGGCCTCGTCGGCTTCGTGGTCGTAGGCGAGGCTCCACCAGGTGGCCTGGTCGCGGTTGCCCTGGGCGTCGACCATCAGCCAGGTGGCGGGCGGCAGCTTCTCGATGCCCTTGACCAGGGTGCGCGGCGCCGGCACCACGGCGTGGAAGCTGAGGTAGTGGTTCAGCGCCTCGGGATCGAGGCTGCCGTCGATGTCGCCGCCCTTGAGCAGGGCCGGGAGGCTGGAGGCGAAGCGCAGGCGCTCGCCGGTGCAGGACAGGTACAGCGGCTTGATGCCGAGGCGGTCGCGGGCGAGGAACAGGCGCTGGCTGCCGTGCTCCCAGATCGCCAGGGCGAACATGCCGTTGAGGCGCGGCAGCATGTCCTTGCCCCAGGCATGCCAGGCCTTGGCCAGCACCTCGGTGTCGCCGCTGGAGCGGAAGTGGTAGCCCAGTGCCTGCAGCTCTTCGCGCAGTTCGGGGAAGTTGTAGATCGCGCCGTTGAAGCTGATGGCCAGCCCCAGGTCAGGCTCGACCATGGGTTGGGCGGAGCCATCGGACAGGTCCATGATCTTCAGCCGACGGTGGCCGAGGGCGACCGGTCCCTGGCTGTGGAAGCCCCAGGCATCCGGCCCGCGCGGGGCCATGTGGTGGGTGATGCGTTCGACCGCAGCCAGGTCGGCGGGTCGGTTATCGAAACGTAGTTCTCCAGAAATGCCGCACATAGTTCCTTACCGGTGTGTCCGTTGGGGAGGGTGCACCGCGAGGGTGCATAGAGGTCCGACAGGGGTATGTGCGATCGGTTCAGATCGATTGGTTATAAACGGGCAGGCACGAACCCTCGCGCCGATGGCCGGGGCGGCGCATCGGGGCGAAGGCGGAACGGGACGGGCGGGAAAGCGGGGGCGTCACTGCCCCCTGATCAACCGGCGCAGCAGGAAGCGGTTGGGGTGGCAGGCTTCAGCGACGTCGCGGGGGAGCGGCAGGGGTTCGTCGTCGAGCCAGGCGGCCAGTAGCTCGCCGGCCAGGGGGGCGGTGATCAGGCCGCGGGAGCYGTGGCCGCTGTTGAGGTAGAGCCCGTCGAGCCAGGGGGCGGGGGTGTCCGGCACCTGGCGGGCGTCGCGGGCGAGGACGGCGTAGGCCTCGGCGAAGGCGTCGGCGTCGCACAGCGGGCCCACCAGGGGCAGGTAGTCCGGCGTGGTGCAGCGGAAGGCGGCGCGGCCCTGGAGCTGCTCCGGGTTCAACTGGTCGGCGTGCAGGCGGGTGCCGAGGTCGGTGGAGATTTCCCGCAGCAGGTCGAGGTTGCCGGCGTGTTCGGCGGCGGTGGGGGCCAGGTCCTGGCTGTGGAAGTCGAAGCTGGCGCCGAGGGTGTGCTCGCCGTGGCGCACCGGGGCGACATAGCCCTCGGCACAGACCACCGTGGCCAGTGCGGCGCTGGTGGGGGTGGCGGGCAGGCGGGTGATCTGCCCGCGGATGCGCTTGAGCGGCATGCCGGTGGTCTGCGGGAAGCGCAGCACCTCGGCAGCGCCGGCCAGCACCACCACGGGCGCCTCGGCCAGCACGGCGTCGCCAGCGCGGGCCTGCCAGGTGCCGTCCTGGCGCACCAGCTCCAGGGCTTCCCGGTGCAGGGCGTGTTCGATGCCCGGCTGGGCGGCGAGCCAGCGGCACAGGGCTGGCGGGTGGACCCAGCCGGCCTCGGGGTAGAACAGGCCGCCAGCGGGGAGGGCGATGCCGGCCAGGGCTTGTGCCTCGGCCTGGTCCAGCGCGCGCAGCAGGCCGCTGGGGAAGGACCGGGCGAGGGCGGCTTGGCGTTCGCGCTCCTTGTCTTCGAAGGCCAACTGCAGCACGCCGCAGGCTTGCCAGTCCTCATTGGCCTGCAGGTGTTCCAGCAGGCGCCGGGTGTGTCCGAAGCCGCTGACGATGAGCCGCGACAGCGCGGTGCCGTGGGCCGACAGCTTGAGGTAGAGCACCCCTTGCGGGTTGCCGGAGGCTTCTTCGGCCAGGCCGGCGTGGCGCTCCAGCAGGGTGACCTGCCAGCCGCGCGCGGCCAGGCTGGCCGCACTGGCGCAGCCGGCCAGCCCGCCGCCGATCACCAGCGCCCGGCGCGGCCCCTGGTGGGCCGGCGGGCGGGCGTACCAGGGGCGTTCGGTAGCGACCGGTGCGGCGTTGTAGCGGCCCTGGGTCATGTGCCACTTCTTGCCGAAGCCGGGGGTGCGCTTGATGTCGAAGCCCACCGCCTGGAGGCCGCGACGGACGAAGCCGGCGCTGGTGAAGGTGGCCAGGGTGGCGCCGGGTGCGCTGAGGCGGGCGAGCTGGGTGAACAGCTCGGGCGACCACATCTGCGGGTTCTTGGCTGGTGCGAAGCCGTCGAGGAACCAGGCGTCGATGCGCGCGTCCAGCTGCGGCAGGCAATCCAGGGCGTCGCCCACCAGCAGGGTCAGCACCACGCGGCCGCCGTCCAGCAGCAGGCGCTGGAAGCCGGGGTTGATGGCGCGGTACTGCTGCAGCAGTTCATCGCCGAGGGGGGTGAGGGACGGCCACAGTGCCAGGGCGCGGGCCAGGTCGGCATGGGCGAGGGGGAATTTCTCCACGCTGACGAAGTGCAGGCGGGCGCTGGCCGGGGCCTGCTCGCGGAACAACTGCCAGGCGCAGAGGAAGTTCAGGCCGGTGCCGAAGCCGGTCTCGCCGATGACCAGGCGACCGCCTTCGGGCAGCGCGGCGAAGCGCTCCGGCAGCTGGTTGCCGTCGAGGAAGACATGGCGGGTCTCGGCCATGCCGGATTCGGGGGAGAAGTAGACGTCGCCGAACTCGCGGGACAGTGGCTGACCCTGCTCGTCCCAGTCGAGCAGGGCGTGATGGAAGTCGGACATGGGGCGCCCCGGTTGTAACGAAGCGCGCATGGTAGCCGATCGCATCGGCGCGGTGCGCTGCGGCAGGTCGACGCCTGCCTCGACATCACTCCGGGGCGAACAGCTGCTGCACCACGGAGAAGTCCTGGCGGCCCTTGCCCTGCTTGAGCAGCAGGCGGTAGAGCTGCAGCGCCAGGGCGCCCATGGGGGTGCTGCTGGCGCTGCGGCCGGCGGCCTCCTGGGCCAGGCCGAGGTCCTTGGCCATCAGTTCGGCCATGAAGCCGCCCTGGTAGCCGTTGCTGGCGGGGGCGTTGGGCATCACCCCCGGCCAGGGGTTGTAGCGCTCCAGCACCCAGTTGCCGCCGGAGCTCTGGCGCATGATCTCGGCCAGCACGGCGGGGTCGAGCTGGTTGGCGACGCCGAGGGCCATGGCTTCGGCGGTGGCGATCATCTGCACGGCAAGCACCTGGTTGTTGCACACCTTGGCCACCTGGCCGGCACCGGCCGGGCCGGCGTGGAACAGGTTGCGCCCCATCAGTGCCAGCAGCGGGCGGGCGCGCTCCAGGGCCTCGGCCTCGCCGCCGATCATGAAGGTGAGGGTGCCGGCGGCGGCGCCGGCGGTGCCACCGGAGACCGGCGCATCGAGCAGGGCGATGCCCCGTTCACGGGCGGCAGCATGCACGCGCCGGGCGGCCTCGGGGGCGATGGTGGAGCACTCCAGCACCAGGGTGCCGGCGGGCAGCCCGGCCAGCAGGCCGTCGTCGCCCAGGTAGAGGTCTTCGACGTGGTGGCTGGCGGGCAGCATGCTGACCACCACCTCGGCGCCCTGGACGGCGTCCCGGGCATCGACGGCGGCCTTGGCCCCTTCGGCCACCAGTTGATCCATGGCGGCGCGGACCAGGTCGAAGACCTGCAGGGCATGGCCGCCCTTGATGAGGTTGCGGGCCATGGGCAGGCCCATGTTGCCGAGACCGATGAAGGCGATTGTTGTCATTGTCGTGCTCCTTGGGTCGCGTGGGAGGGGGTTAGAGGTCCGCCAGGGGGTGATCGCCCTCCCAGGTGGGCTCGAAGTGGGCTTCGATCACGTTGCGCGGCACGCTGTCCACGCTCGGCCAGTGCCAGCGCGGGGCGTTGTCCTTGTCGATCAGGCGGGCGCGCACGCCTTCGGGGAATTCCGGGTGGCGGCAGCAGTTCAGGCTCATGGCGTATTCCATGCGGAACACCTCGGCCAGGGAGCGGTGGCGGGCGCGGCGGATCTGCTCCCAAACCAGGTGCCCGGTGAGCGGGCAGCCGGCAACCAGGGTGCGGGCGGCGCGGGCCAGCAGGGCGTCTTCGTCGTGCTGCAGGGCGGCGATGGCGTGCCAGGCGGCGGGCAGTTCGGCTACGTCCAGCAGGTTGTCGAGGCGGGCCCGGCGCGGCAGCCACTGGGCCTCGGGCAGCTGCGGGCGGGCGCCGGCTTCCAGGGCCCGCAGCAGGCTGGTGAGCTGGGCGCCGCTGTGCTCGCGCCAGTTGAGCTGGGCGAGGCCGTCCAGCAGGGCCTCCTGCTGGTCGTCCAGCAGGAAGCGGTCGGCCAGGCCCAGGTCCAGCGCGTCACGGGCGTTGATGCCGCTGGCGGTGAGGCCGAGGAACAGGCCCAGGCGCCCGGGCAGGCGGGCGAGGAACCAGCTGCCGCCGACGTCGGGGTAGAGGCCGATGTTGACCTCCGGCATGCCCAGCCGGCTGGAGGGGGTGACGATGCGGATCGCCGCGCCCTGCATCAGGCCCATGCCGCCGCCCAGCACGTGGCCGTGGGCCCAGCAGATGAGCGGCTTGGGGTAGGTGTGCAGGCGGTGGTCGAGGCGGTACTCGTCGGCGAAGAAGCGCGCCGCCAGCGACGGCACTTCGCCGGGGTGCTCGCGGCAGGCTTCCGCCAGCCGGCGCACGTCGCCGCCGGCGCAGAAGGCCTTGGGCCCGCTGCCGCGCAGCAGCACGCAGACCAGGTCCGGGTCGCTGGCCCAGGCGTCGAGGCGGGCCTCCAGCGCTTCGATCATCGGCAGGCTGAGGGCGTTGAGGCTGGCCTCGGCGTCCAGGGTGGCGATGCCGATGCGCGCGCCGTCGCGGCCGTGGCGCTCTTCGAATTTCACGTTCATGGCATCGCTCTCACTGGTTGCGCCACTTGGGTTCGCGCTTTTCGAGGAAGGCGTTGACGCCTTCGCGGGTGTCCTCGGCGTCGAACAGGTCGACGAAGCGCTCGCGCTCCTCGGGCAGCCAGGTGTTCGGGGCGCGTTCGCGGGCGCCCTGGATCAGCGGCTTGATGGTGCGCACCGCCACCGGGCTCTGGCGGGCGACCTTGGCCGCCAGCAGCAGGGCGGTGCCACGGGCTTCGCCGCTGTCCACCACCTGCTCCACCAGGCCGATGCGCTGGGCGGTGTCGGCGTCGATGCGCTCGCCGCAGAGGATCATGCGCTTGGCCCAGCCTTCGCCCACCAGCCAGGACAGCGCCTGGGTGCCGCCGGCGCAGGGCAGCAGGCCGACGGTGGCCTCGGGCAGGGCCATCTGCGCATGCCGCTCGGCGATGCGGATGTCGCAGGCCAGGGCGCACTCCAGGCCGCCGCCCATGGCGTAGCCGTTGATGGCGGCGATGGACACGCCACGGAAGTCGCGCAGGGCTTCGAAGGCTTCGCCGAAGCGCCGGGCCATTTCCCGGGCGCGGGCCTTGTCGCCGTCGGCGAACATGTTGAGGTCGGCGCCGGCGCTGAAGAACTTGGGCCCCTGGCCGGTCACCACCAGGGCGTAGATGGCGTCGTCGCGGTTGAGGTGCTCCACCAGTTGCTTGAGGCCGATGAGGGATTCGCGGTCCCAGGTGTTGGCCGGCGGGTTGTTGATGGTGAGCAGGGCGGTGTGGCCGTGCTTCTCCACGGTGAGCTTGTGGGTGAGGTCGAAGACGCCGGTCTTGTAGGGTTCGACTGCGGTGCTCATGTGCATCTCCTTAACGCATTCGTCATAGCAGGCGGTCGAGTGTGCCGCCCTGTTCCAGTAAACGGCGCGCCGTGATGACGCGCATGATCTCGTTGGTGCCTTCGAGGATCTGGTGCACGCGGGTGTCGCGCACCCAGCGCTCCAGAGGGTAGTCGTTCAGATAGCCGTAGCCGCCATGAAGTTGCAGGGCCTGGTTGCACACCTCGAAGCACTGGTCGGTGGCGAAGCGCTTGGCCATGGCGCAGTAGAGGCTGGCCTCGGGGTGGCGCTGGTCCAGGCGGTGGGCGGCCAGGCGCACCATCTGCCGGCTGGCGGTGAGGTCGGTGAGCATGTCGGCGAGCTTGAACTGCAGGGCCTGGAAGCTGGCCAGGGGCTTGCCGAACTGCCGGCGCTCCTCGACGTAGCGCAGGCTCTGCTCCAGCGCGGCCTGGGCGGCGCCGAGGGAGCAGCTGGCGATGTTCAGGCGGCCGCCGTCGAGGCCCTTCATGGCGTAGACGAAGCCTTCGCCCTCTGGGCCGATGCGGTGGCTGGCGGGGATGCGCACGCCGTCGAAGGCGATGGTGCGGGTGGGCTGGGCGCGCCAGCCCATCTTGTCTTCGTTGCGGCCGTAGCGGATGCCTTCGGCGTCGGCCGGCACCAGGAAGCAGGAGATGCCCTTGGCGCCGTCTTCGCCGGTGCGCGCCATGACGATCAGCACCTGGGTGCTGCCGGCGCCGGAGATGAAGCACTTGCTGCCGTCCAGCACGTAGTGCTCGCCGTCGCGCCGGGCGCGGGTGCGCAGGTGGGCGGCGTCGGAGCCGGCGTCGGGCTCGGTGAGGCAGTAGGAGGCCAGCAGCCGGCCGTCCAGCAGGCCCGGCAGCCACTGGGCCTTGAGCGCGGCGTCGCCGAAGGAGGCGAGCATCCAGGTGGCCATGTTGTGGATGGTGAGGTAGGCGGTGGTGGCCACGCAGCCGGCGGCCAGTTGCTCGAAGATCAGCGCGGCGGAGAGCCGCGAGAGCCCGAGGCCGCCGTCGTCCTCGGCGATGTACAGCCCCAGGTAGCCCTGTTCGGCGGCCCGGCGGATGACCTCCACCGGGAAGTGGTGCTCGCGGTCCCAGTCGGCGGCGTGGGGTGCCAGCTCCCGCGCGGCGAAGGCGCGGGCGCTGTCGGTCAGCAGGCGTTGTTCATCGCTGAGGTCGAAATCCATGGCGTCTCACTGCAGGGTCAGGGGTTTGCCGGCGGCCCGCCGTTCGGCCTGCCAGTCGGCTTCGCTGGGAAGCGCGGTGCTGGCGTCGAGGCGGTCGACGATCTCGAAATAGTCCTGCTTGAGCGGGTCCTTGAACACCTCGTCGCGGTGCTTGACCCGGACGGCGTACACCGTCTGCAGGTTCTGGTGGTCGAAGGCGCGCCACTGCTGCTCGCCCTTGAGGAGGCTGTAGCGGTGGCCTTCGAGGGCCTTGATCAGGGCTTCGCTGTCGAGGCTGTTGCTGCGGCGCGCGGCATCGGCCCATTGCTGGACGATGCTGTAGGCCGAGGCGGCGGAGCTGGAGGGGTACATGCCGTAGCGGGTCTTGAACGCTTCGACGAAGGCCTGGCCGCGTTCGGATTTCTCCAGGGCGGGGACGCGCCAGGTCCAGGGTTCGGTGCCGATCACGCCCTGCATGAGGTCGGGGCCGGCCTGCTCGACGATGCTCTGGGTGAGGTTGGGCGCGACGATCTGCATGCGCTCGGTCAGGCCCAGGTCGCGGGCGATGCGCATGGCGCGCACCAGGTCTTCGCCGAACAGCACCAGGGCCAGCACCTGGGCGTCGCTGGCGGCGGCCTGGGCGAGGGCGTCGCGGTAGTCACTGAGGCGGGCGCCGGGGAAGGGCACGCGCACGCCGGGGTGGCCGGCGCTGTCCTGGCTGCCGGTGGCCTTGCGCAGCGAGGCTTCGGTGGTCTGCCCCCAGGTGTAGTCGGCGGTGACGTAGAAGTAGCGTTTGCCGGGCAGGGTCTTGCTCAGGTACTGGCCCAGTACGCCGGCGCTCATCCAGGCGTTGTTGCACTCGCGGAACATGTAGCGGTGGCCGTTCTTGCCGGTGGTGTCGTTGGAGTAGGTGAGGGTGCCGAAGTACAGCAGGCCGCGCTCGCGGGCCCGTTCGCCGGAGGCGATGGCCACCGCGCTGGAGGCGCCGCCGAAGAGCATGGCGGCGCCTTCGTCGGCGAGCTTGTCGACGTTCTTCACGGCCTTTTCCGGGCGTGAGGCGGTGTCCTTGGCGGACAGCCGCAGGGTGCGGCCGAGCACGCCGCCCGCTGCGTTGATCTCGTCGATGGCCAGCAACGCGCCTCGCATCTGGGCCAGTCCCTCTTCCTTGTATGAGCCGGTGCGCGGGTAGTTGAGGCCGAGGGTGATGGGCTCGGCAGCCTGCGCACAGGCGGTGATCCCGGCCCAGAGGGCCAGGGTGGCAGTCAAACGGCGCATGGGGGTTCCTCCTTGTTGTTGTGGAGGAACCTTTTACGCCGGTCCCGGGTGGGTTGAGATTCTCTTTTCGTCTAACAGGCTGTCGGATACCCGCCTGCTACTTGAGCTGGATGGTCATGTTCGGGCCGCTCACCGGGCTGTCGTCGAACCAGCGGGTGGTGACGGTCTTGGTCTCGGTGTAGAAGCGCACCGCCTGCTTGCCGTAGGCGTGCAGGTCGCCGTAGAAGGAGCCCTTCCAGCCGGTGAAGGAGAAGAACGGCAGCGGCACCGGGATGGGGACGTTGATGCCCACCTGGCCCACTTCCACGGCGTGCTGGAAGTGTCGCGCGGCGCCGCCGGAGCGGGTGAACAGGCTGGTGCCGTTGCCGTAGGGGCTGGCGTTGACCAGGGCGATGGCCTCGTCGAGGGTGTCCACCTCCACGCAGGCCAGCACCGGACCGAAGATTTCCTCGCGGTACAGGCCCATGCGCGGGGTGACGCCGCGGAACAGGGTGGGGCCGAGCCAGTTGCCATCGGGGTAGCCGGGTACTTCGCAGTGGGAGCCGTCGAGCAGGCATTCGGCGCCTTCGGCCTTGCCCTCGGCGATCAGCCGCAGCACGCGCTGGCGGGCCTGCTGGCTGATCAGCGGGCCGTAGGCGGCCTGGGGGTCGCTCCAGTGGCCGGGTCGCAGCTGGGCCATCTGCTCGGCCAGTTCGCCGATCCACTCCCGCGCCTGGCCGACGAAGACGGCGACGCTGATGGCCATGCAGCGCTGGCCGGCGGCGCCGCAGCTGGCGCCGATGAGGTTGCTCAGGGTCTGTTCCTTGTTGGCGTCGGGGAGGATCACCATGTGGTTCTTGGCCCCGGCGAAGGCCTGCACGCGCTTCATGTGCGCGGTGCCGGTGCGGTACACGTGCTGGCCGACCGGCACCGAGCCGACGAAGGAGATGGCGCGCACCTCGGGGTGGGTGAGCAGGGCATCCACCTGTTCGCGGCCGCCGTGCAGCACCTGCAGCACGCCCTTGGGCGCGCCGGCTTCGAGGAACAGCTCGGCGAGGCGGTTGGGGGTCAGCGGGTCCTGCTCGGAGGGCTTGAGGATGAAGGTGTTGCCGCAGGCGATGGCCAGGGGAAACATCCACAGCGGGATCATCGCCGGGAAGTTGAAGGGGGTGATGCCGACGCACACGCCCAGGGGCTGGATCCAGCTGGCAGTGTCGATCTCGCGGGCGACGTTCTCCACCGTCTCGCCCATCATCAGGCTGGCCACGTTGGCGGCGTGCTCTGCCACCTCGATGCCGCGCCAGACGTCGCCCTTGGCGTCGGCGAAAGTCTTGCCGGTCTCGCTGGCCAGCAGCTCGGCCAGTTCGTCGTGGTGCTCCTTGAGCAGGTGCTGGTAGCGCAGCATCAGGCGGGCACGTTCCGGGACGGGGACTTCGCGCCAGGTGAGGAAGGCGTCGCGGGCGCTGGCCACGGCGGCTTCGATCTCCTCGGCGGTGGCACGGGGCGCCAGGGCCAGCACGGCCTGGGTGGCGGGATCGGTGACTTCGATCAGCTCGCGGGCGCGGCTTTCGCGCCATTGGCCATCGATCAGCTGGGGAATCGTCCTGCTCATGCTTGCCTCCGCCCGTCCTCGGGCCCTTTGTTGTTCTGTGTGCCGTTTATAGCGGGGCGCCGGGCGCTTGTGGATTGACGATCTTGGCGCCGGGATGGACGATCTTGGCATTGCTGGCTACCACAAGAACAACCATGAGCCGCTCCGTGGAAACCTCCAACTGGCCGCTGCCGGCCGATGGCATCCGCCTGATCACGCCGCCCCGCCTGCGTCGCCTGCTGGCCCGCCACCCCTTGGCAGCCGGCTGCTACCCGCTGGCGCTGGGCTATTACCCGGACGCCGCGGGGCACCGCATGCTGCGCCTGGCCCCGGACGACCATCTGCTGATCTACTGCCGTGCCGGGCAAGGCTGGCTGGAGACCGGGGATGGACGATTCGACGTGGCAGGTGGGGACCTGCTGGTGCTGCCCAAGGGCCGCATGCACGCCTATGGCGCCGACCTGCAGCGCCCGTGGAGCATCTACTGGGTGCACTTCGAGGGGGAGCTGGCGGCGGATTTCCTGCGCTTTCTCGGCGAACCGGGCCTGCGTCGCATCGGTGCCCAGCCGCGCCTGCTGGCGGACTTCGACGGGCTGCTGGGGCTGCGCAAGCAGGGCCTGAATCCCAGGCACCATGTGCATGCGGCCCACCAGTTGCAGGCGCTGCTGACGTCGCTGGCGGTGCTGCCGGCGCGGGGTTTTCTCAAGTCCGGGCGGGTGCTGGACGTGGACGCGGTGCAGGCGGTGATGCGTGCGCACTTGCACGAGCAGCTGAACCTCGACCAGTTGGCGGCGCAGTTCAAGCTTTCGCGCTTCCACTTCGCCAAGACCTACCGTGCCCTGACCGGCCACGCGCCGATCCAGGATTTCATCCAGCTGAAGATGGCCCACGCCTGCCGCCTGCTGGACGAGGGCAGCCTGGGGGTGCGGCAGATCGCTGAGCAGCTGGGCTACGAGGACGCCTATTACTTCTCCCGCCTGTTCCGCAAGGTGGTGGGCATGGCGCCCAGCCATTACCGGGCGCTGCACCTGGGGTGACGGGCCCTGGGTGTGGCCCGGTGCCTGAAACGGGGCAGGCGGCGCGGCATAATGCGCGCCCCGGCCCCGGACCCTTCCCATGCGCAAACCGCTTTCCCTCTATCACCCCTGGCTCTACGCGTTGCGCGTCTGGCAGCGGCGCCTGGCGCGTGCGCTCTACTGGCGCCTGTCGTCCCGGCGCTTGGGGCGGGTGGCGGATGCGCGCCTGCCGTACCGCTACATCCGCCACACGTCCAAGCTGATCCGCCGGCTGGGCGACAGCGACCTGGCGCTGCAGCACAACAAGGTGATCAACCTGCGCCTGGCGGTGGCGTGCATGGACGGGGTGGTGATCGGCCCGGGGGAGTATTTCTCCTTCTGCCAGTTGCTCGGCCCGCCCACGGCGCGGCGCGGGTTCGTCGAGGGCATGGAGCTGTCGTTCGGCGAGGCGCGTTCCGGCATTGGCGGCGGGGTGTGCCAGTTGAGCAACCTGATCCACTGGATGGCGCTGCACTCGCCGCTGCGGGTGGTGGAGCGGGCCAACCACAGTTTCGACCCCTTCCCGGACGAGGGGCGGGTGCTGCCGTTCGGCTCCGGGGCGGCGATCTTCTACAACTACATCGACCTGGTGCTGCACAACCCCACCGACCAGGCCTTCCAGCTGTCGCTGAAGGTGGCCGAGCACCAGTTGGAGGGGCTGCTGCTGTGCGCGGCGCCCCGGCCGTTCCGCTACCACGTCTACCAGCGCGGGCACCGCTTCATCCGCGAGGGGGGCGAGGTGCTGCGCCTCAACGAGATCTGGCGGGACGTGCGCGAGAAGGGCCAGGAGGGACGGCTGGTGGCCAGCGAGTGCCTCTATCGCAACCGCGTACGGGTGAAGTACGCGGTGGACGAGGCACTGCTGGAGCCCGGCTAGGGGCGGGCGCCCAGGGTTTCGGCGCGGCGCAGCCAGGCCTGGCGCTGCTCCTCGGTGGAGGTGCGCACCGGGGCGAACTCCGCCAGGTGGCGGGTGCGGATGCCGCAGAAGCCGAGGATGGTGCGCTTCATCTGCCGGTGCCCGGGGGCGCCGTAGACCCAGCGGAAGTACCAGGGTGGCGTGTCGAGGGTCACCAGCAGGTCGGCGGTGCGGCCCTGCAGCAGCTTGTCCCAGCTGCGTGGGCCCCGGTAGCGGAAGGCGAAGCCGGGCAGCAGCACACGGTCGAGGAAGCCCTTGAGCAGGGCCGGCACGCCGCCCCACCAGACCGGGTAGACGAACACCAGGTGCTGGGCCCAGTGGATCTGCCGTTGGGCTTCGAGCAGGTCCGGCTCCAGGGGCTGGTTCTGGTCGTAGCCCTGGCGCAGCACCGGGTCGAAGGCCATCTCGCTGAGCTTAAGCACCCGCACCACATGGCCTTCGCCACGGGCGCCCTGGGCATAGGCGTCGCCCAGGGCGCCGCACAGGCTGTTGTCCTTGGGCGAGCCGAGGATCATCAGGATGCGCTTGCCGTCGCCTTCCAGCGGGGTGGCACCGTGCTTGGCGGAGTCAACCATGCTGGCCGGCCTCCAGCATGGTTTCCGGGCGTACCCAGGCGTCAAAGTCGGCTTCGCTCACCAGTCCGAGGGCCAGCGCCGCTTCACGCAGGGTGGTGCCTTCGGCGTAGGCCTTCTTGGCGATCTGCGCGGCCTTGTCGTAGCCGATGTGCGGGTTGAGGGCGGTCACCAGCATCAGGCCGCGCTCCAGGTGCTCGGCCATGCGCGCGGCGTCGGGCTCCATGCCGGCCACGCAGTGGCGCTGGAAGTTGCGTGAGCCATCGGCCAGCAGGCGGATGGACTGCAGGATGTTGTGGGCGATCACCGGCTTGAACACGTTGAGCTGCAGGTGCCCGTGGCTGGCGGCGAGGCTGATGGTGGTGTCGTTGCCGATCACTTGGCAGGCGAGCATGGAGAGCGCTTCGCACTGGGTCGGGTTGACCTTGCCGGGCATGATCGAGCTGCCCGGCTCGTTGGCCGGCAGCCTGACTTCCGCCAGGCCGCCCCGGGGGCCGGAGCCCAGCAGGCGCAGGTCGTTGGCGATCTTCATCAGGGCCACGGCGAGGGTCTTGAGCGCGCCGGAGAGGGCCACCAGCGGCTCGTGCCCGGCGAGGGCAGCGAACTTGTTGGGCGCGGAGACGAAGGGCAGCCCGGCCAGCGCCGCCAGTTCCGCCGCCATGGCTTCGGCGAAACCGTGGGGGGCATTGAGCCCGGTGCCGACGGCGGTGCCGCCCTGGGCCAGTTGGTAGACCGCCGGCAGGGCATTGCGGATGGCGCGCTCGGCGTAGTCCAGCTGGGCGACGAAGGCGGAGAGCTCCTGGCCGAAGGTGATGGGCGTGGCGTCCATCAGGTGGGTGCGCCCGGTCTTCACCAGGCGGGCATGGCGCGCAGCCTGCTCGGCCAGGCCGCCGGTCAGCTCGGCCAGCGCCGGCAGCAGGTCGCGGTGGATGGCCTGGGCCACGGCGATGTGCATGGCGGTGGGGAAGCTGTCGTTGGAGCTCTGGGCGTGGTTGACGTGGTCGTTGGGGTGCACCGGGCTCTTGCCGCCCCGTGGGCCGCCGGCCAGTTCGTTGGCGCGGCCGGCGATCACTTCGTTGACGTTCATGTTGCTCTGGGTGCCGCTGCCGGTCTGCCAGACCACCAGGGGGAACTGGTCGTCGTGCTGGTGGGCGAGGACTTCGTCGGCGGCCTGTTCGATCAGGCGGGCGATGTCCGGGCTGATGCCGCCATTGCGGCCGTTGACCCGGGCGGCGGCCTTCTTCACCAGCGCCAGGGCATGCACCACGGGGAGGGGCATGCGTTCCTCGCCGATGGCGAAGTTTTCCAGCGAGCGCTGGGTCTGGGCGCCCCAGTAGGCGTCTTCGGCGACGCTGACGGGGCCCAGGCTGTCGGTTTCGGTTCGGCTCATTGCGCGGCTCCAGGTTCGGTTTTTCCGCAGTTTAGGCCGCGCCGGAGCCCTTGGGTTCAACGCCTGGGGGATGGATTACCAGCGCGCGCGGGTATGGCCTACCCAGCCCAGGGCGTTGTCCACGGGGACGCGCTCGCCCGTGGGGCTGAGCAGTACCCCGTCGAAGCGCCCGAACCACTGGCGTGTGTCGGCGTAGAGCGGGCCCAGGCGCGGGTTGGCCTGGTGCAGCTGGCGCGGGGTGAAGGTGAGGCGCACGCGCTCGCAGTCGCTGCTCAACTGCCAGGGGGACAGGCCGTTCTCCGGGCCTTGCCGGAGGTGCACCGGGCCGTTGAGGCGCGACAGTTCGCCACCGAACCAGAGGGCGTTCTCCGTCTCGCCGCTGGCGTCCGTCCAGCCCGCACCGAAGTTGCCGGCGATACCGCCGACGGTGGCGAAGGCGGCGCGGGTCCAGTGGCTGTTCAGCGGCCAGACGCCGCGGCCGAAGTCGAGGGCGGCGAAGCTGTGCCCCGGCATGCACGGGTACTGCCGGCGCCCCAGGCGCAGGCTGCCGGTGACCGGCAGGCCGAGTTGGCGGGTGCTGGCGTGGAAGCCGCCGTTGGCGAAAGGGGCGACCAGGTTGACCGAGTCCAGGTGCGCCGGGCGCTGCACGTCGAGGGTCGCCTGCAGTGGCTGGCCGCCGATGTCCGGCACGGCGACGCTGATGCGGGCGCGGCCGGGGAGTTCATCCACCTGCAGGTGCAGGCGCGGGTGCTCGAAGCCGTGGCTGGCCACCGGCACATCGGGCAGGTGGCAGCCGTGGGCGAGGGCGCGCAGCTGGGAGTGGGTCACGGCGCGGCCGGTTTCCAGGTCGAGGAAGTAGGCGGCGCAGTAGCCGATGTAGTCGAGGTCGGCGAGGGTGACGGAGAGCATCCAGCCGGGGGTGGTGATGCACCAGTGGTTCCAGCGCTTGCGCCGGCCGAAGTGCCCGGGGATGGCGCAATCCAGCTGCGGTCGCTGGGACCAGCCGATGGCCGATGGCTCCAGGCGGCCACGGGCGTCGCACAGGGGCTGTCGTTCGGCGGGGGCCGGGATGGGGCGGGTCATTCAGGGTCCCTGTGGGCAGCTGTCTTCCGTGGGGCGGGGAACATTAGGCGCACACGGCGGCCCAAGCTGGGGTGCCGTTCACGGTGTTGTCATCGGTGGGGCGCAAGGATGCCCAGCGCACTGGCAGCCGGCAAGTGCCCGCGCCGGACCCTGGACGGACGGCACCCCCAACCCGCGTTTGGCCGTGATGCACGGCCGCATCCATGGCTTGAGCCCCCACCGGGCTTGAGCGCAGAATGGCCCGCCCACGGGCTCGGCCCGTACCGCTCATACCAAGGAACCCCAATGACCAAGCTCCGTCTCGTTTGCTCCGCCATCGTGCTGGCCTGTGCCAGTGGCCAGGTGTTTGCCGATGCCGCCAGCCATGCCGCCAATGCCGAGCGCTTCCTCAAGCTCGCCCATGCCGACAAGCTGACCGTGCCGGTGTACGCCCAGGTGCAGCAGATGTTTGCCCAGAACTTCCAGAAGGCCAACGCGCCGGCCGACAAGAAGGCCACCCTGGAGCGCTACCAGGCCAAGGCCAATGCTGCCCTGGACAAGGCCGTGGGCTGGGACAAGCTGAAGCCGGAGCTGGTGAAGATCTACACCACCAACTTCAGCGAATCCGAGCTGAAGGACCTGATCGCCTTCTACGAATCGCCCCTGGGCAAGAAGGTGCTGGAGAAGATGCCGTCCCTGACCGCGCAATCCGCCGAACTGACCCAGTCCCGCCTGGAATCCGCCGTGCCGGAAGTGAACAAGCTGCTGTCGGACATGAACGACGAGCTGGCACCCAAGGATCAGAAGAAGAAGTGATCGGAGCCCGCCATGAGCATGCGTGACCGTATCCTGGCCGCCTTCGCGGCCCTCGAGCCCCAGCACCTCGACGTGCTGGACGAGAGCCACATGCACAGCCGTGGCCAGGAAACCCATTACAAGGCGGTGATCGTCAGCCCGGTGTTCGCCGGGTTGAATGCGGTGCGCCGCCACCAGAAGGCCTACGCGGCCCTGGGCGAGCTGATGGGGCAGTTCCACGCCCTGGCCCTGCACACCTACACCCCCGAGGAGTGGGCGCAGCAGGGCGCGGCCCCGGATTCGCCGACCTGCCGTGGCGGCAGCAAGCACGACCACTGACGGTCGTCGCAACGAGGCCGGAGGTTTCCCGGAGCGATCCGCGGGGCTTCCGGCCTTTTCATTTGGGCGTCGCCCCGGCCCCTCAGGGGCGGTGCTTCAGGGCGCGGCGCCCTGGCTTCACTCGAAACAGGAGGCTTCATGGCCCGAATCCTCAGCAAGGACACCCGGCTGTGCATGTCGTTGTCCGGCCGCCCTGGCAACTTCGGCACGCGCTTCCACAACGCGCTCTACGACCTGCTGGAGCTGGACTACGTCTACAAGGCCTTCACCACCAATGACCTGCCGGCGGCCATCGGCGGCGTGCGGGCGCTGGGCATCCGGGGCTGCGCGGTGTCGATGCCCTTCAAGGAGGCCTGCATCCCCCATCTGGATGCCCTGGACCCATCGGCGGCGGTCATCGGCTCGGTAAACACCATCGTCAACGACGAGGGCCACCTGACGGGCTACAACACCGATTACCTGGCCGTGGCCAGCCTGGTGCGCAGCCATGCCGTGGACCCCACCTCGACGCTGCTGCTGCGGGGCAGTGGTGGGATGGGCAAGGCCGTGGCCGTCGCCCTGCGCGACAGCGGCTTCGCCCGGGGCACCCTGGCGGCTCGCAACGCGTTGGCCGGGCAGGGACTGGCACAGGCCTGTGGCTACGACTGGGTGCCCTCGGCGGAGGGCCATATGGCGCAGGTATTGGTGAACGTCACGCCGCTGGGCATGGACGGCGGCCCGGAGGCCGGCCAGTTGGCGTTCGGCGCCGAGCAGGTGGCGGCGGCCGAGGTGGTCTTCGATGTGGTGGCGATCCCGGTGGAGACGCCGCTGATCCGCCTGGCCCGTTCCCTGGGCAAGCGGGTGATCACCGGGGGCGAGGTCATCGTGCTGCAGGCGGTGGAGCAGTTCGTGCTCTACACCGGCGTGCGGCCCACGCCGGAGCAGATCCGCCAGGCGGAAGCGGTGGCCCGCGCTTGAGCGCGGGCCGTTGGGTCAGAAGGCGAGGGCGGCGGTGCATGTAAAGGAAAGCTCACGTACAGGGCTCGTTCAGCTTCGTTCAGGCAGGCTGTGGGGCCTTTCACCTGACCCGAGGTCCTGAGCGCCATGATCCGTCGCGGACTCCTGTCTTCGCTCTGTCTGTCGCTGCTGCTGGCCCTGCCGGTGGCGGCCGAGGAGGCCTGGTACCTGCAGACCAGCGTCTACACCCGCCACTTTCATCCGGACCCCGAGCACAACAATCACCAGAACCTCATCGGCCTGGAGTACCAGGCCGATGACGGTGTGGTGGCGGGTGGGGCGACCTTCCGTAACTCGTTTCGCCAGCGCAGCCAGTACGCCTACGTGGGCAAGCGTTTCGACAGTGATGTGGCGCCGGTCTACCTGAAGGTGACCGGCGGGCTGCTGCAGGGTTACCGCGGCGAGTACCGCGACAAGATCCCGCTCAACCGCTTCGGCGTGGCGCCGGTGCTGATCCCGTCCCTCGGGGCCCGCCTGGGCCCGGTGGGTGGGGAGCTGGTGCTGCTGGGCAACTCGGCGATGATGGTGAACATCGGGGTCTACCTCTAGCGGCTCAGGTGCCGCTGTCGAGGAATTTCTCCAGGTACAGCCGGGTCTGGCCCAGTGCGTTGGACTCCAGCCAGCCCTTGACCGCGTCGACCATGGGCGGTGGCCCGCACACATAGAGGTCACAGACCTGTTCCCGCAGCGCATCGGCGTCTAGGTGTTCGGGCACGTAGCCCCGCGCGCCGCTCCAGTCGGCATCGCCGGGTTCGCTGACCACCGGGGTGAAGCGAAAGCCCGGCAGCCGCTCGGCGTACCCTTCGATCCGTGCCTGTTCACAGAAGTCCGCCGCCTGGCGGACGCCGTGCAGCAGGTGGATGGGCTGCTGGCAGCCCTGTTCGACCAGGGTGTCGAGCATGCCGAGGAAGGCCGATAGCCCCGTCCCACCAGCGGCCATCACTATCGGACGCTCCACCTGGCGCAGGTAGAAGGCCCCCAGCGGCGCTTCCAGTTGCAGGGTGTCGCCCACCTGGCAGCGTTCGCGCAGGTAGTCGCTCATCACCCCCTGGGGCAGCAGGCGGATGAGGAACTGCAGGCGATTGCCCGGGTTGGGGCGGTTGGCGAAGGAGTAGGCCCGATGAGCCTCGGTGCCGGGCACCTGGAGCCGGGCGTACTGCCCGGGGAGGTAGTCCAGCGGTGCACCGTCCGCCTCGACTTCCAGGATCGCCGCTGCGGACGAGACCTGCTGCAGGGCAGTGACCCGGGCGTTGCGGCGCACCAGCGGTGCGGCGTTGCACAGGCTGGAGTCGAAATCGAAGCGGAAGGTGGCGTCGGACTGCACCCGCGTCTGGCAGGCCAGGATGTAGCGGCGGGCCACTTCGTCCGCTGACAGCGCTTCCTCATCGGCGTAGTCGAGGCTGTACTGGCCGGATTCGCATTGGCCCCTGCAGGTGCCGCAGACGCCTTCGCGGCAGTCGAGGGGGATGTTGAGGCCGTGGCGCAGGGCGGCGTCCAGCAGGCGCTCGTTGCCCTGCACGGTGAGGAACTGGGTTGTGCCGTCGGCGAAGCTGAGGGCGACCTTGTGATCCATGGGCGTGGGTCCGGTTCAGAGGTGATAGAAGTCGAGCACGGCATTGATCCGGTCGTTCAGCAACAGGATGTGCTTGCGGGTGATCAGCCAGCTGTCGCCATGGGGCTTGAGCCGGTAGGTGACGTGGCCGAAGAACTGCCCGCTCTCGCCCAGGCGATGGAACAGGGTGTGCCAGTTGGCGCGCACCTCCAGTTGGCCATCGGCCTGCTCGGCAATGCGCACGTTGATGATGCTGTGCAGGGTGCGGGGCATGGGCACGGTGGATGCGGCCTTGCCGGTGCGGATGCGGAACACCCGGTCTTCCAGGCCGGCGCGGCTGGCGTAGTAGATCAGCGACATCTCGCGCTTGGGGTCGCGGGTGTAGGCGTGCTCCGAGTCCCACTGCGGCAGGTGGAACTCGCACTGCTCGTCGAACAGCGCGAGGTAGGCGTCCCAGTCCTGGGCGTCGCACAACTCGCAGGCGCGGTAGAGGAATTGCTCGATCCGGTGCTGCAGCGGCGCGTTCATTCGGTCACCTCCTTGGGTTGCAGGGCCTTGCGTTCCAGTCCGTCGAGGAGGAAGCGCTGCCAGTGGCGGTGCTGGTTGACGTAGAGGCCTTCATGGGTGCACTCCACACCGGTCATCAGCGGGGCGATGCCGAGGATCTCGCTGTTCCGAGTGGCCCCGGTGGCCCAGCGCGGGTGCCCGCGGGAGATGTCGCTCCAGCGTTCCAGGCGCCCCTGGAAACCACGCTGCTGTTCGCGGAATTCCACCAGGTCGTCGGGGGTACCCATGCCGGAGACGTTGAAGAAGTCCTCGAACTGGCGGATGCGGCTCTCGCGGTCGGCGTCCGACTCGCCCTTGACGCCGATGCACTGACTGATGATCTCGGTCTTGTTCCAGGCCAGCGGCCGCACGATGCGCAACTGGGAGCTGATCTGGTCCATGAAGAACAGGCTGGGGTAGATGTTCAGGTTGCGCAGGCGGTGCATCATCCACTCCGCCTTGGCCTGGCCGTAGGCCTCCACCAGGCGCGGCATCACGCTGGCGTAGCCGGGGCGCACGCTGGGGTTGGGCATGTCGCTGAACAGCACGCTGTGGCCGTTGTGGAAGGAGAACCAGCCGTCGTCGGTCTCGGCATCGCCGGCACCGAGCTTGCTGTAGTCGAGGGTGGCACTGGCGGTCCCCTGTGCGGCGTCCACCTGCTGGCGGTGCTGCACGGTGGCCACGTAGTTGTAGTGCACGGTGCTCACGTGGTAGCCGTCGAGGCCGTTCTCGTTCTGCAGCTTCCAGTTGCCGTCGAAGGTGTAGCTGGAACGGCCGGGCAGCACCTCCAGCTCACCGGTGGGGGACTGGGCCACCATCATGTCGAAGAACACCCGCGCATCGCCGAGGAAGTCCTCCAGGCGGTCGCTGCCGTGGATGTCGAGGCTGACGAAGACGAAGCCCTTGTAGCTCTCGATGCGGGCCTTGCGCAGGCCGCGGGTGGCCTTGTCGAAGCACTCGGAATATTCACCGGGGGCCTTCACCTTCAGCAGCCGGCCGTCGTTTTTGTAGCACCAGGCGTGGAAGGGGCAGGTGAAGGTGGACTGGTTGCCCTTGCCGACACGGGTGAGGGTGGCGCCGCGGTGCTGGCAGGCGTTGACCAGGGCGTGCAGCTGCCCGCTGGCGTCGCGGGTGACGATCAGCGGCTGGCGGCCGGCCTGCAGGGTGATGAAGTCGTTGGCGTTGGCGATCTCGCTCTCGTGGCAGGCGTAGATCCAGTTGCGCTCGAAGATCAGCTCCATTTCCAGGTCGAACAGCGCCGGCTCGGTGAACATGTCCCGGGCGATGCGGAACACGCCGTCGTGCGGGCGGAAGTCCAGGCAGCCGGTGATGTAGGCCTTCCAGTCGTCGAGGCTTCTTGTCGTGGTGGGCATGGGGGGCTCCAGGCGGTGATTCGGTGGAGCGCATTAGGGGG
>NZ_JYFT01000061.1:0-144460 GCF_000931385.1 Pseudomonas sp. FeS53a
GCATCTCCAAGATGGGCTCATCGCGCCTGAGGGCCGGCCTGTACATGCCCGCGATCAGCGCCCTGACCTACAACGAAGCGATCAGAGCCATGGGCGAACGGCTAAGGGAGCGGGGCAAGACCGGCAAGCAGATCGTCTGCGCAGCGATGCGCAAGTTGCTGAACATCGCCTATGGCGTGCTGAAATCGGGCCAGCCGTTTGACGCAAAACTGGCCCTTGCTCACTAGAAATCAAGACGGTATCTACGGGAGTGCCCCAGAAGTGCTCCCTACAGGGGCCTAGCGCCCGTCACCGCTGCGCCATGCGCTCGATCAGCGCTTCTGCCCGATCAGGTACAGCCCGATGAACATCGCCACCCCGCACAGGGCCGCCACGTAGTAGGCCGGCCCCAGCGGATCCCACTTCATCAGCAGCGACACGATCATCGGCGTCAGCCCGCCGAAGATGGCGTAGGCGAGGTTGTAGGAGAACGACAGGCCGGAGAAGCGCACCACCGGCGGGAAGGCCTTGACCATCACGTAGGGCACCGCACCGATGGTGCCGACGAACAGCCCGGTCAGCGCATAGAGCGGGAACAGCCAGTCCGGGTGCGCCTTGAGGCTGGAGTAGAAGGTCCAGGAACTGGCCGCCAGCAGCAGCCCGCCCACCAGGAAAGTGCGGCCCGCACCGAAACGGTCGGCCAGGGCGCCGGAGGCGATGCAGCCGACCGTCAGGCAGACGATGGCCAGGCTGTTGGCCTTGAGCGCGGTGGCCGCGTCGAAGCCGTACACCGTCTGCAGCACGGTGGGGGTCATGAGGATGACCACCACGATGCCAGCCGACAGCACCCAGGTCAGCAGCATGCTGATGGCGATGGCGCCCCGGTGCTCGCGCAGCACCGCCTTCAACGGCACCTCCTCGGCCAGCGCCTTGCGCTGCTGCAGCTCGGCGAACACCGGCGTCTCGTGCAGCCAGCGGCGCAGGTACACGGAGAACAGGCCGAACACACCGCCCACCAGGAACGGCACGCGCCAGGCCCAGGCCTGCACCTCTTCCGGGGTGTAGAGGGTGTTGATCAGGGTCGCCATCAGCGAGCCCAGCAGGATGCCGGCGGTGAGGCCCGAGGTGAGCGTTCCGCAGGCGTAGCCGACGTGCCGCGCCGGCACGTGCTCGGCCACGAACACCCAGGCGCCGGGCACCTCGCCACCGATGGCCGCGCCCTGGATCACCCGCATCAGCAGCAGCGCCAGCGGCGCCCAGATGCCGATCTGCGCATAGGTGGGCAGCAGGCCCATCACCAGGGTCGGCACCGCCATGAGGAAGATGCTCAGGGTGAACATGCGCTTGCGCCCCAGCAGGTCGCCGAAGTGCGCCATGACGATGCCCCCCAGCGGCCGCGCCAGGTAGCCGGCGGCGAAGATGCCGAAGGTCTGCAGCTGGCGCAGCCACTCGGGCATCTCGGCGGGGAAGAACAGCTTGCCCACCACGGCGGCGAAGAACACGAAGATGATGAAGTCGTAGAACTCGAGGGCGCCGCCCAGGGCGGACAGGGACAGGGTCTTGTAGTCGCTACGGGTCAGGGGACGCGCGGGCGCCTCGGAGGCGGAAACGGTGGCCATGTGGGGTCTCTTGTTCGGGGGGCAGGCAAAGCGTGCCCGCCACTGCGTTGGCGGCGGGCCGGTCCGCAACATAGCAAAAAGGCCT
The DNA here is from genome assembly GCF_000931385.1 of Pseudomonas sp. FeS53a. NCBI lineage: Bacteria > Pseudomonadati > Pseudomonadota > Gammaproteobacteria > Pseudomonadales > Pseudomonadaceae > Pseudomonas > Pseudomonas sp. FeS53a. Next base: position 1,684 of record NZ_JYFT01000061.1, read on the forward strand.
ACCGGGCACACAATCTCTGACGTATGACCGCGACAAAGCCCGACCGGGCGGTCGTCGCCCGCCACGCCGACCTATATACTGCGCGCTGTTGCGCACGGACGACGGGCAGTGGGTCGACGGGCGCCCGGGGATTCTTTGCAGGGCAGCGTGCCCTTCCCCGCCCACCGAAGCCAAATCAGAGCAGCACAGGGGTAGAGGCACCCCAGGCATGATCGAGATCGAAGAAGAAGAAAACCTGACTCCCCAGGGCGACCTGGCCCTGCAGATCACCGCGCTCCCGCGCGAAACCAACGGATTCGGCGACATCTACGGCGGCTGGCTGGTCTCCCAGATGGATCTGGCCGGAACCGCCATGGCCAACAAGGTCGCCGGCGGACGCGTCGCCACCGTGGCCATCGACCGCATGGCCTTCCTCGTCCCGGTCGCCGTCGGCGCCCAGCTCTCCTTCTATACCCAGACCCTGGAGATCGGCCGCAGCTCGATCCAGATGCTGGTGGAAGTGTGGAGCGACGACCCCCTCTCCAGTGAATGGCGCAAGGTCACCGAAGCGGTGTTCGTGTTCGTCGCCATCGACGGCAGCGGCCGCACCCGCCCGGTTCCCCGCCGCAGCTGATGCACCGGCCGGCGGGAACCTCGCCGGCCCTGCCCTTGCCCAAGCTCGGGCCATCCCCCACGAGAGAACGCCGATGACCCGCGCGACCCCGCAGATCGAACGCATCGAAATGGACTCGCTCGCCTGCTGGCGGGTACTCACCGCCGAAGCCGAGCTGCTGGTCGCCCAGCAGGGCGCCCAGGTGCTCAGCTACCGCCGCCACGGCGAGCAGCCGCTGATCTGGCTCAGCGAACAGGCCGGCTACCAGCGCGGCCAGTCGGTACGCGGCGGCGTGCCGGTGTGCTGGCCCTGGTTCGGCGACCTGCGCCGCAACCCCGATGCCGTGCAGGCGTGCTACCCCGGTGACGGCAACGCCCCTGCCCACGGCCTGGTACGCGGCCTGGACTGGGAGCTGGACGGCGTCGAAGCCCTCGACGGCGAGGTGCAGCTGCGCTTCAGCCTCGACACCCGACGCCAGCCCCTCCCCGGCTGGCCCCACGCCGCCCGCCTGGGCCTGACCCTGCGCCTCGACGCCCAGCGCCTGCACCTGGCCCTGGACACCGAGAACCTCGGCGACGCGCCCCTGGCCATCAGCCAGGCGCTGCACACCTACTTCGCCGTGAGCGACATCCACCAGGCCCGCGTCGAAGGGCTGGACGGCTGCGACTACATCGAGACCCTGGACGGCTGGAGCCGCCGCCGGCAGGCCGGTGACGTGGCCTTCAGCGGCGAGACCGACCGCATCTACCTCGGCGTCCCCCGCCGCGTCGCCATCCACGACGCCGGCTGGAACCGCCGCGTGGTGCTGGAGGCCGAGGGCTCGTCCTCGGCGGTGGTGTGGAACCCCTGGATCGACAAGTCCACCCGCCTCTCCCAGTTCGCCCCCGACGCCTGGCAACGCATGCTCTGCATCGAGACCGCCCAGGTGATGGACGACGTCCTGCACCTGGCGTCAGGCGCGCGGCACCGCCTCGCGTTCAGCCTGTGGAGCGAAGCGCTCTGATCCCCTCAGGGGGCCGGCATGCGCCCGCCCCCACGCCTCGCTAAAAATCCCGATACATTCTCTCGCTGGTCATCACCCCGGTGACTGGGCAGCATGGCGCGCGTGATTCCCAACCCTATAGAGAGCCTGTGATGCGCCGATTCCTCAGTATCGCCCTGGCCCTGTGCGTCGGCCTGACGCTCAGCCTGGACGCCAACGCCAAGCGGATGGGCGGGGGCAAGACCTCCGGTGCCGCGCCGACCCACCAGACCCAGCAGACCCGCCAGGCCCAGCCCAACACCCCGGCCGCCGCCCCCAACGCAGCGGGCCGCCCGGCTGCCGCCAGTGGCGCCTCGCGCTGGCTCGGCCCGCTGGCCGGCCTCGCCGCCGGTGGCCTGCTGGCCTCCATGTTCATGGGCGACGGCTTCGAAGGCATGCAGATCTTCGACTTCCTGATCATCGCCCTGATCGCCTTCGTCATCTTCCGCTTCATCGCCGCCCGCAAGCGCCAGCAGATGGGCCAGCCGGCCATGGCCGGTGCCGCCGGTGGTGCCCCCTTCCAGCGTGAAATGCCGCAGCAGCAGGCGCCGATCTTCGGCAGCGCCGCCCCGGCGGCCCCGGCTCGCGCCTTCAACGCGCCGAGCTGGTTCGACGAAGCCCGCTTCGTCGAGGCCGGTCGCGAGCACTTCCTCGCCCTGCAGCAGCACTGGGACGCCGCGGAGATGGACAAGATCGCCGAGTTCGTCACCCCGCAGATGCTCAACTTTCTCAAGGAAGAGCGCGCCAGCCTGGGTGAAGGCTTCCAGTCCACCTACATCGACAACCTGCAGGTGCAGCTGGACGGCATCGACGAACTGGCCGACAAGACCGTCGCCACCCTGACCTTCAGCGGCGTCTCCAAGACCTCCCGCTTCGACCAGGGCGAAGTGTTCAGCGAAAGCTGGCGCATGGAGCGCGTCAACGGCGACAACCAGCCCTGGCTGGTGGCCGGCATCCGCCAGAACTGATCGCGACACAGGCATGAAGAAACCCCGGGCTTGTCCCGGGGTTTTCTTTTGTGGGGCCTTGGGGATGAAGGGTGGATGACGCTCTTCACATCCACCAACTCCCGCCGCCCACCCCCCGGTCGGGCTGTACACGATCCGTAGGATGCGCTGAGGCCACGAAGCGCATCGCGTCCACGCCAGGCCGTGGCACCACATGTTGCGCCCGGCCCGATGGGCATCGCTGCGCTCAGCGCCATCCTACGGGGGCGTTGACCATGGCTTTGGCGCGGGCCGGGACGCTGCGCGGCATCACACCGTCTCGGTCATCCCAGCGCCCGCCGCCTTGCGCATGCCGATATGGGGGATGTCGTCCTCCAGGTACACCTCGGTCACCGGCTCGAAGCCGAACCGCCCGTAGTACCCCTGCAGGTGCGCCTGGACCGACAGGTACACCGGCATTCCCGGCCAGAGCCGTTCGCAGGCTTCCAGCGCCTGGACCATCAGCGGCCGACCCAGGCCCGCGCCGCGCGCGCTCGCCTCGATCACCACCCGGCCGATGACCACCTCGCCGCCCTGGCGAACCGGGTCCAGCAGGCGCAGGTAGGCCACCAGGCGTTCACCGTCACGGGCCATCAGGTGGTGGGTGTCGCCCACCAGGTCCAGCCCATCCACCTCCAGGTAGGGGCATTTCTGCTCCACCACGAACACCTGGGTGCGCAGGGCGAGGATGGCGTAGAGCGCCTCCTTGGTCAGGGCGTCGTGGTGCTGGCAGCTCCAGTCGAGGGTCATGTGCGGGCCTCGCGTAGTCGATCAGGCCGGGCAGTATGCCGGCGCAGCACGTCGCCCCGCGACGGTTTTTCCGACACGCCGGCTACTGTATAAAGCGCATCCCAATGCACGAGGGCCTGTCGCCGTGGAAGAAGTCATCGAACAGCTGCGCGAACTCAACGAACCGGTTCCCGTCCCGCTGGAGCTGCCCGACGAGGAGCTGCTGGTGGAGATCGAGGAACAGTTGCTGATCAACCTGCCCTTCGAACTCCGCGAATTCCTGCTCAAGGTCAGCGACGTGGTCTACGGCCGCCTGGAGCCGGTGACCGTCACCGACCCGCAGTCCCACACCTACCTGCCGGAAGTCACCGCCGTGGCCTGGGACCTGGGCCTGCCCCGCGACCTGGTGCCGATCTGCCAGGACGGCGACGACTACTACGTGGTCGACGCCGAAGGCGAGGTGCTGCTGTGGTCCGGCGCCGAGGGCAAGATGACCGACGAGAGCTGGGACTCCGTCTGGCACTGGGCTCGGGACGTCTGGCTCGCCAACTGAGCCTCCGCCCCGGGCCACCGTCGGCAGGCGGCGATCAGCCGCCGCTGCGGGCCTGGCTGGTTTCCAGCGCCAGCAGGTTCATCAGGAAGTTGCCGAAGAACTGCATGTCCTGCTCGATGGCCGCCCGCGCGCCACGGGCGTCGCCTGCCCGTGCGGCCTCATAGGCGTCTTCATGGAAGTCGTTCAGGCGCAGGGACAGGTCCGCCTCGGTGAACAGCTGGTTGAAGAAGGGCCCGACCTGCAGCCAGAGGGATTCGATCATGCGCAGCAGCGTCGGGTTGGCGCAGGCGCGGTAGAGGGTCAGATGGAACAGGCTGTTGTCGTCCAGATAGCCCTGCACGTCGCGGCGCTCCAGGGCCTTTTCCATGCGCTCGACGCAGCCTTGCAAGGTCGCCAGCTCATCGGCGCCCAGGCGCGGTACGGCGGTTTCCACCGCCAGCCCTTCCAGCGCCAGGCGCACCTGGAACACCTGGGCGAAGCGTTCCCGGGTCATCACCGGCACCCGCACCGAGCGCTGCGGCTCGCCTTCCAGGGCGCCTTCGGCCACCAGGCGCTGCAACGCGGCGCGCACCGGCATCGGGCTGGTGCCCCAGGCGGCGGCAAGGTCGCGGATCTTCATGCGTTCGCCGGGTTTGAACTGGCCTGCCAGCAGGCCTTCACGGAGTCGGAGGTACAGCTGTTCCTGCAGGTTCTCGGCCATGGCGGATCACCGTGCGGAAACCGGCGGGGCCGGCAGTTGGCTGAGGGTCAGGCTGCAATCGCGCATCGTGGACACCGTCTATATCAAGGGTTGGGGAGGCCCGCACGGGCTGTGCGGGCGCGGAATTCGATCAGCAGAAGGACGGTTTCATTCGCCTCCTTGTGATCACAAAGCAGGTGAAAGGCTACTCCAAACGACGTATTCGGCCAATGCTTGACACAAATGTGATCACAAATCACGATGTGCGGAAATTCGAACGAGGTGTTCAGCATGACCGCCAGTGGTATCAGCCAAGCCGCCGTGGAAACCTTCGCCGCCCGTGAGCGCACCCGCTTCATCGAGCGCAACCCGACGTCCGTCGCCCTCGCCGAGCGCGCCCGCAACTCGCTGTATGCCGGCGTGCCGATGCACTGGATGGCCGACTGGTCCACCCCCTGCCCGCTGTTCGTCGAGCGCGCCAAGGGCGCCCGTTTCTATGACGTGGACGGCCACGAATACATCGACTTCTGCCTGGGCGACACCGGCACCATGTTCGGCCACTCGCCGGACCCGGTGGCCCGCGCCATCGCCGAGCAGGCCGGCAACGGCCTGACCACCATGCTCCCCGGCGAAGACGCCGTGGTCTGCGGCGAGCTGCTGGCCGCCCGCTTCGGCCTGCCCTACTGGCAGGTGACCGCCACCGCCACCGACTCCAACCGCTACGTGCTGCGCTGGGCCCGTGCCGTCACCGGCCGCAAGACCCTGCTGGTGTTCGACGGCTGCTACCACGGCACCGTGGATGACGTGATGGTGCGCAGCCGCGACGGCCGCACCGTGCACCGCTCCGGGCTGGTGGGCCAGGCCTACGACCTGACCCAGTACAGCCGCGCCATCCCCTTCAACGACGTCGAGGCCCTGGAGGCCGCCCTGGCCCAGGGCGACGTCTGCGCCCTGCTCTGCGAGCCGGCCATGACCAACATCGGCATGGTCCTGCCGGACCCGGGCTTCATGCAGAAGTGCCGCGAGCTGACCCGAAAGTACGGCAGCCTGCTGATCATCGACGAGACCCACACCATCTCCACCGACATCGGCGGCTGCACCCGCCTGTGGAACCTCGACCCGGACTTCTTCGTGGTCGGCAAGCCGATCGCCGGCGGCGTGCCCTGCGGCATCTTCGGCTGCAGCGCGGAGATGGCCGAACGCATGGCCGCCTCGCGCAGGCAGACCCAGGAAGACAGCCATGGCCACGGCCACAGCGGCATGGGCACCACCCTCTCGGCCAACGCCCTGGCCATGCACTGCATGCGCGCCAACCTCGAAGCGGTCATGACCCAGGCCGCCTACGACCACATGCTGCCCCTGGCCAAGCGCCTGGCCGACGGCTTCCGCCGGCTCATCGCCGAGCACGACCTGAAGTGGTCGGTGACCGAGCTGGGCGCCCGCAGCGAATTCCAGTTCTGCCCGGTGTCCCCGCGCACCGGTGCCGAGGCCGAGGCCGCCTTCCACGACGAGCTGCAGATGGCCCTGCACCTGTACCTGATCAACCGCGGCATCCTCATCACGCCGTTCCACAACATGACCCTGTGCTGCCCCGCCACCTCCGAGGCGGACGTGGACCGGCTGATCGCCACCCTGGACCAGGCCATCACCGAGCTGCTGGCCATCCCCGGCGCCCGCGAATAGTCCGTAGACCGGTCGGGCGGATGGCGCTGTCATCCGCCCACACCCAACCACCGGTGGCTGGAGGACGCGCCAGCCACCCGACGCGAGAACCCCCATGCCCTTCGCCCATCCCCAGGAAGCCCGCGACTTCCTCGAACGCCACCCCGAAGTCCGCAGCATCGAGCTGATGCTGATCGACGCCAACGGCATCCCCCGCGGCAAGCTGCTGCACCGCGACGAGCTGCTGGCCATCTACGAGAACGGCCGTCCGCTGCCCAGCTCCATCCTCTCCCTCACCCTGCAGGGCGAAGACGTGGAGGCCAGCGGCCTGGTCTGGGAAGTGGCCGACGCCGACTGCTGGACCTACCCCCTCGCCGGCTCCCTGTGCCTGCAACCCTGGCGCGCCACCCCCACCGGCCAGGTGCAGGTGAGCATGCACCCGACCCAGGGCCAGCCGGCCGCCGCCGGCGACCCGCGCCACGTGCTGGCGCGCACCATCGACCGGCTCAAGGCCGACGGCTACCACCCGGTGATGGCGGTGGAGCTGGAGTTCTACCTGCTGGACAAGCAGCGCGACGCCAACGGCCGCCCGCAGCCCGCCCTGCAAGCCAACGGCGTGCGCCCGCAGGCACCCCAGGTCTATGGCGTATACGAGCTGGAACAGCTGCAGCCCTTCCTCGACGACCTCTACGCCGCCTGCGAAGCCCAGGGCCTGCCGGTGCGCACCGCCATCTCCGAATACGCCCCCGGCCAGCTGGAGCTGACCCTGGAGCACCGCTTCGACGCGCTGCAGGCGGTGGACGAAGGCCTGCGCTACAAGCGCCTGGTCAAGGGCGTGGCCAACAAGCACGGGCTGATCGCCTGCTTCATGGCCAAGCCCTTCGGCGACCTGGCCGGCAGCGGCCTGCACATGCACGTCAGCCTGGCCGACGCCGAGGGCAACAACCTGATGGCCAGCGAAGACCCCCACGGCACCCCGCTGCTGCGCCACGCCATCGGCGGCATGATGGCCACGCTCAACGACGCCCTGGCGATCTTCTGCCCCAACGCCAACTCCTACCGGCGCTTCCAGGCCAACAGCTACGCGCCGCTGGCCAAGAGCTGGGGGGTGAACAACCGCACCGTGTCCTTCCGCGTGCCCGGCGGCCCGGCGAAAAGCCGCCACGTGGAGCACCGCATCTGCGGCGCCGACGCCAACCCCTACCTGGCGGCTGCGGCCATCCTGGCCGGCATCCACACCGGCATCCGCGAACAGATCGACCCGGGCGAGCCCATCGTCGGCAACGGCTACGAGCAGGCCCGCGAAACCCTGCCCACCGACTGGCTCACCGCCTTGCGCAATCTTGAGCAGTCCGCCTGGGCGAAGGATGCCCTGGGCGAGGCGTTCCTGAAGATCTACCTCGCCATCAAGTGGGAGGAGTTCCGCCAGTTCGTCAGCGAAGTGGGCGAGCAGGACTGGCGCTGGTACCTGACCCACGCCTGACCGCTGGAAGCCCTGCCGACCCATGGGCCGGCAGGGTTATCCACAGCGTCAGCGCAACGGCAGGCAGCGGGCGTTGGGCCTGGGTTCGAGGGGCCCGGCGAAGCACACCCGGTTCCCGCCCTCCAGGCGCGCCGGCTGGCCGGGGTAATAGGGGTTATCCACAGGCGAGGCCGCCAGCGCCGCCGCCCAGCCGGACGGCTCGGCGGGCAGGTCATCCAGCAACGCCAACAGGCGCAGCTTCGCGTCCAGGTCCTGGATGCGGCCGGCGTAGGCACGGAAATCCGGGCCAGCGATCCCCACCAGGCGATCCCCCATCCAGTTACGCCAGCCCGTGGGCTTGGGAAGGAGCCGGGGCTGTGCCTTCACCTCGCGGGCAAAATCCTTCGGTTCCAGCCGGGACAGTTCGGCAACCTGGCGGAAGGGCGGAAACGTGGCATTGAGGCTCATGTTCGGCCGCACCAGCAGTGCCATGCCGATGCGCTCCTTCAACGGTACCTCCTTGCCACCGGGCAGGCTCTGGAACAGCGTCGCGATGTACAGCAGCTCCCGCTGCAACGGCTTGACCAGGGCACGCTCCGCCTCGTTCAGCGGTGCGGGCTGCTGCGGTACAGGCATCCAGCCCTGACGGTACAGGCGGGCCTGCAACTCCAGGTTACGGTCGATCAGCTTGCTGGTCATGACTTTCACGACAAGCTGGTCCGTCCTCGCCAAGAGGCGGCGCAGGCTGACCAACTCCTCTGCCAACAAACGCCGGGCCTCCTCACCCTCGCCGCTGCGAGCTCGCTGCATGATCTGCAGGCCAAACATCTGCTGGGCCCGATTGAGAGGGGACAGCTTCGGCAAGGGCTCGCTGGCACCTTCGGTGGTCAGCGTCTGATAGTCATCCAGCGTCAGCAGGTGGTTGTAGCGTCCGATCAGCAGGCCATGGTCGCGCACCCACGCATCCAGCTCACCCTCCCGAGCCACAAGGCTCTCCCAGCAGCCGTCCTGCCCCAGGTCACACAGCTGGGGGATTTCGGACAGTTCAAGTCCGGGCAGGTCAGGCAATTGGGCGTCATCCGCCAACCCATGCTGGGCATACCAGCGCTCGTAGATGTCCAGCCGCTCGCGGCCGTAGGCCTCCGGCGTCTGGTCGGCCGGCGCATCCATGCCCATCAGGTAAAGGAATGCCGCGCTGTCGGCGCCCTCGTGGCGGGCATCCCGCAGCCAGTCGGCCACCTCCGGACGCAGCGGGTCGTCCCGCAGCAGCAGCGCGCCCCCCGTCACCAGAGCGCCCACCAGCACCGCACTGCCGAGCAGCCCGATCACGGCGCGCTTCATGGCTGCACCCGGGCAATGGGAAGGAGGATGAAGTTTTCGCAGCGCCACGTGGGGCGCCAGGTGTAGCCTGCCGGCATGGGAGGGCGTCCTTGCTTGGGAAAAAGACGCCCATCATACGGGCGCCCGTCCCGGCGCGGTTGGCACCGCGTCACGCACCCCGATTCACACTGCCTCTGGAGCCCCGATGGAACCCGGCAACGCACAACTGACGATGACCGTCCTGATGACCCCGGACATGGCCAACTTCTCCGGCAACGTCCATGGCGGCACCCTGCTCAAGTACCTCGACGAGGTGGCCTACGCCTGCGCCAGCCGCTACGCCGGGCGCTACGTGGTGACCCTCTCGGTAGACCAGGTGGTGTTCCGCCAGCCGGTGCACGTCGGCGAGCTGGTGACCTTCCTCGCCTCGGTGAACTACACCGGCACCACCTCCATGGAGATCGGCATCAAGGTGATCACCGAGAACATCCGCGAACGCTCGGTGCGCCACACCAACAGCTGCTTCTTCACCATGGTGGCGCTGGACGACGAGCGCCGCCCGGCGCCGGTCCCGCCGCTGGAGCCGCAGACCCCCGACCAGAAGCGTCGCTACGTGCAGGGTCAGCAGCGGCGGGAGATCCGCCAGGAACTGGAACGCCGCTACCGCGCCTTGCGCGGCGAGGACGACGTCCAGGGTTGAGGATCCGGCTTGCACCCGGCAGGGGCGAGCGCCCCTGCTGGCGGGTGCAGGCCGGCAGGCGGTTACTGGGCGTGACCGCTGTGCTGGCTGTGGTCGCCCTGCTCGGCGTGCTCGCCGTGGGCGTGGGCCTTCTCGGCGGCGGGAGCGGCCTTCTGCACGGCGATCTCCACCTTGAGGTCGCCGGCCTTCTCGAAGTGCAGGGTCAGGGGGAAGCGCTCGCCATCCTTCAGCGGCTGCTTCAGGCCGAACATCATCAGGTGGTAGCCACCCTGCTCCAGGCGTACCTCGCCCCCGGCGGGAATGGCCAGGCCACCTTCCACCTGCTGCATCTTCATCACCCCGTCCTTGTGCACGTGCTCGTGGATCTCGGTCTTGCCGGCACGGGGGGTGTCGGCGCCCACCAGGCGGTCCGGGGTGTCGCCGTTGTTGTGCACCACCAGGTAGGCCGCGCCGTTGGCGGACACCGGCGGCAGCTCCAGGGCCCACGGGTGGTCGATGTGCAGCTTGGCCACCTGGTACTCGTGGGCCAGGGCGGCGGTGCTGAACAGGCCCAGCAGGGCAGCGGCGGAAATCAGGGTCTTGCGCATGGGGTCACTCCTTGGAAAGTCGATCGGCGCCGGAGCCGGGCAGCGGCTACCCGGGCGCCGGGAACGCCGCGCACAGGGGCACGCGGCGGCAGACGGTTTCAGGCGAGCGACGGCGGTGCGCGGGGCCGGGCACCGGGGAATACCGAGGCGGCACCATGGCCCGCCTCCGGCTCCAGCGGGGCGAAGAACGCCGTGGCCGGCAACAGGGCGGGCAGCAGCGGTGCGGGCGTGAGTGCCGGGGAGGCGGAGAGCAGCGTGCAGTAGCCGCACTTGGCCAGCAGGTGGTCGGGGTGGGCCGGGAGCTTGGCCGAATCACGCCCGGAGGCGCAGGCCATCTCCGCCAGCCAGGCCGGCAGTTCGCCCGCCTGGGCGCGGACCTGGGACAGCAACGGGCCGGCCACCACCAGCCACAGGGCCAGCAGTCCGAGCCAGGCGCCGAAGCGCATGCGTCCGTGATGAGCCAATCCCGTCTCCCGGGTCCGTTGGAGGGCGGCGTGGGCAGCGGCACCACGCCGGAAACCGCGCCATGCTAGCGATACAGCGCCGGCAAGCATAGCCGCTGAAGGGCACCTCCAAACACGGCCTGCGTTGTCATCGCGGCGTTGAAAACAGCCTCAAATGCTCATTTACCGCACGTAAACTGCGCTTTTTCGCCGGTTTTTGCCTTCGGCTTCCGGCCTCGCCGACGTTTTTGGACGTGCCATGAGTCAGATGGCCGCAGGTCAGCCCAGGCGACGCGCCTCGAAGCGCACGCGCGGGTGGGCGATGCGGTCCTGGGCCCGCACCAGCTCCAGTTCGTAGCTGCCGCAGGCCTGGGTTTCCAGCAGCACCTCGTGCACCGCCGAAGCGGCGAATTCGAAGGCCGCCACCAGGGTGTCCCCCAGCAACAGGCGGGCGAGGAACACCCCTGACGTCAGGTCGCCCACGCCCACCGGCTGGCGCGGGAAGGCCAGCAGCGGCCGGCGCAGCAGCCAGCTGCCGTCGGCACAGACCAGCAGCATTTCGAAGTCCTCCGGGGCGCGGCCGGGGTAGTCCAGGTGCTTCACCAGCACTGCACGCGGGCCACAGGCCAGCAGCGCGCGGGCCATGGCCACGCAGTCCTCCATGGACTCCGGGCGGCGCCCGGCGAAGCTGTTCAGCTCCAGCTGGTTGGGGCACAGGTAGTCGGCGGCGGCGGCGGCCTCTTCCAGCAGGAAGCGGCTCACTTCGGGGGCCACCACGCAGCCCTTCTCCGGGTGGCCCATCACCGGGTCGCACAGGTACAGCGCGCGCGGGTTGGCCGCCTTGATGCGGGCCACCGCCTCGAGGATCTCGCGGCCCTGGGCGGCGCTGCCCAGGTAGCCGGACAGCACCGCATCGCAGTTACCCAGCTCGCCGATGGCGGCAATGCCCTCCACCAGCTGGGGGATCTGCCGGGGCGGCAGCACCTCGCCGGTCCACTGCCCGTACTGGGTGTGGTTGGAGAACTGCACGGTGTTCAGCGGCCAGACCTTCACCCCCAGGCGCTCGACCGGGAACACCGCCGCGCGGTTGCCGGCGTGGCCGAACACCACGTGGGACTGGATGCTGAGGAGATGGGGCGTGCGCGACATGGAAGGTCCTTCGGGTCGGGGTGGATCGAATGCCAGGAGGTGCGGGCTCGGTTCGCCGGCCATAATGGCAGGATTCTCCAACCTGCCGGCACCCAGCGTCACCATGGAATCCCTGTATTTTTCGCCCATGCTGCTCGGGCTCAACCTGATGCTGGGCAGCGCCCTGGCCTGCACCGGGCTCTGGTACGTCTCGCGCCCCTACCGCGGTCCCGGCTTCTGGGCGGCCGGCGCCTGGCTGCTGATCCTCGGCATCCTCGCCTTCTTCGTCTTCGTCGCCACCGGCAACCGCGTGCTCAACGTCCTCGGCAACGCCACCCAGCTGGCCGGCGAGGCAGTACTGATGCTCGGGGTGTTCCGCTTCCTCGGCCGGCCGTTGCCGGTCTGGACGGTGCCGGCCAGCGCCGGGCTGATGGCCGCCTTCAACAGCTGGCACTGGTGGGTGGCACCGCTCAACAGCGAGCTGCTGATCGCCGTCTATGCCGCCATCGGCGGGGCGCTGCCCCTGCAGGCCGCCAGCGCCCTGCTGCGCCACCCGCGCGAACCCCAGCTGCGCGGGGTGTGTGCCGGCGTCGGCGTGGTGCTGCTGGGCTACGCCCTGGTCACCCTGCTGCGGGGCGGCATCGCCGTGCACGACTGGCTGAACGCGGTGGAGCACCCCGACGTGACCCGCTCGGTGGCCTACCTGCTGCCCTACAACTTCGGCATCCCGCTGTGGGTCATCGCCCTGGTGGGCCTGGCGCTGATGACCATGCGCCGCATCCTCCTCGACAGCCAGCGCCACGCCGAGCAGGCCGAGGCCGGCGCCCAGCGCTTCGAGCGCCTGATGGGCCTGACCAGTGTGGGCCTGATGGTGCTGCAGGACGGCCGCATCCAGGACAGCAACCCGGCCCTCGACAGCCTGTTCGGCCTGCCCCGCGACGGCCTGCGCGAGCGCACGCCCCAGGCGCTGTTCCCGGCCAGCGAGCAGGCTGCGCTGGAGCGCCTGCTGACGGAGGCCGACGGCACCCCGCGCGACTTCGCCGTGCAGCGCCAGGACGGCACCCTGCTCGCCGTCGAGTGCTCGGTGACGGTGCTGGACGACCATCAGCGGCTGATGGAGATCCGCGACGTCAGCCACCGCAAGGCCCTGGAGGAACGCCTGCGCCTGCAGGCCACCACCGACCCGCTGACCGGCGCCCTGAACCGCCGGGCCTTCGACGCCCGCGCCGAGCAGGAGCGCCTGCGGGCCCTGCGCCAGGGCCAGCCGCTGTGCCTGGCGATGCTCGACATCGATCATTTCAAGCGCATCAACGACCAGCATGGCCACGCCGCCGGCGACCAGGTGCTGCAGGCCTTCAGCCGCCTCTGCCAGGCGGCCGCCCGCAGCACCGACGTGTTCGCCCGGATCGGCGGCGAGGAATTCGTCTTCCTGCTGCCCGACACCCCGGCCGATGCCGCCCGTCGTTTTCTTGAACGGTTGCGTGAGGCCGTGGAGCAGCTGCGCATCGAAATCGACGGTCAGGCGCTGGCCGTCAGCGTCAGCATCGGCCTGGCCGAAGCCCCGGCGGAGCGGGGTCTGGAAGCCCTCCAGGAGGCGGCCGACCAGGCGCTTTATCGAGCCAAGCAGCAGGGTCGCAACCGCCTCGAGCTGGCCTTCTGATCGGCCACGGATGGGTTAAGCTTCAGCGCATCCGAGGGGAGTGATCATGATCAGTCTGGCCGATGTCTTCCTGTTCCTGCTGCTTGCCGCCGGCGCCGCCTGGCTCTGGCGCGGCCACGGTGTGCGCGAGCGCGCCCTGGTGCTGGTGAAACAACACTGCGCCCGTTTCGACGTGGACCTGCTGGACGGCAACGTCGCCCTGCAGCGCATGGCCATCGTCCGCGATGCCAAGGGCCACCGGCGCCTGGCGCGCATCTATGGCTTCGAATTCACCGTCACCGGCGAGCAGCGCCTGACCGGCACGGTGCAGATGTTCGGCAACCACCTGGGGCGCATCCAGATGGACCCGCACCCCTTCCAGGCCCCGCGCGAGCCGGAAGTGGTCGCCAGCAACGTCATCCAGCTGGACACCTGGCGCCGCAACCACCCGCGCCAGGACGAGCAGCGCCAGGTGGAATGACCCGCCGGGCTCAGCCCTCGCCGAGCCCCTCCAGCCTGTGGATAATCCCGTTCCAGTCCGCCCGCGTGGCGCCGGTCATGGCGCCGTGCAGCAGCCGGCAGCCCAGGCGGAAGCCGAGCCGCACCCGCCGCGCCTGGTTATGCCGGCAGCGTTCGAACAGCCAGTCGGGATCGAACCCCTGCCACACCCCCGCCACGCTCCAGGCGTTGAGCCAGACGGCGGGCGCCACTTCCAGCGCGTAGATCGCCTCCAGCTCGGCCTGTGGATAACCGCTCTCGCGCAGGCAGCGCGCCAGCCGCTGCAGGTCGCCCGCGTCCAGCTCGGTGTCCAGCCACAGCTCCGAAAGCGCCAGCCAGACCGCCTCGCGGCGCGGGTCGCTCACAGGCCGCGTCCGAGGAAGTCCGCCACCCGCTCGGCGGCGGCGTCCGGGTCTTCCTGCATGAAGCAGTGGCCGCCCTCCACCACCTGGGCGCTGACGTGGCCGTTGAGGGCACAGAGCCGCGCCACCGAACGGGCGACGAAGGGGTAGCTGGCCTCGCCGTGGAGGATCAGGGTCGGCGTGGCGATGCGTGCCAGCGACGGCCAGAGGCGTTTCGGGCAGGAGCTGAACACCTCCGCCTCGCGGCTGGGGCGGCACTTCAGTTCGACGCCGTCCTCCACCGTCTTGATCGCATGGTCCACGTAGGCCGCCAGGGCATCGTCGCGCCAGCCACGGAAGATGCCGCGCCCCTGCAGCGCCTTGAACGCTGCCTCGCGGTCACTCCACTGGTGGCGTCGGGCCCGGGCGCGCTTGGCCAGGGTGGTGCGCCGGTGCAGGCCGAGCACCTCGCTGAAGGCCATCACCCCGATCATCGCCGGGGTGAAGATCACCGGGTCAAGCAGCACCGCACGCTGGAACAGCGCGGGATGGCGGGCCAGCACCAGGCTGGTGAGCACGCCGCCGAAGCTGTGCCCCAGGGCCAGGCGCGGCACCTCGCCGAAGCGCCCGCGACCGGCCTCGAACGCCTCCACGGCCAGCTCCGCGTTGCGGTTCCAGCCCAGGAAACGCCCACCGTGATCGCTCTCGCCGTGGCCCTGCAGGTCGCACAGCCAGAGGTCGAAGTGCGCCTCCAGGCGCGCCAGCATCGGCGCATAGGCGCGGGTGCAGAAGCCGTTGCCGTGCAGGAAGTGCAGCAGCGGCCGGCCGCTGGGCGGGCTGTGCCAGCCACGCAGGGTGAAACCGGCGGACGTGGAATGGGACCAGGCGATCAACGACATGGGACAGGCTCGCAACGGGAAGCGCGCAGTGTATCGCCGGATGCCGTCCACCGGCAGCCTGTGGATACCCGTGCCGACCCGCCGGCTCCGGGCTCCAGGGGTTATCCACAGGCCGCCGCCGCCCCGCTCGTGCTATCGTCGCAGCCCCCCTGCACCACCCCGGACCCGCCCGTGCCCAGCCTGTCCCCGCGCATCGTCCCGCTGACCCTGCTGTTCGTCATCGGCCTGCTGCTGTCGATGCACCAGGCCGGGCGCCAGGCCGAGTACGCCGCACTGCGCGAGGAAGGCCTCCAGGCCGGCGCCCAGCTCGGCCTCTACCGCAGCGCCCTGAGCACCCTGATCGAGCGCTACCGCGCCCTGCCCGCCGTGCTGGCCCTGGACCCGGAGCTGCGCCAGGCGCTGCAGGCACCGCTGACCGACGACCTGCAACGGCAGCTCAACCTCAAGCTGGAACGCATCAACGGCGCCGCCCACTCCTCCACCCTGGAGCTGATGCGCGAAGACGGCCTGGCCATCGCCGCCAGCAACTGGCGCCTGCCCACCAGCTACGTCGGCCACAACTACGGCTTCCGCCCCTACTTCCTGGAAACCCGCACCCAGGGCACCGGACGCTTCTACGCCGTGGGCGTGGTCAGCGGCATCCCCGGCTACTTCCTCTCCCATGCCATCCACGACGATGCCGGGCGCTTCCTCGGCGCCATCGTGGTCAAGCTGGAGTTCCCCGAGCTGGAGCAGCAGTGGCGCGAACGCCCCGACGTGATCCTGGTGAGCGACGCCAAGGGCATCGTCTTCATCGCCAACCAGCCGGCCTGGCGCTACCGCGAGCTGGCGCCGCTGGACGCAGGGCAACGTGCCGAGCTGGCCGCCACCCGGCAGTACGACAAGAAGCCCCTGGTGCCCCTGGAGCACCAGACCCGCGAGGACTTCGGCGAGGGCAGCCGCCTGGTACGGGTCAACGGCCCGGACGGCGAACAGGACTACCTCTGGGAATCCGAGGCGCTGCCCAGCGAGGGCTGGACCCTGCACCTGCTGCACCGCCCCCAGGGCGCCGCCAGCAGCGCCCGCACCGCCAGCCTGGCCGCCGGCGGGGTGTGGGCGGCATTGTTCTTCCTCGGCCTGTTCCTGCAGCAGCGCTGGCGCCTGGCACGCCTGCGCCAGCAGAGCCGCGAGGAGCTGGAGCGCCTGGTGGAGCAGCGCACCGCCGACCTGCGCACCGCCCAGGACGGCCTGGTGCAGGCCGCCAAGCTGGCCGCCCTGGGGCAGATGTCGGCCGCCCTCGCCCACGAGATCAACCAGCCGCTGACCGCCCTGCACATGCACCTGGGCAGCCTGCGTCTCATGCTCGACAACGGCCAGCTGGACCCGGCGCGCAAGGCCCTCGACCGCCTCGACGAGCTGCTGCGGCGCATGGCCGCCCTCACCGGCCACCTCAAGACCTACGCCCGCCGCACCCCCGGCGGCCTGCGGGAAACCCTGGAACTCGGCGACGTGGTGGGCAAGGCCCTGCAACTGCTCGCCCCGCGCCTGCGCGACAGCGACGCCCACATCGTCCAGCGCCTGGAGCAGCCGGCCTGGGTCCAGGGCGACGCCATCCGCCTGGAACAGGTGCTGGTCAACCTGCTGCGCAACGCCCTGGATGCCGTCGACGGCCAGGCTTCGCCAAAGGTGGAGATCAGCCTGCGGCGCGACGGCGAGCACTGGTGCCTGGAGGTCGCCGACAACGGCGGCGGCATCCCCGCCGAGGTCCTGCCCCAGGTCTTCGATCCCTTCTTCACCACCAAACCGGTGGGCGACGGCCTGGGCCTCGGCCTGGCCGTGTCCTACGCCATCGTCCATGAACTGGGCGGGCGCCTGTCTGCGGAAAACCGTGGCCCCGGCGCGGTGTTCCGCCTCAGCCTGCCGGCCAGCCCCCCCGAGGAGCGAGCATGACCTCCCCCCACGTGATCTTCGTCGACGACGAAGCCGCCATCCGCGAAGCCGTGCGCGAATGGCTGGAACTCTCCGGCTTCGCCGTGCGCCTGTGCGCCAGCGCCGCCGAGTGCCTGCACGCCCTGGAACCGGACTTCCCCGGCGTGGTGGTCAGCGACCTGCGCATGCCGGGCATGGACGGCCTGGCCCTGCTGGAAGCGGTCCAGGCCCGCGACCGCGACCTGCCCTTCCTGCTGGTGACCGGCCACGGCGACGTGCCTCAGGCGGTGGAGGCCATGCGCCTGGGCGCCTATGACTTCATCGAGAAGCCCTTCACCCCCGAGCGCCTGCTGGGCAGCCTCAAGCGCGCGCTGGAGAAGCGCCGCCTGCAGCAGGAGAACCGCCGCCTGCGCCAGCAGGCGGACAGCCGCGCGCAACTGGACGGCCGCCTGCTGGGCATCTCCCGGCCCATCCTGCACCTGCGCAAACAGGTGCTGGACCTCGCGCAGACCCCGGTGAACGTCCTGCTGCGGGGCGACACCGGCAGCGGCAAGGAGCTCGTCGCGCGCTGCCTGCACGACTTCGGCCCGCGCGCGGAACGGCCCTTCGTTGCCCTCAACTGCGCCGCCATCCCCGAGAACCTCTTCGAGAGCGAGCTGTTCGGCCATGAGAGCGGCGCCTTCACCGGCGCCCAGGGCAAGCGCATCGGCAAGCTGGAGCACGCCAACGGCGGCACCCTGTTCCTCGACGAGATCGAAAGCATGCCCCTGGCCCAGCAGGTGAAGCTGCTGCGGGTCCTGCAGGAGCAGCAACTGGAGCGCCTGGGCTCCAACCAGAGCATCCGTATCGACGTGCGGGTGGTGGCCGCCACCAAGCCGGACCTGCGCGACGAAGTGCGCGCCGGGCGCTTCCGCGAGGACCTGCTCTACCGCCTGAACGTCGCCGAGCTGCAGCTGCCGCCGCTGCGGGACCGCCGCGAGGACATCCCCCTGCTGTTCGAACACTTCGCCGCCCTGGCCGGCGAACGCCTGCAGCGCCCGGTGCCGAACCTCACCCCGGCCGAGCTGGCACACCTGCTGGCCCACGACTGGCCCGGCAACGTGCGCGAGCTGGGCAACGCCGCCGAGCGCCACGTGCTGGGGCTGGCCGCGCCGCTGGACGCCCCCCGCGAGGACAGCGCGCCGTCCCTGGCCGAGCTGATGGAAGCCTACGAGGCGCAATGCCTGCGCCAGGCCCTGGCCCGCAGCAAGGGCGACATCAAGGCGGTGATGGCGCTGCTGCAACTGCCGCGCCGCACCCTCAACGAGAAGATGCAACGCCACGGCCTGGCCCGTGGCGACTTCCTCCCCGGCGAAGACGACTGAGCCATCCACAGGGCCTTCCGGCCCTGTGATCATAAATCCACCTGAACGCCAAAGGCCCCGTCAATCGGGGCCTTCAGCACTGTGGACACAGCTTTTCAACAGGTTGATACACGCTATCTGGGGACAGCTCCCAGGCGGGGCTTTTCCACACCCTGCCCTCCCCTCACTCCGCAAAATCCCTTGTATGGCGGGGCCTTGAGAAAAACATGATCAGTAAATGCACAGTTTGCTCCGTGCCGCACCCGACACGGCCTGTGCACAACTGAAAACAGTTTATCCACAGATTTTTCCCCTTTAAGCGGGGACAAATGTGGACAGCACCGCCAGCGCGTCGCTCGCTGTGTGCATCCAATCGTCCTCGCACCCCTGGTCAAAACGCGATCAAATCAATGAAAGCCTTATGAATAAAGGCCTGTAAGCGATTGAGCACAGCTTATCAACAGGCTGCTCCACCTGATCTGGGGACTGTTGATAGCGTGATGAACAGGCAAACACCACCGCTGCGTGCGGTGCGCCCGGGCCATCGCTCGGAATTCGTACAAACCCTTGGAGGCCTTGAAATCCCTGGCCTTCAGCGAGGTACAGACAGCTTGTACACAGGCCCTTCCACCGTTATTGGGGACGGTGTGGATAGCAGGGAGAACGCCCCTTCTGACAGGCCGACTGCCGCTCCGGCCCGGCCTGTCCGGCACACGCCAGATGCCTGCACCGCCCAGCCAGCAAGGGCTCAATTAATGATCAATCGGCTGAACAGCCCGCCAGCCGTGGGTAGCAGACAGGTGCGTACAGTTTTTCCACAGGGTCTTCCCCGGATACTGGGGGCAATGTGGACAGCAAGGCCACCGGCGCAGGGCCTTTTCCACACGACTGGAGAGCCCGCGCATCGATCAAAAAACGATCTAAACGCCAGAAGCCCCGCCAAATAAGACCTCCGACGGTCTGGCTACAGCTTGTCCACAGGCTCATCCCCGGCGTTTGGGGACAGGTGGGGATCATGCAGCGGTTTTGTCCACAGTTCACAGCAGCAGAAAACCGGCGCATGGCAGGGTCCAGCTGCTGATCAGAATCTGTACGAACGCCTGAAAGGCCCGTTGAAACTGGGTCCTGTCGATCTATCAACAGCTTGTGCACAGTACCGTCCACGGGAATTGGGGACGATACCCAACAGGCCGTATCCGCTCACTTATCCCGTTGGACATTAAGTGATCAAACCTCCACAGACAGCGTACAGCCTGCCCTCTGGCGGGGTGGCTACAGCTTTTCCACAGGCTCATCCACGCCATTTGGGGACAGTCGCCCACAGGGCGGAAGCCCATCCACAGGCCCCGCCCTGTGCAAATCCTGATCGAATGCCTGAAAGCCACGGATGACGGGGCACACGGGAAGCTGCCCACAGCTTGTCCACGCTGTGCTCCACCGGAATCGGGGATGAACACCTGCCCCTGGCGCCCCCCATGTGCGGCGTGGTGCCCGGAAGCCATGCCGAAGGCATGCGCACACCAGCACCGGGCACTCGGCAAGAACCCGCTCATCGCCCGTTCCGGCATCGGCGGGATTCCGCGCAGCGATGCCCCTCCATCGAGCCGAAACCCAGCAACGGCGCGGCCTCCAGTGCCTGGCACAGGTCCTGCTATGGCGCCTGTCCAAGCCCGGCCAGTCCGTGCACACAACAACAACGACTCGAGGAACCACGATGGAAAGCTCCAGCACCCTGACTGCCTCAGCAGCAACCCGCACCACATCCCAGCGCATCAAGTCGATCTTCAGCGGCTCGGTGGGCAACCTGGTGGAGTGGTACGACTGGTACGTCTACGCCGCCTTCTCGCTGTACTTCGCCAAGGCCTTCTTCCCCCAGGGCGACCTGACCGCCCAGCTGCTGAACACCGCCGCGATCTTCGCCGTGGGCTTCCTGATGCGCCCCATCGGCGGCTGGCTGATGGGCATCTACGCCGACCGCAAGGGCCGCAAGGCTGCCCTGCTGGCCTCGGTGCTGCTGATGTGCTTCGGCTCGCTGATCATCGCCCTGACCCCCAGCTACGAGAGCATCGGCATCGCCGCGCCCATCCTGCTGGTGATCGCCCGCCTGCTGCAGGGCCTCTCGGTAGGCGGTGAATACGGCACCTCCGCCACCTACCTGTCGGAGATGGCCACCAAGGAACAGCGCGGCTTCTACTCCAGCTTCCAGTACGTGACGCTGATCTCCGGCCAGCTCATCGCCCTGGCGGTGCTGATCGTGCTGCAGCAGACCCTGACCACCGAGCAGCTGGACAGCTGGGGCTGGCGCGTACCCTTCTTCATCGGCGCGGCCTGCGCCGTGGTGGCGATGTTCCTGCGTCGCGGCATGGAGGAGACCGACTCCTTCACCCAGAAGAAGGACAAGCCCAAGGAAAGCCTGCTGCGCACCCTGATGCGCCACCCCAAGGAAGTGCTGACCGTGGTCGGCCTGACCATGGGCGGGACCCTGGCCTTCTACACCTACACCACCTACATGCAGAAGTACCTGGTCAACACCGTGGGCATGAGCAAGGACGACTCGACCATGATCTCGGCCGCCACGCTGTTCCTGTTCATGCTGCTGCAGCCCATCGTCGGCGCGCTCTCGGACAAGATCGGCCGGCGCCCGATCCTGATCGCCTTCGGCGTGCTGGGCACCCTGTTCACCTACCCGATCCTCAGCACCCTGCACACCATCGAGACCTGGTGGGGCGCGTTCTTCCTGATCATGGCGGCGCTGGTGATCGTCAGCGGCTACACCTCGATCAACGCCGTGGTGAAGGCCGAGCTGTTCCCTACCGAGATCCGCGCCCTGGGCGTGGGCCTGCCCTACGCGCTGACCGTGTCCATCTTCGGCGGCACCGCCGAGTACATCGCGCTGTGGTTCAAGAGCATCGGCATGGAGAGCGGCTTCTACTGGTACGTGACCGCCTGCATCGCCTGCTCGCTGATGGTGTACCTGTTCATGAAGGACACCCGCACCCACTCGCGCATGAACGACGACTGATTCCCTTAGGCCGCCCTGGCCCTGGCTGCGGTGTGCCGTAGCCGTTTTATTCCGCAGACGGGCCCGCAAGGGCCCGTTTTCGTTTCTGTACGCCTCGCGCTCTGTATCCAGGCGCCCAGCTCCCTCCCGAGTGCTGGAGAGGCATCACTCCCGCAACCGACAGGCCTCCAGCCCCGCCGAGAGGGCGGCCTCCTCCTGCGGCTCGCTGAAGATCAGCTCCAGCCGCGAATCCCGCCGCCACTCACTGGGGCGCCAGTGCAGCGGGGCGCCGTCCAGGGCGTTGGCCGACACCCAGCCTTGCACGCTGTGGATAACCAGCTTGGCGCGGCGCCAGTCCAGGCCCTGGAGCCAGGCGGCCAGGTGCTCCGGGTCGAAGCGCTGGGACGGGTGCCAGCGCCAGCCGATACTCCAGCCGTCCCCTTCGCCACCAACCTGGCAGAGGGGCCGGGTCGGGTCCGTCCACAGGGTCGGCAACGCCGGCGGGGCACTGGGCAGCGCGAGGTTATCCACAGCCGCCCCGGCGCGCGCCGCCAGGCCGGGCAGGCGTTCCAGCGGCAGCTGACCCTGTTCGGTCCAGCACTGGGGCACCGCCGGCAGGGCCTGGACGATGCGCTGGCGAACGTCGGCTTCCAGGCCCTCGGCCTTGTTCAGCACCAGCAGCCCGGCACCTTCCAGTGCCGCCTGCTGGCTGGCGGGCAGCGGCTCGCCCCGGGCCAGGGCCTGGGCATCCAGCACCACCAGGGTGGGCTGCAGGGCCAGCACCTCGGTCCAGGGCGCCGCAACGAGCTGCCGACGCAACTCCGCCGGGTGGCCCAGCCCGGACGGTTCGATGAACAGCCGGTCCGGCCGCGCCTTGCGCAGCAGGCGCCCGAGCCCGACCTGGAAGGGCGCGCCGTTGACGCAGCAGAGGCAGCCGCCGGCCACTTCGGCCAGGCTGATACCGTCCTCGCCGGTTTCCAGCAGCGCGGCATCCAGGCCGACCTGGCCGAATTCGTTGATGAGCACCGCCCAGCGTTCGCCCACGGGGCGTTGGGCCAGCAGGTGGCGGATCAGGCTGGTCTTGCCGGCACCGAGAGGGCCGGCCACCAGATGGGTGGGGATGTGGGTCAGCATGGAGGCCATGGTGCGGTATCACAGTCTGTGAATAACAGGACGCCTTTAAAAACGTAGGCGAGGCCGTCAGCGCAAGGCAAAAACAGGCGAAAAGCGCAGTTTACGCGCGGTAAATGAGCATATTGAGCCTGTTTTTAACGCTGCGATGACAACGCAGGTAGTTTTTAGAGGTGTCCTGAAGGCGTGATAGAGTCGCGCATCTCAACGATCCAGGTCGGTGCTTCATGCGTGTGTTCCTGCTGCCCCTGCTGCTGCTCGCCTCGTCCCAGGCCCTGGCGGAAGCCTGCATTGTCCACAGCCAGAGCGACCGGCTGGACGTGAAGGTCTGCCAGGCCAACCGCAGCATTCCCTCCCAGTTGTTCCGCGACGGCTTCTGCAAGCCGGAGATGCCGGGCCAGAAGGTGGAGGTGAGCTACGCCGAGCAGTGCCCCGAAGGGGCCTTCGGCGTCTGCCGCAACAGCCAGGTCAGCAACATCGCCTACCGCCAGGACCTCTACTACTACGGCGTCGCCAGCGACGCGCGCTACCTCAAGCCGTTCTGCGAGGGCCAGGGCAAAGGCACCTGGGAAAGCCCGTCGTCATCAGCCGGTAACAGCCAGGCGGTGAAATAGCCCCGGGTACCTCGCCCATGCCGGCTCAGCCGGTAGGGCCTCGGTGATGCAGGGCCACCTTCGGGTGGCCCTTTTTTTGACCTGTGGATAAGCACCGGCAGGCCCGGCACCTGCCGCCCCACCCCATCGAGCACAACCACACCTGCCGCTCAGACCAACCAATCCAGCGTCAGCAGCAAGCGCGCCTCGCCCGGAAGAACGTCCGGCGACCTGTGGATAACCCCGCGCCCCTCGTTGCCCAGCCACTTCTCGCCCTTGAACAAGGCCACATGGCCGGCCGCCAAGGTCTGCCCGGCGGGTACGGCTGCGGGCTCGGCGGCGGGGTCGCCCAGGCGGCTGCGGGGCATCTGGCCTTCCTGCAGCCAGTGGCTGCCGGCACCGGCGTAGGTGGTGATCAGCCGCAGGGGCACGTGGTCGACGTGGTAGCGCGGGCACATGGCGCGGTCCAGGCGCCGCAGGCGCAGGCCGATGCGCCGGGCATCCAGCAGGCAGGCGAAGGCACGCACCAGCCAGGCCACGTCGGCGAGGAAGCCGGCATGGCCGTCGATGTCGGCGAAGCGCCGGGCCAGGTTGCTCAGGTCGAGGGGCGCCTCCGGGTCCGGCAGTTCCAGGGTCAGGGACTCGCTCAAGGGTTCCCCGAGCCCCAGCAGGCAGCGGGCGTAGTCGCTGATGTGCAGGGGCAGCTGGCGCTCCCAGACGGCGAGGTTGACCTCGTCCCGCAGGGCTTCGCCCAGCACCGCCGGGTTGTCGCCGATGGCCGCCCGGGGCGGCGGGCGCAGGGCCAGGGCTTCCATCAGGCCGCCTCCCCGACCAGGCCGCCGAAGGGATCGGGCAGGCGCGACCAGCCTTCGACGCCCTGGGCCATCTCGGCATCGTCCAGCAGGCAGTCGTCCAGCTCGGCATGCAGGCGCTCGAAGTCGATGCCCTGGCCGATGAACACCAACTCCTGCCGGCAGTCGCCCACCTGGGGGTCCCAGTGCTTGAAGATCGCTTCCAGGCCTTCTTCGTCCTGGGGCCACTGCTCGCGCGGGACGAAGCGCCACCAGCGCCCGGCATGGCCGTAGCGCATCAGGCCGCCGGCCTGGGACCAGCTGCCGGCCTCGCGCCAGGCGCTGGCCAGCCAGAAGAAGCCCTTGGAACGCAGCAGGCGGCCGTTACGCCATTCGCGGTTGAGGAAGGCATGGAAGCGCTCGGGGTGGAACGGCCGCCGCGCCCGGTAGGCGCTGGAGACGATGCCGTAGGCTTCGGTCTCCGGCTGATGCTCGCCGCGCAGTTCCTTGAGCCAGCCCGGCGCACGGGCGGCCCGCTCGAAGTCGAAGCGGCCGGTGTTGAGCACCTTGTCCAGCGGCACGCGGCCCATGCTCATGGGCAGGATCTCCGCCTCGGTATTGAGCCGCTGGAGGATGGCGGTCAGCTCCTCGCGCTCGGCCTGGCTAATGAGGTCGATCTTGCTGATGAGGATGACGTCGGCGAACTCCACCTGGTCGATCAGCAGGTCGGTGATGGAGCGCTCGTCGTCCTCACCCAGGGTTTCGCCACGGCTGGCCAGGCTCTCGGCCTGGTGGAAGTCGCGCAGGAAGTTCACCCCGTCCACCACGGTGACCAGGGTGTCGAGGCGGGCGACGTCGGACAGGCCGCGCCCGTCCTCGTCGAGGAAGGTGAAGGTCTCGGCCACGGGCAAGGGTTCGGAGATGCCGGTGGACTCGATCAGCAGGTAGTCGAAGCGGCCTTCGCGGGCCAGCCGGCCGACCTCTTCCAGCAGGTCCTCGCGCAGGGTGCAGCAGATGCAGCCGTTGCTCATCTCCACCAGGCGCTCTTCGCCCCGGTTGAGGCTGACGTCGCGCTGGACCTCGCTGCCGTCGATGTTGATCTCGCTCATGTCGTTGACGATCACGGCGACCCGCAGGTTCTCGCGGTTCTTCAGGATCTGGTTGAGCAGGGTGCTCTTGCCGGCTCCCAGGAAGCCGGACAGCACGGTGACGGGAAGACGCTCTTGCATGGCGGAATCCTCTTCAGGGCACGGTTATGAGTTCAGGCGTCGCGCAGGTGCCGTTCGCGACGCTCTTCGCGCTCCTTGGCCTCGATGCACAGCTCGGCGGTGGGCCGCAGCAGCAGGCGGCGCAGGCCGATCGGTTCGCCGGTCTCCCGGCACCAGCCGTACTCGCCACGGGCGAGGCGGTCCAGGGCGCTGTCGATCTTGTCCAGCAGCTTCTTTTCCCGTTCCAGGCGGCGCAGTTGCCATTGGCGCTGCTCTTCGCGGGCGGCCACGTCCACCTCGTCGCTGGCGGGCTCGATCTCCCGCAGCTCGTTCATCTCGTTGTCGATGCGCGTACGCAGGTCGTCCCGCTGGGCCTCCAGCAGGTGCTGGAAGAAGGCTTGCTGGGCGTTGTCCATGTACTGCTCGTCCGGTTGGCTGAGCAGGTCGTCTTCGCTGGTGATGAGGTGCATGGCTTCGGTAAGGGTGGCTTGATTTTCAAGTGTTATAACATAACATATCGAATTCCCCGCAAGCCGAGCCCGACGATGAACAACCTCTCCCTGCCCGACGTGGCCAGCCAGACCCAGGCCACCCTCGCCCCGCTGGACCGCGTCGGCATGGCCGGCATCCGCTTGCCGTTGCAGGTGGCCGGGCAAGCCGTGCAGGCGCGGGTGGAAGCCAGCGTCAGCCTCGACACCCCAGGCGTACGCGGCATCCACATGTCGCGGCTGTACCTGGCGCTGGAGGCCCTGGCCGGCGAGGAGCTGACCCTCACCGCCCTGCAGGCGCTGCTGCAGCACTTCCTCGACAGCCACCAGGGCCTGTCCCTCTCGGCACACCTGCGGGTGGCCGGTGAGCTGCTGCTCAAGCGTCCGGCGCTGGTCAGCCCGCTGTCGGGGCACAAGGCCTACCCCTTCGAAATCGCGCTGAGCCTGGATCCACGGGGGTTTCACGTGGAACTCATGCTGGAACTGGGCTACTCCTCCACCTGCCCGTGCTCGGCGGCGCTGTCACGGCAGATGACCCAGCGTGCCTTCAGCGAACGCTTCGCCGGGCAGGCACCCACCTGGGAAGCCCTGCATGAATGGCTGGGCAGCGAAGCGGCCATGCCCGCCACGCCCCACAGCCAGCGCAGCAAGGCGCGGCTGTGGCTGCGCCCGGCGGACCCGCTGCAGGCACCGGACTGGATCGAGCTGGTGGACCGTTGCGAAGCCGCCCTGGGCACAGCGCTGCAGACCGCCGTGAAGCGCGCCGACGAGCAGGCTTTTGCGCTGGCCAATGGCCACAACCTGATGTTCTGCGAAGACGCCGCGCGGCGCCTGGCCGAGCCCCTGCGGGCGCTGCCGGACCTGGCTGCATTCAAGGTGCGTGTGGAGCACGAGGAAAGCCTGCACGCCCACGACGCCGTGGCGGAAATCCACTGGCTCTGGACCTSAGCCCCTTTCCCCGCCCGGCCCCTGGCCTGGCGGCACCCTCCAACTGCCCTTCCCGCTCCCAGGCCGTGGCATTGCGCCCGGCCTGAGGCCCCCGGCTGCCCCTGTCCCCCTGGCGGGCGGATTACGGAATTGTAATCAGCGCCTCATCTCCGGGTTATCCGGCGCTTGCCACGATAGCCCCGCCGCGCGCCGCCCGCGTGAGCGTCGGCGTGTTCGATAACAACAACGACATGGCCTCCACGACCTGCCATACACGAACAGGAGCATCCGATGATCCAATCCGCACGGGCCCCCCTGGCCCTCTTCGTCGCCCTCGCCGCCAGCACACCCCTGCAGGCCGCCGAGCAGAAGCCCGAAGGCTTCATCGAAGGCAGCAGCCTCACCGTCCTCAACCGCAACTTCTACATGAACCGGGACTTCCGCCACGGCCAGTCCAGCCCCACCGACAACGGCTACACCGAAGCCTGGGCCCATGGCGTGATCGCCACCTTCCAGTCCGGCTTCACCGAAGGCACGGTGGGGGTCGGCATCGACGCCTTCGCCATGCTCGGCCTGAAGCTGGACACCGGCGACGGCCGCTACGGCCCGGGCGGCAGCGTCAACCTGCTGCCGGTGAACAGCCGCGGCGAGGCCGAGGACAGCTACTCCAAGACCGGCGGCGCCCTGAAGGTGCGGGCCTTCGACACCGTGCTCAAGGCCGGCGACGTGTTCCCCACCACCCCGGTGGTGCATTACGGCGACGCCCGCCTGCTGCCGGAGAGCTTCCGTGGCGTGACCCTGGAAAACACCAGCCTGGAGGGCCTGAAGGTCCAGGCCGGGCGCCTGCACGCCATGAGCCAGCCCCAGGAAAGCGGCATGCGCGGCAACTTCGCCACCTTCTATGCCGGCCGCGTGGACGCCCCCTGGGTGGCCTACCTGGGCGGTGACTACCAGGTGAACGAGTACCTGGGCCTGAGCCTCTACAGCAGCCGCCTCAAGGACGCCTGGAACCAGCACTACGCCGGCCTCCAGCTGGAGTACCCGCTGGGCGAGGACCTGGCCCTGATCGGCGGCCTCAACCTGTACAAGGCCACCGACGAGGGGCGCCGCCTGTTGGGCACGTTCGACAACACCATCTACAGCGGCAAGGTCGGCGTGCGCTACGGCGCCCACACCCTGGCGCTGTCGCACCAGCGCAACACCGGTGACGACGACTTCGACTACCTGCGCCAGTCCGACTCGATCTTCCTCGACAACTCCATCCAGTACAGCGACTTCAACTCGCCGAAGGAGCGCTCCTGGATGCTCCGCTACGACCTGGACATGGCCGCCTACGGCGTGCCGGGCCTGAGCTTCATGACCCGCTACGCCCGCGGCACCGACGCGGACTACTCCCACGCCAACAGCACCTACATGCGCCGCGACGGCAACGGCGACCCGCTGGTGGACCAGAAGCGCTGGGAGCGCGACATCGAGGCCCGCTACGTGGTGCAGAGCGGCTCGCTGAAGGACCTGTCCCTGCGCCTGCGCCAGGCCACCACCCGCGCCACCGACTTCGAGTCGGACCTGGACGAGGTGCGCCTGATCGTCGAGTACCCGCTGAACGTGCTCTGACGGGGCGTCCGGGCCGCCCCACGGGGGTCGGCCCGGATATCAAAGATGTAATCCGCGCCTCACCGTCCTGTTAGCTTCCGCTCCTTAGCATGGGCCTCGTGGTTCGACGCCAATCCCGAAAGATGAACGAGGTTACCCCCATGAAAGCCAGTCTTCTCCTGATCGCCCTGCTTGGCCTGAACGCCACCGCCGCCCTCGCCGAAGACGGCTCGGAACGCGCCCAGCAGATGGTCCAGGCCGCCCGCGATGCCCAGCTCGCCCGCCCGGCCGACGACAGCCAGACACTCACCGCCCAGCGCGACGCCGACAAGGCCGAGGCCAGGGGCGCCGAACGCGCCAACAACTGATTTCCCCAGGCAATACGTCCACCTCCCGCTTCCGCTCCTTTGGATGGGGTGGACCCTGAGGCGCCCCGGACGGGCGCCTTTTTTTGTGGCCGTCCGGTCGCAAATCCTCTCCCCCTCTCTCCAGCGACCGATTGCCGCGCCACGGCCCGCCGTGCGCCAGGTCCGCTTCTTGCCCCGGCAAACCCGCTACAGTCTCGCCACCCCAACAGGGAGGGAGACTGATGACCGAGAACTGGGATTTCTATTTCGCCCGGGTGGATGACCGCCCGGCATCGCTGTTTGTCGACCTGGGTGCCGTGGAAGAGGCGCCGATTGAGCGCCTGCCGGCCATGGCCTACGTGCGCGTGGAGATGAACACGCCACGGGGCGACGGCCTGTCGAGCAACGAGGAGTACGACGCGCTGATCGCGCTGGAGGACGCCGTGCTGCCGAAGCTGGAAGGTGCCGACCACGCCTACGTCGGGCGCTGCACCACCAACGGCTGCCGCGATTTCTTCTTCTACACCGCCCATCCGCAAGGCTGGGAAGCCCGCGTGGCCGAGGCGTTCCGGGGCTTCCCGGACTACCGCTTCGAGGCCGGCAGCAACCCCGACCCGGGCTGGTCGACCTACCTGGAGTACCTGTACCCCAGCGCCATCGACCACCAGTGCATCCAGAACCGCCGGGTCTGCCAGACCCTGGAACAGAACGGCGACCGCCTCGACACCCCGCGTGACATCGACCACTGGGCCGAATTCGCCGAGGCCGGCGACGCCCAGGCCTTCGCCAACCGCGCCCAGGCCCTGGGCTTCTCGCTGCGGGTGCCGATCGCGGCCAACGAAGACGGGCAGTACAGCGTGCACCTGTGGCGCAAGGACCTGCCCTCCTTCGCCGAGATCGACAGCGTCACCCTGCCACTGTTCCACCTGGCCGAGGACCACGGCGGCCGCTACGACGGCTGGGAAACCCAGCTGGTCAGCGCCGACTGACGCCACCGGCGCCACCCGCGAACACGGGTGGCGCCGCCCGGGTCAGCCGCGCTCGTCGGCTTCGTCCTCTTCCTCGTCGCGCTGGTGCGCACGCAGGTAGAGCGCCGGCAGCACCAGCAGCGTCAGCGCCGTGGACGAAAGGATGCCGCCGATCACCACGGTGGCCAGCGGCCGCTGCACCTCCGCCCCGGTGCCGGTGGCCAGCGCCATGGGCACGAAACCGAGGGAGGCCACCAGGGCCGTCATCAGCACCGGCCGCAGCCGGGTCAGCGCCCCTTCGTTCACCGCATCCACCAGCGAACGCCCCTCCTCCCGCAGGTTGCGGATGAACGCCAGCATCACCAGGCCATTGAGCACCGCCACCCCGGACAGGGCGATGAAGCCGACCCCAGCGGAGATCGACAGGGGGATGTCCCGCAGCCACAGCGCCAGCACCCCGCCGGTGAGGGCGAAGGGGATGCCGGTGAACACCAGCAGGCCGTCCTTGACGTTGTTGAACATCATGAACAGCAGGGTGAAGACCAGCAGCAGTGCCACCGGCACCACCACCTGCAGGCGCCGCGCGGCCGATTGCAGCTGCTCGAACTGGCCGCCCCAGGTGGTCCAGTAGCCGGCCGGCACCTGCACTTCGGCCTGGATGCGCGCCTCGGCCTCGGCCACGAAGGAGCCGATGTCGCGGCCGCGCACGTTGGCGCTCACCACCACCAGGCGCTTGCCGTTCTCGCGGCTGACCTGGTTCGGCCCCAGCTCCAGGTCGAGGGTGGCCACGTCCCCCAGGGGGATGAAGGCGATGCCGTCCGCCGCGCCGCCGGGCAGCGGCAGCAGCAGGCGCGACAGGCCCTGCGGGTCGGTGCGCAGCCCCTCGTCGAGGCGCACCACCAGGTCGAAGCGACGGTCACCCTCGAACAGGGTGCCGGCCTGGCGCCCACCGACGGCCATGGCCAGGGTGTCCTGCACGTCGCCGACGTTGAGGCCGTAGCGCGCCGCCTTGTCGCGGTCGATGTTGACGGTGAGCACCGGCAGCCCGGAGGTCTGCTCCACCTTCACCTCGGAGGCGCCGGGCACCTGCTGCAGGGTCGTGGCGATGCGCTGGGCGGTGCTACCGAGCACGTCCATGTCGTCCCCGAAGACCTTCACCGCCACGTCGCTGCGCACCCCGGAGATCAGCTCGTTGAAGCGCAGCTGGATCGGTTGCGACAACTCGTAGTTGCTCCCCGGCACGCCGGCCGCCACCTGCTGGATCTCGGCCACCAGCGCCTCGCGGCTCTTGCCCGGGTCCGGCCATTGCTCGCGCGGGCGCAGCATCACGTAGGCGTCGGAGATGTTCGGCGGCATCGGGTCGGAGGCGATCTCGGCGGTGCCGGTGCGGGCGAACACCCGCAGCACCTCCGGCACCTGCGCCACCAGGGCGCGTTCCAGGCGCTGCTGCATGTCCAGCGACTGGCCGAGGCCGGTGCCGGGCACGCGCAGGGCCTGCAGGGCGAAATCACCCTCGCTGAGGCTGGGGACGAACTCGCTGCCCATGCGGCTGGCCAGCACGCCGGCACCGAGCACGCTGGCGGCCGCCAGGGCGAAGGCCAGGTTGCGCCGGCGCATCACCCAGGCCAGCACCGGGGCGTAGCCACGCCGGGCGGCACGCATCACGGCGTTCTCTTCCTCACGCACGCGGCCGGTGATGAACAGGGCGATGGCCGCCGGGACGAAGGTGACCGAGAGGATCATCGCGCCGAACAGGGCGATCACCACGGTGAAGGCCATGGGGTGGAACATTTTCCCCTCGACCCCGGTGAGGGCGAAGATCGGCAGGTACACCACCATGATGATCAGCTGGCCGAACACCAGGGCCCGGCGCGCCTCGCGGGAGGCGGCGAACACCTCGTGCAGGCGCTCGCTGCGGGTCAGCAGGCGGCCGTGGCGCTGCTGGGCGTGGGCCAGGCGGCGGATGGCGTTCTCCACGATCACCACCGCGCCGTCGACGATGATGCCGAAGTCCAGCGCGCCCAGGCTCATCAGGTTGGCGCTGACCTTGTTGGCGAACATGCCGGTGAAGGTGAAGAGCATCGACAGCGGGATCACCAGGGCGGTGATCAGCGCCGCACGGATGTTGCCGAGGAACAGGAAGAGCACGGCCACCACCAGGATGGCGCCCTCGATCAGGTTCTTCTTCACCGTGGCGATGGCCTTGTCCACCAGGTGGGTGCGGTCGTACACCGGCACCGCCACCACGCCGGCGGGCAGGCTGCGGTTGATGCTCTCCAGGCGCTCGGCCACCGCCTGGGAGACGCTGCGGCTGTTCTCGCCGATGAGCATGAACACGGTGCCCAGCACCACCTCGCGGCCGTTCTCGGTGGCGGCGCCGCTGCGCAGCTCCTCGCCGATGGCCACCCGCGCCACGTCGCGCACGCGGATGGGCGTGCCCTCGCGCTGGGTGACGACGATGGCGGCGATGTCCTCGATGCCCTCCAGCTGGCCGGGGGCACGGATGGTCAGCTGTTCGCCGTTGCGCTCGATGAAGCCGGCACCGACGTTGGCGTTGTTGCGTTCCAGGGCGGTGACCAGGTCCGCCAGGGTGATGCGGTAGGCGGCCAGGCGCGCCGGGTCGGGGGCGACCTGGAACAGCTTGGCGTGGCCGCCGATGGTGTTGATCTCGGCGACGCCGGGCACGGTGCGCAGCTGCGGCTTGATGATCCAGTCCTGGATCACCCGCAGGTCGGTGGCGGTGTAGGGCGTGCCGTCGGCCTTGAGGGCGCCCTCCTCGGCTTCCACCGTCCACAGGAAGATCTCGCCGAGGCCGGTGGAGATCGGCCCCATGACCGCCTCGGCGCCTTCGGGCAATTGCTCGCGGGCCGTCTGCAGGCGCTCGTTGACCAGTTGCCGGGCGAAGTACAGGTCGGTGCCGTCTTCGAAGGTGACGGTGACCTGGGACAGCCCGGAGCGGGACAGCGAGCGGGTCTGCTTCAGGTGCGGCAGGCCGGCCATGGCGGTCTCGATGGGGAAGGTGATGCGCTGCTCGGTCTCCAGGGGCGAAGAGCCGGGCGCGGCGGTGTTGATCTGCACCTGGACGTTGGTGATGTCGGGGACGGCGTCGATGGGCAGCTTCTGGTAGCTGGCGATGCCCAGGCCGGCCATCGCCAGCACGGCGAGCATCACCAGCAGGCGCTGCTCGATGGCGAAGCGGAGAATGCGTTCGAACATGGTGGCTACTCGTCAGTGGGCGTGGTCGGCGCTGGCCTTGCCCAGCTCGGACTTGAGGGTGAAGCTGCCAGCGGCGGCCAGCTCGACCCCCGCCTCCAGCCCGTCGCTCACCTCCACGAAGCCCTGGTCGCGGGCCCCCAGGGTCACCGGGCGGGTGGCGAAGCCGGTGTCGGTGCGGACGAACACCACGCTGCGGTCCTCCACCGTCTGCACGGCGGACTCGGGCACGGCGACGGGCACTTCGCGGGTGTCGGTGGCCAGCTGCACGCTGACGAACAGCCCCGGGCGCCAGGCCAGTTCCGGGTTCTCCAGGGTGGCGCGGGCGGTGGCGGTGCGGCTCTGCTCACCCAGCAGGCTGCCGACGTAGGCCACCGAGCCGGCCACTTCGGCCCCCAGGTCGCGGGCGCTGACGGTGACCGGGCGGCCCACGCGGACCCGCGCCAGGTCACGGGGCGAGACGCTGAAGGTGGCCCAGACGCGGGACAGGTCGGAGAGGGTGAAGGCGGCGCTGCTCTCGTTCACCACCTCGCCGGGCACCAGGTGCTTCTCCACCACCATGCCGGCGAAGGGCGCGCGCAGCTCGTAGCGGTTGCCGCCGCCCTGGGCGAGGCTGCCACTGAGGGCACTGACCTTCTGCCGGGCGTTGCCCAGGGCGATCTCGGCCTCGTCCAGGGCCTGGCGCGCCAGCAGGTAGTCCTGCTCGGCGGAGATGCCTTCCTGCCACAGCTGGCGCTCGCGCTCGAAGGTGGTGCGGGCCAGGCGCACGCGGCGTTCGGCGGCGGCCAGTTCGCTGCGCTGCTCGGACACCTGGGGGCTGGCGATCACCGCCAGCAGGTCGCCCTTCTGCACCGCCTGGCCGAGGCCGACGCTGACCTGCTCGACCACGCCGGCGGCACGGGGGAACAGGTGGGCGGTACGGTCCTCGTCCAGGCGGATCTCGCCGGGCAGGGCCAGGCGCTGGCTGAGGGCGCGGGGAGCGGCCTTCACCAGCTTGATGCCGGCGGCCTGGATCTGCGCGGGGCTGAGGGCGATGGCGCCCTCCTCCTCGTCGTGGTCGCCGCCCTCCTCGTCGGCATGGGCGGAGGGTGGCGGGTCGTCGGTGGCCTGGGGCGACGGGCTGCCGATGGCCGGCATCAGGGTGGCGCCCGCGCCCAGACCGAGGGCGAGCAGCAGGCCGAGGGCGAGGCCTCGTTTCATGTCCATGGGGTGTCCTCTCGAAGGGAAACGATGATGTGCAAGGCGCGGTAGAGGTCGTGACGGCACCAATGGCCGTCGGGCTCGCTGGGCACGCCGGGGGCGTAGCCGCAGCCCGCCACCAGCACCAGCAGGCCGAGCCAGGGGTGGCGACGGGGCATGCTTCAGGCCGGGCCGTCGAGGCCCGACAGGTCGCCGTAGAGGCGCTCCAGGCTGGCCCAGGCCTCGGTGGCCTCGGCCATGGCCTGCAGGTAGCGGTTGCGCGCGTCGATCAGGGTGCGCTGGGCGTCGAGCACGTCGAGGAAGGCCAGCTTGCCCATGCGGAAGCCACGGGTGGCGCTGTCCACCGCCTGCTGGGCAGCCGGCAGGATGCTGCGGTCATGGGCGTCGATGGCGGCCTGGGCACGGCGCCATTGCTCCAGGGCCATGGCCACGTCGCCGCGCAGGCGCAGCTCGGTGGCGTTGCGCAGGTCGCGGGCCTGGTCGGCGCGGCGGCTGGCGGAGAGCACGTTGCCCTGGTTGCGGTCGAACAGCGGCAGCGGCAGCGACACCCCCACCAGGTTCACGCGCTGGCGGTCCTCGGCGCTGTACTGGCTGCCGATGCTGACGGTGACGTCGGGGTAGCGCCGGGCCTTCTCCAGGTCCAGGCCGGCCTCTTCCCGCGCCACGTCGGCCAGTGCCAGGCGCAGGTCGGCGGTATCCCCCAGGCGGGACAGCAGACGAGCCTCGGCCGGGGGGGACGGCAATGGGCCGAGGCGCCCGGCAACCCGTTCGAAGCCGGGCCGGGGCTCGCCCATGAGCGTGGCGAGGCGCTGGTAGGCCTGGCGCTGCTCGGTGCGGGCACGGTCGCGCTCCAGGGTCAGCTCGTCCTGCTGGACCTGGGCCCGCAGTGCTTCCATGGGGGCGGCCTTACCGGCGCGGATGCGCGCCTGGGCCACTGTCAGGCCGCGTTCGGCCAGGGCCAGGGAGGCGTCGGCCAGCTCGTTGCGCGCCTGGGCACGCAGGGCCGCCTGGAAGGCCAGCAAGGTGTCGGCGCGCAAGGCGTTGCGGCGCTGCTCCAGGGTCAGCTCGGCCAGGGCCTGGCCGCGCTCGGCGTAGGTGACACGGGCACCGCGCTTGCCGCCCAGTTCGAGGGGCTGGGCCAGGCTGACGCTGGTGGTGCGGGTGGCGCTGCGGGTGTCCTCCATCTCCCAGGAGAGTTCCGGGTTGGGCAGCAGCGCGGCCTGGCGGCGTTCGCCGGCGGCGATGCCCGGTCCCTGGCTGGCGGCCGCCAGTTCGGGATTGCCCTGGTAGGCGGTGGCGAGGGCGGTGGCGAAGTCCAGCTCGGCGGCCGTGGCGAAGGGCGGCAACGCCAGGCACAAGGCCAGGACGGCCAGGCTCGGGCGCAGGCGCTTGGGGGGCTTGGGTCGGTACACGGTGGAAGTCCTCTGCGTCTCGGAAGCGATCAACGCCTGGCAACTTCCAGGGGTTGATCCGATAACGCCGGGGACTCTAGGGCGGGGCACTTATCCCCAGGGTGACGCACGGATTACAAATATGTAATGCCCGTTCCGGGGGCACTTATCTGGTTTAGCATCGCGCCGCGCCGAACAACTTCCGGACAACTTCCGTAGCAACTTGAAACAACTACCGGTGTTATCCACAGGCCTTACGCCGCGCTGAAAGCCTCGTGGCAGGCGGCGCTGGCGGGTCTGATCGCTTGACCTTGAAGTGACTACAGGGTTTAGCCTGCGCAACTTTCCGGTCGTTTTTCTTAATTGACTTATTTATCGCTGCCCTCTTGTTCGAACAATGAGCCGGGCACTTTTCCTTCTATATGCAGGATGAATTCCCATGCGGATCCTTATTGTCGAGGATGAGCCCAAGACAGCCGATTACCTCTACCAGGGCCTGAGCGAAAGCGGTTATGTGGTGGACGCCGCCCATACCGGCGTCGACGGCCTGCACCTGGCCCGCCAGCACCAGTACGACCTGGTCATCCTCGATGTGAACCTGCCGCAGATCGACGGCTTCGGCGTGCTCGGCCAGTTGCGCCAGGACACCGCCACGCGGGTGCTGATGCTCTCGGCCCGGGGCCGCCTGGCGGACAAGGTGAAAGGCCTGGACCTGGGTGCCGACGACTACCTGGTGAAGCCCTTCGAGTTTCCCGAGCTGCTGGCACGGGTGCGCAGCCTGCTGCGGCGCGCCGAGCAGATCGCCGTGCCGGAGGTGCTGCGGGTGGCCGACCTGGAGCTGGACCCGGGGCGCCACCGGGCCTTCCGTGGCAGCCAGCGCATCGACCTGACCACCAAGGAATTCGCCCTGCTGCACCTGCTGATGCGCCGCGCCGGCGAGGTGCTGTCGCGCACCCAGATCATCTCGCTGGTGTGGGACATGAACTTCGACTGCGACACCAACGTGGTGGAGGTCTCCATCCGCCGCTTGCGGGCGAAGATCGACGACCCGTTCGAGAACAAACTTATCCACACCCTGCGCGGCGTCGGCTACGTGCTGGAAGACCGCGGATGAAGCCGGCCAGCCTGTCCGTCCGCTTGGGGCTGGCGGTCGGCGCGATGGGCGCCGTGCTGGTGGTGGTGCTGGCCCTGCTGGCCGCCTATGGGCTGGACGGGGCGCTGGATGCCCGCGCCCGCGAGGCCCTGGAGAGCAAGCTGAAACAGATCGAGCACAGCCTGGCGCTGGACCTGGGCAACAGCCTGCGGCCCCACGTGGTGGGCGACCAGATCAAGGGCCACGACGACCTCAGCCTGGCGCTGTTCGATGCCCGCACCGGCGGGCCGGTGCGCCTGGAGCTGGGGCGCCTGCCGCTGTCGGAACGCCTGCGGGACCTGCCGGCGGGCCCGGAGGTGCGCTACCGCACCCTGTACCTGGAGGACGGCAGCGAGGTGCTGGCGGCCTACCGCGAGCTGGTGCTGCCCGACGGCCAGGCGGTGCGCCTGTTCCTCAACCTGGACCGGCGCAGCGACCGCGCCCTGCTGGCGGCCTACCTGCGCTCGGCGCTGGCGACGCTGCCGCTGGTGCTGTTGCTGATCGGCTGCGGCGCCTGGCTGGTGGTGCAGCGCGGCCTGGCGCCGCTGGCACGCTTCCGCCGGGTGGCGGCGAAGGTCTCCACCGAAGACCTCTCCCACCGCTTGCCCGTGGCGTCGCTGCCCCGGGAGCTGGGGGAGCTGGCGCAATCCATCAACCTGATGCTGCACCGCCTGGACGGCGGCGTGCAGCAGCTGGCGCAGTTCTCCGACGACCTGGCCCACGAGCTGCGTTCGCCCATCAGCAACCTGATGGGCCAGGCCCAGGTGACCCTCTCCCGCGAGCGCCCGCCGGAGGTCTACAAGGCGGTGCTGGAGTGCTGCACCGAGGAGCTGGAGCGCCTGGCGCGGATCGTCACCGACATGCTCTTCCTGGCCCAGGTCAGCCACCCGGCGGCGCTGGTGCCCATGACCCCGCTGGATCTCGGCGCCGACGCGCGCCGGGTGGCCGACCTGTTCACCCTGCCCGCCGACGACAAGCAGCAGGTGCTGGTGGTGGAGGGCGAAGGCCAGGTGCTGGGGGACCGGCTGATGGTGCAGCGGGCGCTGTCCAACCTGCTGTCCAACGCCATCCGCCACAGCCCGCCGCGCAGCTGCATCCACCTGGAGGCCCGCCGGGAGGGTGACAGCTTGGTGATGGCGGTGCGCAACCCGGGCCCGGGCATTCCCGCGCAGCACCTGCCCCACCTGTTCGAGCGCTTCTACCGGGTCGACCCCGGCCGCGCCCGGGCGGACGGCGGCACCGGCCTGGGCCTGGCCATCGTGCGCTCGATCATGAGCCTGCACCGGGGCTCGGTGGAGGTGAGCAGCGAACCGGCCGGCCCGACGGAGTTCCGCCTGCGCTTCCAGGCGGCTGGCGGCTGAGCCGCAGAGGAAACACCCGCAAGCAGTCAGGCAATATCCGCCTACAGAGCGAACTTTAGGTCTCGTTTGTACCAGTCAGAACCCTATGGCGTGTTAAGCTTGAGTAGGGCAGCGGCACTAATCGATACTCCGTAACTTTCCTCAAGGAAAAACTGGAGAAGCCGTTCCTAATCAGATGAGATCCCAACAGTTTAAC
This sequence comes from Pseudomonas sp. FeS53a, assembly GCF_000931385.1. Taxonomy (NCBI): domain Bacteria; kingdom Pseudomonadati; phylum Pseudomonadota; class Gammaproteobacteria; order Pseudomonadales; family Pseudomonadaceae; genus Pseudomonas; species Pseudomonas sp. FeS53a. Next base: position 39,714 of record NZ_JYFT01000061.1, read on the forward strand.
GCCAAAAGAACTATGAGGTCGTGCTAGGAAATTTGAAAATTACATCAGATTAATTTTAAATGCAATATACTTCCATAACAATCTTTCCCCCAGAAGAGCTTTTAATGAATCAATAACTAGCTCAACAAGATGCCTGACCACTAAATACACAATACACCCCCTATGTATAGATAGACCAGGACTCATAGCGAGCATGCTGAAGAAAACCCTATATGAAATACTGAAGTGGCGAGACTTAGTATTTAACCTTGTGGCCAAAGAAATCAAGATTCGTTATATGGGAGCAGCTTTAGGATTTGCTTGGTCGCTTGGCAATCCACTAGTAGTAACCCTGACCTATTATGTAGTATTTACATATATATTACCCAGCAATCAAGATAGATTTGCCCTGCATCTCGTCACAGGAGTAATTCACTGGATGCTCTTCAGTCAGATTATACTGCAGAGTAGCGACTGGCTTATCGGCAATAGTGGCCTGATTCGAAAGCTTAAATTTCCAAGAATTCTGCTCCCCCTGTCAGGCTCCATAACCGTAAGCTTGTTTTGGCTAGTAGCGATGATGGTTTATTGTATTCTTTACCCTATTCTGGGAGGTAGATTAAGCGTAGCTCTATTTTGGTATCCAGCCATCATAATTCCATACGCAGGCGCTATACTTGGCTTAAGCTTCACCATAAGCGTGCTCCAAATAACTCATCGCGACATTAAGCATATGACAGAAGTCTTTATCCCCTTACTGTTTTGGGTAACCCCAATAGTCTGGATGACTTCTAATCTGCCGCACAGCATTGCCGAAGTTGCATCACTCAACCCCTTAGCACCTTTTTTTAACAGCTTCTCCGCGATTTTACACACAGGAACGCCACCCTCTGCTTTTAATATTTTGCTCTGCTGGATGATAGGGCTCTCGTCATTAGCTATTGGCATAATTACATTTAAACGGGTTGATAGAGTAGTCGAACTACTATGAGTAGCATTGTTTTGAAAGCTGAAAATCTCAGTAAAGAATTTACCATTAGACACAATAGAGGAGGCATGAAGCATAAAATTGCTGGAATATTCAACTCTCGCTTCAAGGAACGCGTAGAAAAATTTAGAGCCGTAAACAATGTCTCATTCACTCTTAGCAAGGGAGAGTCACTTTCGCTGATAGGCCATAACGGCTCTGGCAAAAGTACTCTTCTACAACTGGTTAGCGGCATACTGATTCCAACATACGGATCGGTTTTTTCTAATGGCCGTATAGCACCGCTCATTGAACTTGGAGTCGGCTTCCATCCAGAGCTAACTGGCGAAGAAAATATCTACCTCAACGCCAGCCTATATGGACTAAGCAACAAGGAGACACGGGCTAGATTCAATAGAATCGTTGATTTTTCCGGACTAGGGAGCTTCATCGACATCCCCGTTAAAAATTACTCTTCCGGGATGTATATGAGGTTAGGCTTTTCAGTCGCTGTGAATGTTGAACCTAAAATTTTGCTTGCCGACGAGGTTTTAGCTGTTGGCGATGAAGATTTTCAGAGCAAGTGCTACCAGCAAATCCGTGATATGCAAGATGACGGTATGGCGCTGATTCTCGTAACCCACTCAAAGGAACAGGGTAGGCTCTTCTGTCAAAGATACATCCATCTTGAAAAAGGAAGCGTAATAGATGAAGGTGAATTCTAGAGACTAGTTATATTTTTGTTGCTTACGACACGAGTACTTTAGTAAAACAAAGGATTCTATATGCTTCAGATCATTATTCCCATGGCTGGTGCTGGCAGCCGATTTGCGGTAGCTGGCTACAATGACCCCAAACCGCTCATCCAAGTGCACGGCGTACCAATGATTAAGGTAGTGATAGAAAATCTTACGCCAGTTAGAGACCACAAATTCATCTTCATCTGCCAAGCCGACCATGTCTCTAAGTATGGGCTACATGAAAAGCTTAACTCATGGGCGCCAGGTTGTGAAATCGTTGAACTGGACGGGCTAACGGAAGGAGCTGCGTGCACCGTTCATGCAGCTAAACACCTCATAAATAACAACAATCCAGTTATGATTGCGAATAGTGATCAATACGTAGACATAGATATTAATGGCTACTTAGAGACCATGGATGTCGCTGATGCCGATGGTTTAATCATGACGATGAAAGCAGATGACCCCAAGTGGTCGTTTGTTGGTTTTAATAAAGAGGGAAAGATAAACCGCGTAGTCGAAAAGGAGGTTATCTCTGACGAAGCAACAGTCGGAATATATAATTTTCGTAGTGGGCGACAACTAATAAAGGCAATTGAGACCATGTTTGAAAAAGACCTACGAGTTAATGGAGAGTTCTATGTGGCACCTGCCTATAATGAGATAATCAAGGAAGGTGCTCTTATACTCAACTACTCTGTCGGCTCAGAAGGTAAAGGCATGTATGGTCTTGGTATCCCATCAGACTTAGAGCTATTTCTCAGCTTACCTGTTAGCAAGAAGGCGGTATCTGGGGAGGCTTCCTGAGTGGAGATTATAAGTCATAGGGGGTATTGGCTTGAAGCAAATCAACGAAATCAACCAATTGCATTCCAGCGCTCCTTCGATTTGGGTTACGGCACAGAGACAGATGTTCGCGACTGCGGCGGCCGCCTAGTCATTTCGCATGATATGCCAACAGGCAGTGAAATGACGCTAGACAGCTTGCTCGATATTATGGGTGACCGGAACCTTCCTTTAGCTATCAATATAAAAGCTGACGGCTTGGCGCAAGCTTTGGCGGACAAATTTAAGGAAAGAGGGCATACGAACTGGTTTGTTTTTGATATGGCAGTACCAGACATGCGTAGCTATTTTAGCAAAGAGGTATGTACTTATACGCGCCTTAGCGATGTCGAACCCGTACCTGCTTGGCTTGAGTATTCCGCAGGAATATGGTTGGACCATTTTTCTACGGGCCACTTTTCCAACGAAATTATTTTGTCCTATTTAGAGCAGGGAAAGAAAATCTGCATAGTTTCGCCTGAATTACACGGCAGAGACTATATTTCGGCTTGGACGTCCTTACTGCCTCTGAAAGACAAGGCTGGGCTAATGATTTGTACAGACAAGCCTGAACAAGCCCATGCCTTTTTTAGAGAAACGTAGCATAATCTTTGGAGCTATAGACATGATATTAGGTGTAATTTTCGATATGGATGGAGTCCTTATCGAAGCAAAAGACTGGCATTATGACGCTTTGAATAAAGCACTAAATTTATTTGGTTACAACATTAGTCGGCACGAACACCTTACAAGCTATGATGGGCTACCCACAGCGCATAAGCTGAACATGCTTACTGCCGAGCGTGGATTACCACAAGCGCTACATCCTTTCATTAATGAAATGAAGCAAGCGTATACAATGGAAATCGTATATGCAAAGTGTAAGCCGACTTTTTTACATCAATATGCCCTGTCTTCACTTAAAAAGCTAGGCTATAAGCTGGCTGTCGCCTCAAACTCAGTTCGCAACTCTGTAGAAGTAATGATGGAGAAGTCTTGCTTAGACCAATATCTGGATATAAAACTATCCAATCAAGATGTAGTTAAGGGTAAACCAGCACCGGATATTTACATAAAAGCTATTGCTGAGCTTGGTCTAAGACCCGAGCAATGCTTAATAGTTGAAGATAACGAGAATGGCATACGTGCTGCTCGCGCTTCAGGCGCTCATGTCCTAGAAGTTTCTGAAACATCTGACGTAAACTTAGAGAATATTTTGGGAAAAATCAGAGAAATAGATTCTCTAGAGGGCACATCCAAATGAGCAACACGCCAAACATCATCATTCTTGCAGGCACTAGACCGGACGATATCGACTTCGAGGGAAACTTCCCTTACTACCTTAGTGAGGCTGATCGCGTCCCTCTTATTCAGTCTCTAATTGAAAAATGCTCGCCCTTAAATCCTAATAAAATCATATGTATGCTGCCAGAAGAGGAAGTTAATAAATTCCATCTCCGCAATATGATTTCGCAGATGCATCAGACTGCAATAGCTTTCCCTATATACAAGCCCACCATGGGCGCTGCTTGCACCGCTCTCCTAGCAAGCGAAAACATTGATAATGATTCAGAATTAGTAATAATAAGCGCTAACGAAATTCTTGAAGAATCTTTCAGTGAAATTGTAACAAAATTCCGAAATGATAATAACGACGCAGGCGTCGTAATATTTAAGTCACTGCATCCTAGATACGCTTTTGTTCGCCTTAACGAGACAGGAAAGGTAGTTGAGGCTGCAGAAAAAAACCCTATTAGTGCCAATGCTGTTGGCGGGATGTACTGGTTTAAAAATGGCTCAATATTTGTAGATGCAGTTAAGAGCATGATCCGAAAAGATGCGAAAGTCAATGGTTATTTCTATGTGGCTCCGGCACTGAACGAATTAATTCTTATGAACAGAAAAGTTGGTGTATACCGTGTTGACCCAAGTAAATACCGACCTCTTAAAAACGCAGCACAGATAAATGCTTATGAATCCCAAGGGGGTCGCGCATGAATTCGGCGAAATTAAGTGACATGGTCAAAGGATGGTTTGTGGGGGGATTTAAACCCACAGCATTTAATACACAAGCGTGCGAGGTAGCTGTTAAACATTATAAGGCTGGAGATAGCGAAGCAGCGCACTATCACAAAATCGCAACCGAGATAACTCTTGTTTTATCTGGAAAAGTTTCGATGAGAGGAGAAATTTGGCAAGAAGGAGATATAGTTGTTCTTGAACCAGGTGACGTGACTGCCTTTGAAGCACTCACTGACTCAACGACGGTTGTTGTTAAAACCCCCGGGGCTCTTAATGACAAATACCTTATCGAAAATCAACCTGCATTTTGATAATTATTTGCTAGCCAGCACATTCAGTATAAATAAATGAATAGCAAAACCATAAAAATTCACTCCAGCGAGATCAGTGTAGTAATACAGGGCCCTCTTAATAAGAGTTTAGCCCCCACAAGAGGGGTACATGCTTGTATTAAATCTATACGCTCTCACCTACCTATGGCTGAAATTATTGTCTCAACCTGGGACACGGAAGATACATCGAATATTGAGGCTGATGTTATTATAACTTCACCCGACCCGGGTGCCCTGCTAGACTTTAATGGTAATAAGCACAATATAAATAGGCAGCTAGTTTCCACACTGAAAGGTATTCAGTCTTCCTCTAGAGACTATATTCTTAAACTGAGATCCGACATAATTCTCAACAACTCCGAGATCGCTAAACTGGATTTCTACGAAGATCAAGTAGAGATGGCAGACCGGCTTTTCAAAAATCCTATCACAGTAACGACTCTATTTATTCGAAACGCCGCCAAGGTACCATTTTTATTCCATATATCTGACTTAGTGCAGTTCGGGACACGCGAAGACATTCATGATTTTTGGTCTCAGAGCCTTCTCCGGCAAGAAGAAGTTTTTCTCGAAAAGCCATACAAAAATCCTGTTGGAAATTTTATTGGCTACAGTGCTATGCGAATGGTTCCGGAGCAGTGCCTGATGCTTGGTTTTATGAGGAAGAAAGGCTATACCATCAATCTAAAAAACCCAGGGCATATAGACGCTCGCTTGGTGCATTTGTCGGAAAAACTGATATCAGAGAATTTCACCATTCTTGATTGGAACCTTAGTGGTCTGAATTTTCCAGAGCGATTCCTCGTAGTAGGCTACTCATTAAAGACAGTATACAAATCTAGCGAACTAAAAAAAATAAGAACCCAAAGACAAATAGATATTCGAATTCGCTACCTACGTGTATGGCTAAACAAGTATCTATTTAACTGCACTCGCCTAGCTTGGTGGGTTTCTTTAGCTTCAATTGCGCTAACAGTGATATCACCCCGGCTCGCAATCTTTGTTAGAGGTTATTTTCGCAGGCTCCGAGGAGTTGAACACCCAAGTAGAGATAGAGTTTAGACTCAGTAGATTACAGACTATATAAACACAATATACATTAAGTAGCGCATTGTGTTTTAAAAGCTTGATATTTTATGCAGATGCTGAGCTCTGCACGAAAAGTCGAAACAGGTGGGTCCGTCGCCATTATTGATCAGAGGCCACACATGGCAAGGCGCTACGACCTTCCCGATGTAGGCTGGGAGTTGATCAAATATCTGGTTTCCCCCGGAACAAAAGATGAGCCGGCCGCGGAATGATAATCGCTGGAGTTCAATGACATTTTGCCTTGGAGCAGCTTGCCGTGACCTGCCGGAGCAGGCTGACGGTTTATCAGCGATTCCGTAATTGGCGAGACGACCACACGTTTGACCGAGTCCTTGAATAATTGTAAGTCCGACCGGAATCAGGAAAGTCTGATTGATTTGGATACGTGAATGGTCGACCCCGCTGCAGTTTGTGCAAGCAGAGCTTCTTTTAGCGGCGTGAAAAGGGGAGCCAAAAGAGCCGATAGGCCGCGCGCTGGAGCATAGTCGGGTGGCCTGAGCACCAAAATTCACCTGATCTGTGATGCCACCGGGACCTCTCCGCTTCCTGCTTTCACTGGGTCAAGCCAGCGACATTACCCATGCAAAGCGCTGCCGCTGGTTATACGCAGACAACCACCCGTTGCGACAAGCTCGCCAGAGTTTCACGACATGGATTTAGAGAATAGAACTGTCGCACTACCCCGCATGATTCGGGGCTCCAGAGCGAACGAAGAAGATCGCAAAACTGTCGCAACCCTGGCCAGGTGAACCCGACGGGCAAGCGTCAGCAAATAAAACTGTCGCAGCCCGCCCTGCCTGCTTGCTAGGGCTTCTTAGGCTTTGGTAGCGGGGTCACCACCAAGTCCTCAAGAAAAGCTCTCTCTAGATTGTCCATCGAGGGCTCAGGTAAGGGTAGTTTACGGGGGACTTTGGGTCGGGAAGCTTTCGTAACTGCCGGGTGAGCCTCCTCCATGACCTCTCGCTCACCCACCGTGAGGGATGACTCGAAAGCCTTGTTAATAATCCTAGTATCACGATCATTCCGCACAAAGGCCACAACGTTTGACCTCAAGGAAGCAGGGAGCTCAAACGGACATCGCAAATCCAGCCGGCGGCGTGAGGTACGGGACACCCATGTCGTTCCTTTACGCCCGAATTCAAACGAGAGGCCGCTGGTCTGGTGCTCGATCAGGGCTACAGCCATATCGAAGCAGCTCGCTCGCTGGGGCTGGTTGAATCAGCGCTTCGTCGCTGGGTGAAACAGCTCCAAGAGGAGCGCCAGGGCGTTACCCCGAAGAGCAAAGCATTGACTCCCGAACAACAGAAAATCCAGGAGCTGGAAGCCAGGATCGACCGACTGGAACGGGAGAAAGCGATCCTAAAAAAGGCTACCGCTCTCTTGATGTCGGACGAGTTCAATCGTACGCGCTGATAGACCAGTTGAGTGAGCGGGAGTCGGTGGAAGTGGTCTGTTCAGCCTTCGACGTGGTGCGGTCTTGCTACTACGCCCATCGTCTACGGCGCTGCCGTGTTGATGCACGCTGGGTTGCCTTGCGCAGTCAGGTCAACCATCTGTTCAACCAGAGTCGAGGCTCGGCTGGCAGCCGAAGCATTCTGGGCATGCTGCGTGAGGATGGCGTAAGCATTGGCCGCTTTCGGGGGCGCCGGTTGATGCGTGAGCTAGGTCTGGTCAGCAAGCAACCAGGCTCGCACGCTTACAAGCAGGCTACAGAAGAAAAACTTAACCCACTGTCCGGGATGGGTTGGCCACTACAGTCAACGCTAGGCGCGCAGCCTCGATAGATATCACTGAGTCGAAACTAAAAATATCTCTGAAAAATCTGGCTCTCTTAAGCTCCGAGGATATATGGTTTATTCTGGAAGGGGTCTGACTTAGATGAAACCCTTTACATTCTTTCCACATAACATCTAAATCATGATTTTTGAAAAAAATGGCATTAAGCAAAATGGACATTGTTCTTCGAGATAGACGTTATGTGTAGCACACACCTTAATATCCGGATGATGTACTCTTCGCCAATAAGAAAACCCCAAAGATTCAATATCGTCCCTTACACAGTCGGGACAGAATCGAGATGACTCTTTAGCAAGCTCAAACTGACTTCCCGACGAACAATATTCCCACCCAGAATAAGATAGGTCCTCGTTTCGATGAAGAAATGCTTCCCTAGGGTAGTAGGTATGATTATTTAGCAACCGGTTAACCCCATAACAACCCAGCCGCTCCATTATTTTACCAATTTGCTTATTCGTTCCCCCAAAACTGCGAAACTAGAATAATTTTTAAGTTCCGCTACTTCAGGATTGTGTCTATTTAAATAGAAATTCCGCGCGATAAATGATCGGAGTGACTCTTCAGGTTGAATTCGCGACAACTTAATCTTGAGTCTAGGGAGTCACTGCTGAAGGAGGGCGGCTGCAGCCATCTACCGCATCGCAGGGGCAGTGAGCCTGGCCCTGGATGCGACAGTTTTCATTTTCTAAAACTAGACAATCCGTTTGAAGTTTCCCGTCACTCCACAGTCACGGACTTGGCCAGGTTGCGCGGCTGGTCGACGTCGGTGCCCTTGAGCACGGCGACGTAGTAGGACAGTAGTTGCAGCGGCAGGGTGTAGAGGATCGGCGCGAGGATGTCGACGGTGTGGGGCATGGCCACCACGTGGGTGCCGGGGCCGTTGTCGATGCCGGCCTGGCGGTCGGCGAAGACGATCAGTTCGCCGCCCCGGGCGCGGACTTCCTGCAGGTTGGACTTGAGCTTCTCCACCAGCTCGTTGTTCGGTGCCACGGTGACCACCGGCATGTCGGCATCCACCAGGGCCAGCGGGCCGTGCTTGAGCTCGCCGGCCGGGTAGGCCTCAGCGTGGATGTAGGAGATCTCCTTGAGCTTGAGCGCGCCTTCCATGGCCACCGGGTACTGGGCGCCACGGCCGAGGAACAGGGTGTGGTGCTTCTCGGCGAACAGCTCGGCGACCTTCTCCACGGTCTTGTCCATGGCCAGGGCCTCGCCCAGGTGGGTGGGCAGGCGGCGCAGGGCTTCCACCAGTTCGGCTTCACGGGCCTTGTCGAGGTTGCCGCGCACCTGGCCGAGGCTGAGGGTGAGCAGCAGCAGGGCCACCAACTGGGTGGTGAAGGCCTTGGTGGAGGCGACGCCGATCTCGGGGCCGGCCAGGGTCAGCAGGGTGAGGTCGGACTCGCGCACCAGGGAACTGGTGCCGACGTTGCAGATGGCAAGGCTCGCCAGGTAGCCGCCGGCGCGGGCGTTGCGCAGGGCGGCCAGGGTGTCGGCGGTCTCGCCGGACTGGGAGATGGTGACGAACAGGGTGTCGGGCTGGACCACCACCTTGCGGTAACGGAACTCGCTGGCCACTTCCACCTGGCAGGGGACGCCCGCCAGCTCTTCCAGCCAGTAACGGGCGACCATGCCGGCGTGGTAGCTGGTGCCACAGGCGACGATCTGCACGTTGCGCACCTTGGCGAACAGCTCGGCGGCACGGGGGCCGAAGGCGTTGACCAGTACATGGTCGGCGCCCAGGCGGCCTTCGAGGGTGCGCTGGACGACCTTGGGCTGCTCGTGGATCTCCTTGAGCATGAAGTGGCGGTACTCGCCCTTGTCGGCGGCCTCGGCGCCTTCGTGGTACTGCACCTGCTCACGCTGCACGGGCTGGCCGGCGCTGTCCCAGATGCGCACCTGGTCGCGGTGGATCTCGGCGATGTCGCCCTCTTCCAGGTACATGAAGCGGTCGGTGACCTGGCGCAGGGCCAACTGGTCGGAGGCGAGGAAGTTTTCCCCCAGGCCCAGGCCGATCACCAGCGGGCTGCCGCTGCGGGCGGCCACCAGGCGGTCGGGCTGGCTGCGGCTGATCACGGCCAGGCCGTAGGCGCCGTGGAGCTCGCGCACCACCACCTTGAGCGCTTCGGTGAGGTCGCCGAGGTTGGACAGGTGGTGGTCGAGCAGGTGGACGATGACCTCGGTGTCAGTGTCGGAGGTGAAGACGTAGCCCAGGCCCTTGAGGTGCTCGCGCAGGGGCTCGTGGTTTTCGATGATGCCGTTGTGCACCAGGGCGAGGTCGCCGGAGAAGTGCGGGTGGGCGTTGTGCTCGGTGGGCGCGCCGTGGGTAGCCCAGCGGGTGTGGGCGATGCCCAGGCGGCCGGCCAGGGGCTCGGCGGCCAGGGCCTGTTCCAGTTCGCTGACCTTGCCGACGCGACGACGGCGCTGCAGGCCGCCCTGGTTGTCCAGCACGGCGACGCCGGCGCTGTCGTAGCCACGGTATTCGAGGCGCTTGAGGCCTTCGACGAGGATGGCGGTGATGTTCCGTTCAGCCACTGCGCCAACGATGCCACACATGGGTTGTCTCCTCAGTTATCCACAGGCGCGCAGACCAGCGTGATGCCGCGCGCTTCTATCTGTTGGCGAGCGTCCTGGGGCAGGCGCTCGTCGGTGATCAGGGTATGGATGCTGCTCCAGGGCAGCTCCAGGTTGGGGATGCGCCGCCCGACCTTGTCGGCCTCGGCCATGACGATCACCTCGCGGGCGACCTCGGCCATGACCCGGGACAGGCCCAGCAGCTCATTGAAGGTGGTGGTGCCACGGGCCAGGTCGATGCCGTCGGCGCCGATGAACAGCTGGTCGAAATCGTAGGAGCGCAGCACCTGCTCGGCGACCTGGCCCTGGAAGGACTCGGAGTGCGGGTCCCAGGTGCCGCCGGTCATCAGCAGCACCGGTTCGTGCTCAAGCTCGCGCAGGGCGGTGGCGACATTCAGCGAGTTGGTCATCACCACCAGGCCGGGGCGGTGGCCGAGTTCGGGAATCAGCGCGGCGGTGGTGCTGCCGCTGTCGACGATGATCCGTGCGTGCTCACGGATGCGCTCGGCGGCGGCGCGGGCGATGGCCTGCTTGTAGCGGGACACCGGCTGGCTGGTTTCGCTGATGAACTCCTGGGGCACGGGCACGGCGCCGCCGTAGCGACGCAGCAGCAGGCCGTTGGCCTCCAGGGCGGCGAGGTCCTTGCGGATGGTCACTTCCGAGGTGGCGAAGGCCTTGGCCAAGGCGTCGACGCTGACCTCGCCCTGCTCGGCGAGCAGGGCGAGGATGGCATGGCGACGCTGGGGCGTATTGCGCTTCGACATCTCGTAAGTTTCGATTCGAAAGAAAAAGTGGGCGAATCAAAACTCAACGAAGCTTTTGCGTCAACCCCGGAAACGACAGAAGGCGACCTCGGTCGCCTTCTGTCGGGCCTGCGGTTTATCCACAGGCGGGGTTATCCACAACTCACTTCTTCTTCACGGGTCGCTTCCAGCCTTCGATGTTGCGCTGCTTGGCGCGGCCGACGGCGAGGCTGTGGGCGGGTACGTCCTGGGTGATGGTGGAGCCGGCCCCGGTGGTGGCGCCGTCACCGAGGGTCACGGGCGCGACCAGGGCGCTGTTGGAGCCGATGAAGACGTCTTCGCCCATGACGGTGCGGGACTTGTTGGCGCCGTCGTAGTTGCAGGTGATGGTGCCGGCACCGATGTTGGTGCGTGCGCCGATCTCGGCATCGCCCAGGTAGCTCAGGTGGCCGGCCTTGGCGCCCTCACCCATCACGGCGTTCTTCAGTTCGACGAAGTTACCCACATGGGCCTTGGCACCCAGCACGGCACCGGGACGCAGGCGGGCGAACGGGCCGCAGTCGGCGCCTTCGCCCAGCTCGGCACCGTCCAGGTGGCTGTTGGCCTTGACGATGGCGCCACGGCGCAGGGTGCTGTCCTTGATGACGCAGTTGGGGCCGATCTGGACGTCGTCTTCGATCACCACGCGGCCTTCGAGGATGACGTTGACGTCGATGAGCACGTCGCGGCCCACGCTGGCTTCGCCACGCAGGTCGAAGCGCGCCGGGTCCAGCAGGGTCACGCCCTGGGCCATGAGGCGGCGGGCCGCCCGCTGCTGGTAGTGACGCTCCAGTTCGGCAAGCTGGATGCGGTCGTTGGCGCCCTGCACTTCCATGGCGTCCTGGGGCTGCTCGGTGGCCACCACCAGGCCGTCGGCCACGGCCATGGCGATGACGTCGGTCAGGTAGTACTCGCCCTGGGCATTGTGGTTGGACAGCCGGCCCAGCCAGTCGGCCAGGCGCTTGCCGGGGACGGCGAGGATGCCGGTGTTGCCTTCGCGGATGGCGCGCTGCTCGGGGCTGGCGTCCTTGTGTTCGACGATGGCCTTCACCACGCCCTGGGCGTCCCGCACGATGCGGCCGTAGCCGGTGGGGTCGTCCAGCTCGACGGTGAGCAGGGCGAGCTGGTCGTCCTGGACCTTGTCCAGCAGGCGGCGCAGGGTGGCTTCCTCGATCAGCGGTACGTCGCCATAGAGGATCAGCACGCGCTCGGCACTGAGCTGCGGCAGGGCCTGGGCCACGGCGTGGCCGGTGCCCAGCTGCTGGGCCTGCAGGACGAAGCCGAGGTCGTCTGCGGCGAGGCGCTCACGCACGAGGTCGGCCCCATGGCCGATGACCACGTGGATGCCCTGGGGCTGCAGCGCACGGGCGCTGTCGATGACGTGCCCGAGCATGGGTTTGCCGGCAACGGGGTGGAGAACCTTGGGCAGCGCCGAGCGCATGCGGGTGCCCTGGCCTGCGGCGAGGATGACGATATCGAGGGACATGAAAGGACGCTTCCGAGCCTGTGGATAACCGGCGATGCCGGAAAAGAAAAAGGGTAGCCAAGGCTACCCTTTTACTTGCATGCGATGAAGAGCGGTGGCTTAGCCGCCGAACTTCTTGCGCAACTGCTGGACGGTACGCAGCTGGGCCGCGGCCTCTGCCAGACGGGCGGCAGCGGAGCTGTAGTCGAACTCCGAGCCCTTCTGGTTCAGCGCCTTCTCAGCGGCCTTGAGGGCCTCCTGAGCAGCGGCTTCGTCCAGGTCACCGGCGCGGACCACGGTGTCGGCCAGGACCTTCACCATGCTCGGCTGCACTTCGAGGAAACCACCGGAGATGTAGAACACCTCCTCCTCGCCGCCCTGCTTGACCAGGCGGATCGGACCCGGCTTGAGATCGGTGATCAGCGGGGCGTGGCCCGGCGTGATACCCAGGTCGCCCAGGTTGCCGTGGGCGATCACCATCTCGACCAGACCGGAGAAGATCTCCGCTTCGGCGCTGACGATATCGCAGTGGACAGTAATAGCCATACGCTTGCCTCACGTAAGCGCCCGTTGCCGGGCGCTCAGGGGGTTACAGTTTCTTGGCTTTCTCGATGGCTTCATCGATGCCGCCGACCATGTAGAACGCCTGCTCGGGCAGGTGGTCGTAGTCACCGTTGAGGATGCCCTTGAAGCCCGCGATGGTGTCCTTCAGGGAAACGTACTTGCCCGGGGAGCCGGTGAAGACTTCGGCCACGAAGAACGGCTGGGACAGGAAGCGCTGGATCTTACGAGCGCGGGCTACCAGTTGCTTGTCCGATTCGGACAGCTCGTCCATGCCGAGGATCGCGATGATGTCCTTCAGCTCCTTGTAGCGCTGCAGTACGTACTGCACGCCACGGGCGGTCTCGTAGTGCTCCTGGCCGATTACCAGCGGGTCCAGCTGACGGCTGGTGGAGTCCAGCGGGTCAACGGCCGGGTAGATACCCAGGGAGGCGATGTCACGGGACAGTACGACGGTGGCGTCCAGGTGGGCGAAGGTGGTCGCCGGGGACGGGTCGGTCAGGTCGTCCGCAGGTACGTATACGGCCTGGATGGAGGTGATCGAACCGGTCTTGGTGGAGGTGATGCGCTCTTGCAGAACGCCCATTTCCTCGGCCAGGGTCGGCTGGTAACCCACAGCGGACGGCATACGACCCAGCAGCGCGGACACTTCGGTACCGGCCAGGGTGTAACGGTAGATGTTGTCGACGAACAGCAGTACGTCGCGACCTTCGTCACGGAACTTCTCGGCCATGGTCAGGCCGGTCAGTGCAACGCGCAGACGGTTGCCCGGCGGCTCGTTCATCTGGCCGTAAACCAGGGCGACCTTGTCCAGTACGTTGGAGTCCTTCATCTCGTGGTAGAAGTCGTTGCCCTCACGGGTACGCTCGCCCACGCCGGCGAACACGGAGTAACCGCTGTGCTCGATGGCGATGTTACGGATGAGTTCCATCATGTTCACGGTCTTGCCCACGCCGGCGCCGCCGAACAGGCCTACCTTGCCGCCTTTGGCGAAGGGGCAGACCAGGTCGATCACCTTGATGCCGGTTTCCAGCAGCTCGTTGCCACCCGCCTGGTCGGCGTAGGACGGAGCAGCGCGGTGGATTTCCCAACGCTCTTCTTCGCCAATGGGGCCGGCTTCGTCGATGGGGTTGCCCAGGACGTCCATGATGCGGCCCAGGGTGGCCTTGCCAACCGGGACGGAGATGGCTGCGCCAGTGCTGGTGACGTCCAGGCCACGCTTCAGACCTTCGGTCGAGCCCATGGCGATGGAACGAACCACGCCGTCGCCCAGCTGCTGCTGGACTTCGAGGGTGGTTTCGGCGCCTTGAACTTTCAGCGCCTCGTATACGGCCGGTACCTGATCACGCGGGAATTCCACGTCGATAACGGCGCCGATGATTTGAACGATACGTCCGCTACTCATCTTTGGTTCCTCTGAATATTTGAACCGTTCTTAAACCGCGGCAGCGCCGCCGACGATTTCCGAAATTTCCTGGGTGATCGCTGCCTGACGCGCCTTGTTGTAGATCAGCTGCAGATCGCTGATCAGTTCACCGGCGTTGTCGGTGGCGTTCTTCATCGCGATCATCCGCGCAGCCTGCTCGGCGGCGTTGTTCTCGACCACCGCCTGGTACACCTGCGACTCCACGTAACGCACCATCAGCCCGTCGAGGAGCTGCTTGGCGTCGGGTTCGTACAGGTAGTCCCAGTGGTGCTTGAGCGCTTCATCCGGAGTCGCCACCAGCGGAACGAGCTGTTCCACAGTGGGCTTCTGCACCATGGTGTTGACGAACTTGTTCGAAACCACGGACAGACGATCGATGCGACCTTCGAGGTAGGCATCGAGCATAACCTTGACGCTGCCGATCAGATCGTTGATCGACGGCTCTTCGCCGAGGTGGCTGATCGCAGCAACGACATTGCCACCAAAGTTGCGGAAGAACGCCGCACCCTTGCTGCCAATCACGCAGAGATCAATCTCCACGCCTTGCTCGCGATTGCTCGCCATGTCCTTGACCAGGGCCTTGAACAGGTTGGTGTTCAAGCCACCGCACAGACCACGGTCCGAACTCACCACGACATAGCCGACGCGCTTGACGGGGCGCTCGATCATGAAGGGGTGGCGGTACTCGGGGTTGGCGTTGGCCAGATGACCGATCACCTGGCGGATGCGCTCCGCGTACGGACGGCTGGCAGCCATGCGCTGCTGAGCCCTGCGCATCTTGCTGACGGCCACCTTTTCCATGGCGCTGGTGATCTTCTGCGTGCTTTTGATGCTCGCAATCTTGCTGCGAATCTCTTTTGCGCCTGCCATTTGACACCTTTCGGGTTAGCAGGCGGGGGCCCTGGGGCCCCCGCTGCGGCTTACCAGGTTTGGGTGGCCTTGAACTTCTCGATGCCGGACTTGATGCCTGCGTCGATTTCGTCGTTGAAGTCACCTTTCTCGTTGATCTTGGCCATCAGTGCGGCCAGCTCACGGTTGAAGTAACCCAGCAGGGCTGCTTCGAAGGCGCCAACTTTGTTCACGTCCACATCGGTCAGGAAGCCACGCTCGGCAGCGTACAGGGACACGGACATGTCAGCGATGGACATGGGCGCGTACTGCTTCTGCTTCATCAGCTCGGTAACGCGCTGACCGTGCTCCAGCTGCTTGCGGGTGGCTTCGTCCAGGTCGGAGGCGAACTGGGCGAAGGCCGCCAGTTCACGGTACTGGGCGAGTGCGGTACGGATGCCACCGGACAGCTTCTTGATGATCTTGGTCTGGGCGGCGCCACCCACGCGGGATACCGAGATACCGGCGTTGACGGCCGGACGGATACCCGAGTTGAACATGGCGGATTCCAGGAAGATCTGACCGTCGGTGATGGAGATCACGTTGGTCGGAACGAACGCGGAAACGTCACCAGCCTGGGTTTCGATGATCGGCAGGGCGGTCAGGGAACCGGTCTTGCCTTTCACTTCGCCGTTGGTGAACTTCTCGACGTATTCCTCGGAAACGCGGGATGCGCGCTCCAGCAGGCGGCTGTGGAGATAGAACACGTCACCCGGGTAGGCTTCGCGGCCCGGCGGACGGCGCAGCAGCAGGGAGATCTGGCGGTAGGCGACGGCCTGCTTGGACAGGTCATCGTAGACGATCAGGGCGTCTTCACCGCGGTCGCGGAAGTATTCGCCCATGGTGCAGCCGGCGTAGGGAGCCAGGAACTGCAGCGCAGCGGATTCGGAAGCCGAGGCAGCCACCACGATGGTGTTGGCCAGGGCGCCGGTTTCTTCCAGCTTGCGTACGACGTTGGCGATGGTCGATTGCTTCTGACCGATGGCTACGTAGACGCAGCGGATGCCGCTGTTCTTCTGGTTGATGATGGCGTCGACAGCCAGGGCGGTCTTGCCGATCTGACGGTCACCGATGATCAGCTCGCGCTGGCCACGGCCGACCGGGATCATGGCGTCAACCGACTTGTAGCCGGTCTGTACCGGCTGGTCGACCGACTTACGCCAGATCACGCCCGGAGCCACTTTCTCGACAGCGTCGGTGGCTTTGGCATTGATCGGGCCCTTGCCATCGATCGGGTTGCCCAGTGCGTCGACGACGCGGCCCAGCAGTTCCGGACCAACCGGGACTTCCAGGATGCGGCCGGTGCACTTGGCGCTCATGCCTTCGGCCAGGCTCAGGTAGCTGCCCAGTACCACGGCACCTACGGAGTCCTGCTCCAGGTTCAATGCCATGCCGTAGACGCCACCCGGGAACTCGATCATCTCGCCGTACATCACGTCGGCCAGGCCGTGGATGCGGACGATACCGTCGGAGACGGAGACGATGGTGCCTTCGTTGCGGGCTTGGGAAGAGACGTCGAGTTTCTCGATACGCCCCTTGATGATTTCACTAATTTCGGAAGGATTGAGTTGCTGCATTGCTCTGCTGCCCCTTCAAACTCAAGATTTCAACGCTTCGGCCAGCTTCGCGATCTTGCCGCGAACCGAGCCATCGATAACCAGGTCGCCGGCACGGATCACGACACCGCCGATGAGGCTGGTGTCTTCCGCAGCGTGCAGTCGCACTTCCCGGCCAAGCCGAGCGCTGAGAACCTTGGCGAGTTTGTCTTGCTGTTCAGTGTTCAATGCGAAGGCACTGGTGACTTCCACGTCGATCGACTTCTCCTGCTCGGCCTTGTACAGCTCGAACAGTTCGACGATCTCCGGCAACAGGCCGATGCGGCCGTTTTCGGAGAGGACGCGGATGAAATTGCCTACCTGAGCATCGAATTTGTCGCCAACCACCTCGATGAAGGTGTTGGCTTTCTCTTCGCTCGTCAGACGCGGGGCTTTGAGCACCTGCTGCATGGTGGTGTCCTGAGACACCGCAGCGGCCAGGCCAAGCATGGCCGACCAGGCGGCCAGCTGCTGATGGGCCTGGGCGTACTCGAAAGCCGCCTTGGCGTAAGGTCGGGCCAGCGTGGTCAGTTCTGCCATGATCGCCCTCGCTTAGATTTCGGCGGCCAGTTTGTTAACCAGCTCCGCGTGCGCGTTTTGATCGATAGTGGCACCCAGGATCTTCTCGGCACCGCTGACGGCCAGGCTACCCAGTTGGGCACGCAGCGCGTCTTTGACACCGTTGAGTTCCTGCTCGATCTCGGCCTGAGCCTGCGCCTTGAGGCGCTCGCCTTCGGTGCGGGCCTGATCGCGAGCTTCGTCGACGATCTGGGTAGCACGCTTCTTGGCTTGCTCGATGATTTCAGCTGCCTGAGTCTTGGCCTCGCGCAGTTGCTGGGCCACTTTCTCGTGGGCCAGCTCCAGGTCACGAGCCGCGCGGTTGGCAGCGTCCAGGCCGTCGGCGATCTTCTTCTGACGGTCGCGCAGTGCCGTGATGACCGGAGGCCACACGAACTTCATGCAGAACAGTACGAAGATGAAGAACGCGACGGACTGGCCGATCAGGGTTGCATTAATATTCACGCCAACACCTCGCTCGTTCGTTGTCAGTCCAATTCCCTAAGGAAGGGATTACTGGGCTACCTGAGCAATGAACGGGTTAGCGAAGGTGAAGAACAGAGCGATACCAACGCCGATCATGGTCACGGCGTCCAGCAGGCCGGCGACGATGAACATTTTGACCTGCAGCATCGGGACCATTTCCGGCTGGCGAGCAGCGCCTTCCAGGAACTTGCCACCCAGCAGACCGAAGCCGATAGCGGTACCCAGGGCACCCAGACCAATCAGCAGAGCTACGGCGATCGCGGTGAGACCTACTACAGTTTCCATTTTTCCTCCCGACTTTATGTCGTGTTGGTTAGGTTTAAGTGAAGCGGTAGAACGAAATCGTTTTGGTGTTCCCATCGCCCTTTCGGGCATTCCCGCGCGGACTGCGGCGGGACCATCGCTAGCCTGAGACGCCTCCTGCTGTTCCTCCCCGTGGGGAAGACAGCCAGGAGGCGCCGCGCGCTATCAATGGTTGTCTTCGTGCGCCATCGACAGGTAGACGATGGTCAGCATCATGAAGATGAAGGCCTGCAGGGTGATGATCAGGATGTGGAACACGGCCCACGCCCACTGCAGGGCGATGCCGAGGCCGCTGAGCAGCAGGATGCCGGCACCGAACATCACGGCGATCAGGATGAACACCAGTTCGCCGGCGTACATGTTGCCGAACAGACGCAGGGCGAGGGAGATCGGCTTGGCGATCAGGGTGACGAATTCGAGCAGGAAGTTCACCGGGATCAGCAGGATCTGCACGGCGATGTTCTTGCTGCTGAAGGGGTGCAGGGTCAGTTCGCCGATGAAGCCGCCGATGCCTTTCACCTTGATGCTGTAGAAGATGATCAGGGCGAACACGGAGAAGGCCATGCCCAGGGTCGCGTTCGGGTCGGTGGTCGGTACGGCGCGGAAGAACAGGTGCTCGTTGCCGGAGATCTTGGCGGCCAGCATCGGGATCCAGTCCACCGGGACCAGGTCGATGGCGTTCATCAGGAAGATCCAGACGAAGATGGTCAGCGCCAGCGGGGCGATCAGCGGGTTACGGCCGTGGAAGGTGTCTTTGACGTTGGTGTCGACGAAGTCGACCATCACTTCCACCAGGTTCTGCAGGCCACCGGGAACGCCGGAGGTGGCCTTCTTGGCCGCCATGCGGAACAGGAAGACGAACAGCAGACCGAGGCCGATGGACCAGCCCAGGGTGTCCACGTGGAACGCCCAGAAGCCCATTTCCTTGGCTTGTTCGGCGGTGTGGGCGAAGCCCCACTCGCCGGACGGCAGCTTACCGAAGGTCAGGTTTTGCAGGTGGTGCTGGATATAGCCCGAAGCGGTTTGCTCTGCCATGTTTGCCTCAAACGCCCTAAGGTTTCGAATATCTTGTTCTCATCAGCAGGGGAGCGAACCAGCTGACCGATTGCGTCAGCAGGAAGGCACCGAACAGGGCCGGCGCCTCCAGTGGTTTCACGCCTGCAAACGTCAGTGCGAAGAGCACTGACGTCAGAATCAGCTTGCCCATCTCGCCGGCGTAGAACGACCGGACGATCGCCTGGGCTGCCCGGGCCCCGCTGTAGCGGAAGGCCTTGTGGGCGAAGTACAGGTTCGGCAACCAGGCGATAAGCCCACCGCACAAGCCAGAGTACCCGGCGACCGTGCCGCGCCACTGCCAGAGAACGACGGTGACGATCAGCAATACGACCCCTTGGACGAGCAGCACCGGGAAGACCGGTAGACGATGGAAGGGCAAGCGATTCGGCGTGCGGATATCCATCGCAGCATGTCCTCTGAGTCGGCGCCTTGAATCAATGACTTGGCATACTTTGTGCCGACAAAATTGCGCGCAGAGTATAGGGGCCTAACCCCCCCCGTTCAACTGCCCGGTAGTGAAATCCGACTATCCGCTACATGCCCAGATGTTTCAGCGGATGTGGGCCAGGACACCCTGCAATTCGTCGAGGGAGTTGTAGCGGATCACCAGTTGTCCCTTGCCCTTCTGCCCGTGCTTGATCTGCACCGGAGCGCCCAGGCGCTCAGCCAGGCGCTGTTCGAGCCGGCTGATGTCCGGGTCGGACTTGACCGCTTCGACAGGCTTCTCGCGGGTGTTCAGCCACTGCCTCACCAGTGCCTCGGTTTGGCGCACGGTGAGCCCGCGTGCGACAACATGTCGCGCGCCTTCCACCTGGCGTTCCAGGGGCAGGCCGAGCAGTGCACGGGCATGGCCCATTTCCAGGTCGCCATGGGCCAGGAGGGTCTTCACCTCTTCCGGCAGGCCGATCAGGCGCAGCAGGTTGGTGATGGTGACGCGGGACTTGCCCACCGCTTCGGCCACCTGTTGCTGGGTGAGCTGGAACTCCTGCTGCAGGCGCTGAAGCGCCACGGCCTCTTCGATCGGGCTGAGGTCTTCACGCTGGATGTTCTCGATCAGCGCCATGGCGATGGCGGCTTCGTCCGGTACCTCACGCACCAGGGCCGGGATGCGGTCCAGACCGGCCTGCTGGCTGGCACGCCAGCGGCGCTCACCGGCAATGATCTCGAAGCGGCCGCCACCGATGGGGCGCACCACGATGGGTTGCATGACGCCCTGGGCCTTGATCGACTGGGCCAGCTCTTCGAGGGCGGTGGGATCCATGTCCCGGCGGGGTTGGTACTTGCCGCGCTGGATCAGGTCCAGAGGCAGGTTCTGCAGCTCGCGAGTATCGGCCTTGCTGGCCTCCTCCTGCAGGACGGTGGCGTTGTTGCCGCCCAGCAGGGCGTCCAGGCCACGACCCAGGCCTCGTTTTTTCGCTGCCATGCGGTTTCCTTATGCGGTAGCTGTTCTGGCGCCGGCGCGCTGTCGGCGAACCACTTCGCCAGCCAGCGCAAGGTAGGCGATGGCGCCACGGGATTGCTTGTCGTACACCAGCGCCGGC
Organism: Pseudomonas sp. FeS53a; assembly: GCF_000931385.1. Taxonomy (NCBI): domain Bacteria; kingdom Pseudomonadati; phylum Pseudomonadota; class Gammaproteobacteria; order Pseudomonadales; family Pseudomonadaceae; genus Pseudomonas; species Pseudomonas sp. FeS53a. The sequence goes on from NZ_JYFT01000061.1 coordinate 60,694, forward strand.
ATGCCGAAGCTGGGTGCCTCGGCGAGGCGTACGTTGCGGGGGATGACGGCGTCGTAGAGCTTGTCGCCGAAGTGCTCCTTGAGCTGGGCGCTGACGTCGTTGGTGAGGCTGATGCGCGGATCGTACATGGTGCGCAACAGGCCTTCGATCTTCAGTTCGGGGTTCAGCAACTGGCCGATGCGCTGGATGCTGTTGATCAGGTCGGACAGCCCTTCCAGTGCGTAGTACTCGCACTGCATGGGGATGATCACACCATCGGCCGCCACCAGGGCGTTGATGGTGAGCATCGACAGGGACGGCGGGCAGTCGATGAGGATGTAGTCGTAGTTCTCCCGCACCGGTGCCAGGGCATAGCGCAGGCGGCTTTCCTTCATCTTCATTTCCAGCAGGGCCACTTCGGCCGCGGTCAGGTCGCGGTTGGCCGGCAGCAGCTGGTAGCCACCGTGCTCGGAGAACTGCATGGCGTCGGCCAGGTCGCACTCGCCGATCAGGACGTCATAGATGGAATGCTCCAGGGCGTGCTTGTCGATGCCGCTGCCCATGGTGGCGTTGCCCTGGGGATCGAGGTCGATCAGCAGGACACGACGCTTGGTCGCGACCAGCGACGCAGCCAGGTTGATGCAGGTGGTGGTCTTGCCCACTCCGCCCTTCTGGTTGGCGATCGCGAATACCTTGGCCATGGCTGCCTTACCCCCCTTCATTCCGTGCGGCGCAGTATCAGCAGATGGCGTTGGCCTTGGCAACCGGGAACCGCGAGGGTGTGCTCCGCTTCGACCTTGAAGTCTTCGGGCATGCGCGCCAGTTCGTCATCCGGGCGCAGTCCCTTCATGGCCAGCCAGTGGGTGTCGCGGTCGCCCAGGTGGCGGGTCCAGTTGGCGAAGTCCTCCAGGGCACTGAATGCGCGGGAGACGATGCCGGCGAAGGGTTGCTCCGGACGGAAGGCTTCGACGCGTGCGTTGACCACACCGAGGTTGTCGAGACCGAGCTCCAGCTTCACCTGGGTGAGGAAGCGGGTCTTCTTGCCGTTGGAGTCCAGCAAGGTGAAGCGACGCTCGGGGAACAGGATCGCCAGGGGCACGCCGGGCATGCCGCCGCCGCTGCCGACGTCGAGCCAGTCATTGCCGCGCTCGGCGACGAAGGGCACCACGCTGAGGCTGTCCAGCAGATGGCGCGACACCATCTCGTCCGGGTTGCGCACCGCGGTGAGGTTGTAGGCCTTGTTCCACTTGATCAGCAGGGCCAGGTAGCCCATCAGCAGCTCATGCTGACGGGCATCAAGCGCTACGCCCAGGGTCGCGGCGCCCTGGGTCAGTTCTTCGGCGTGCCGGGAGGTGACGAGGGACATCAGGCACTTCTCTCCAGCGACTGACCGGCACCACGCTTCTTCAGGTGGATCAGCAGCAGCGAGATGGCCGCCGGGGTGACGCCGGGGATGCGCGAGGCCTGCCCCAGGGTCTCCGGACGGGCGTTGCCCAGCTTGTGCTGGATCTCCTTAGACAGGCCGGAGATGGCGGCGTAGTCCAGGTCATCGGGCAGGCGGGTGTTCTCGCTGGCGCGCAGGCGGGCGATCTCGTCCTGCTGGCGGTCGATGTAGCCGGCGTACTTGGTCTTGATCTCCACCTGTTCGGCCACCTGCGGATCCTCGGCGCCGTTGCCGGTCACTTCCACCAGGCCGGCGTAGTCGATCTCCGGGCGGCTGAGCAGGTTGAGCAGGTTGTACTCGTGGGTGAGCGGCGTGCCGAAACGCTCGGCGATGGCATCGCCCTGGGGCGTACCGGGGCGTACCCAGGTGCTCTTCAGGCGCTGCTCTTCCAGGGCGATGCCCTCGCGCTTGGCCTCGAAGGCGGCCCAGCGACGGTCGTCCACCAGACCCAGTTCGCGACCTTTTTCGGTCAGGCGCAGGTCGGCGTTGTCCTCGCGGAGGATCAGCCGGTACTCGGCCCGCGAAGTGAACATGCGGTAGGGCTCCTGGGTGCCCAGGGTGATGAGGTCATCCACCAGCACGCCGATGTAGGCCTCGTCACGACGCGGGCACCAGGCTTCACGGCCCTGGGCACGCAGCGCGGCGTTGGCGCCGGCCAGCAGGCCCTGTGCACCGGCCTCTTCGTAGCCGGTGGTGCCGTTGATCTGCCCGGCGAAGAACAGGCCGCCGATGACCTTGGTCTCCAGGCTGTACTTGAGGTCGCGCGGGTCGAAGTAGTCGTACTCGATGGCGTACCCGGGACGCACGATGTGGGCGTTCTCCATGCCGCGGATGGAGCGGACGATGTCCAGTTGCACATCGAAGGGCAGCGAGGTGGAGATGCCGTTCGGGTACAGCTCGTGGGTGGTCAGGCCTTCCGGCTCGAGGAACACCTGGTGGCTGTCCTTGTCGGCGAAGCGGTGGATCTTGTCCTCGATCGACGGGCAGTAGCGCGGGCCGACCCCTTCGATGACCCCCGAGTACATCGGCGAGCGGTCGAGGTTGCTGGCGATGATCTCGTGGGTGCGGGCATTGGTGTGGGTGATCCAGCAGCTGACCTGGCGCGGGTGCTGCTCCTTGTTGCCCAGGAAGGACATCACCGGGATCGGCGTATCGCCGGGTTGCTCGGTCATCACCGAGAAGTCGACGGAGCGGCCATCGATGCGCGGCGGGGTGCCGGTCTTCAGGCGTCCGACCCGCAGGGGCAGCTCACGCAGGCGATGAGCCAGGGCGATGGACGGCGGGTCGCCGGCACGACCACCTGAATAGTTCTGCAGCCCGATGTGGATAAGTCCGCCGAGGAAGGTGCCAGTGGTCAGTACCACGGATTCGGCATGGAAGCGCAGGCCCATCTGAGTTACGACGCCCTTCACCTGGTCGTTTTCCACAATCAGGTCGTCACAGGCCTGCTGGAATATCCACAGGTTCGGCTGGTTTTCCAGGATCTCGCGAATCGCCGCCTTGTAGAGGACACGGTCAGCCTGGGCACGTGTAGCGCGTACTGCCGGGCCCTTGCGGCTGTTGAGTACGCGGAACTGAATGCCGCCCAGATCGGTGGCAGTGGCCATGGCGCCACCCAATGCATCGATTTCCTTGACCAGGTGGCTCTTGCCGATGCCGCCGATGGCCGGGTTGCAGCTCATCTGGCCCAGGGTTTCGACGTTATGGGTCAGCAGCAAGGTCTTAACGCCCATGCGGGCGGATGCCAGCGCGGCCTCGGTACCGGCATGACCGCCGCCGATCACGATCACGTCAAAACGGGAAGGGAAATCCACCACGCACCTCGTGCCTGTTCTGGAAGGGGGAAATAGGGAAGGCGGCAAGTATAGGGATTTAGCCTTCTTGAATGAAGCCTTCTGCACAAAAAATAGCCAATTGGTGATTCCGTAAGTTTTCCACACCCGCTTCCCCTGATTAACCCGTCTTGTGGAAAAACCTCGTGGGTAGAAAAAAGAAAAGAGAAGAGAATTTCTTAAAGAGCTTGTTCTTGTGTTTATGTATGGTGAAGCACCTTTCTGTGGATAAGTACCTGTCAGCCCCTAAACACAATGCGTGTAGCCAAGGATAAGCCTGTCGAGTTCCTGGCGGTTTCCTGGGGGATGCCCGTGTCGGGCCTGTGGATTAAAAATGATCTTATTCACAGGGCAGTTATCCTCCGTCTTTTACCCAGGGTTATGGACGGGGTTCAGGCCAGGTTATCAACAGGGTTTATTCGGCGCGCAGGCGCCCATTCCACGCTGCCGTGAGTTGGCAGCATGGGGAGGGGGAAGTGGTCGTGGAGGGGGGAGCGGCTACTTGCCGATGCAGAAGCTGGAGAAGATCCGGCCCAGGAGGTCGTCGGAGCTGAATGCACCGGTGATTTCGCCCAGGGCCTGCTGTGCAAGGCGCAGGTCTTCCGCCAGCAGCTCGCCAGCGCCCAGGTGGGTGAGCTGATCACGGCCATGATCCAGATGGGTGCTGGCCTGCCGCAGGGATTCCAGGTGCCGGCGGCGGGCGCTGAAGCTGCTCTCGGCGGTCTGCTCGTAGCCCATGCAGGCCTTGAGGTGATCCCGCAGCAGCTCGAGGCCGGCGCCGGAGCGTGCACTGAGGCTCAGGGTGGCGTGGCCGTCGGCGGAAATTTCCAGCCCCACGGCTTCGCCGCTCAGGTCCGCCTTGTTGCGGATCAGCGTCACCCGCGCGGGGTCGGGCGAGGTGTCGAGGAACTCCGGCCAGAGAGCGAAGGGGTCGGCCGCTTCCGGTGCACTGGCGTCCACCACCAACAGGACGCGGTCAGCCTCGTTGATGGCCTTCAGGGCACGTTCCACGCCGATCTTTTCCACATGGTCGTCGGTGCTGCGCAAGCCGGCGGTGTCCACCACGTGCAGGGGCATGCCGTCGATGTGGATATGTTCACGCAGCACGTCTCGGGTGGTACCGGCGATGTCGGTGACGATGGCTGCCTCTCGCCCCGCCAGGGCATTCAGCAGGCTGGACTTGCCGGCGTTGGGGCGCCCGGCGATGACCACGGTCATGCCGTCCCGCAGCAAGGCGCCCTGCCCTGCTTCCTTGAGGACTGTGGATAAGTCCGTGCGAACGCCGTCCAGCAGGCCGAGCACATGGCCATCGGCGAGGAAGTCGATTTCCTCTTCCGGAAAGTCGATGGCGGCCTCGACATAGATGCGCAACTGGATGAGTCGCTCGGTCAACCCGTGTACCCGAGCCGAGAAAGCGCCCTGCAGGGAGCGCAGGGCATTTCGCGCGGCCTGTTCGGAGCTGGCTTCGATCAGGTCGGCGATCGCCTCGGCCTGGGCCAGGTCGAGCTTGTCGTTGAGGAAGGCGCGCTCGCTGAACTCACCAGGGCGTGCCAGGCGTGCGCCCAACGCGAGGCAGCGTTTGAGCAGCAGGTCGAGCACCACGGGGCCGCCGTGCCCCTGCAACTCCAAGACGTCTTCCCCGGTGAAGGAGTTCGGTCCGGGGAAGTACAGGGCAAGCCCTTCGTCCAGGGCGCCGTTCTCGCTGTCCCGGAAGGCGCCGTAATGGGCGAATCGGGGCTTGAGCGAGCGACCGGTGACGGCCTCGCCGATCTGTCCCGCCAGGGGACCCGAGACGCGCACGATACCGACACCACCCCGACCCTGGGCGGTGGCGACGGCGGCGATGGTTTCACGGGGCGCGTTCATGGGCTCTCCTTCAACGAGCGGATAGCAAGACGCCCCACGATGGGGGCGTCTTTTTTCAGGCGGTTCTGGCGTCAGGCACTGGCCTTGGTGGACGCTTCGATCTGCCGCGTAATGTACCACTGCTGTGCAATGGACAGGCAGTTGTTGACCACCCAGTAGATCACCAGGCCGGCCGGGAACCACAGGAAGAAGAAGGTGAAGATCACCGGCATCAGCTTGAGGACCTTGGCCTGCATCGGATCCGGCGGGGTCGGGTTCAGGTGCTGCTGGATGAACATGGTGGCGCCCATGATGATCGGCAGGATGAAGAACGGATCCTTGATCGACAGGTCGGTGATCCAGAACATCCAGGGGGCCTGGCGCATCTCGACGCTTTCCAGCAGTACCCAGTACAGGGCCAGGAACACCGGCATCTGCACCAGGATCGGCAGGCAGCCGCCCAGCGGGTTGATCTTCTCTTTCTTGTACAGCTCCATCATCGCCTGGGACATCTTCTGGCGATCGTCACCGAACTGTTCCTTCAGCGCCTGCAGCTTGGGCGACACGGCACGCATGCGGGCCATGGACTTGTAGCTGGCGGCGGAGAGGGGGAAGAAGGCGAGCTTGATCAGCACGGTCAGGGCGATGATCGACCAGCCCCAGTTGCCGATCAGGCTGTGGATATGTTGCAGCAGCCAGAAGATCGGCTGGGCGATGAACCACAGGAAGCCGTAGTCGACGGTCAGTTCCAGGCCTGGGGACAGTTCCTTCAGGTGGTTCTGGATCTTCGGACCGGCGTACAGCACGGCCGAGCTTTCACCCTGGCCACCCGCGGCGACGTTGAGGCTGGAGCCGACGAAACCGACGATGTAGTTGCCCTTGGTGTCCTTGCGGGTCTGGATGATGCTGGTCTGGCCTTTTTCAGGAATCCAGGCCGTCACGAAGTAGTGCTGCAGCCAGGCGACCCAGCCGCCATCGACGGTTTCCTTGAACTCCTGCTTGTCGATGTCCTTGATGGAAATCTTCTTGTAGGGCTCGCTCGGGGTCCAAACAGCTGCACCCAGGTAGGTGGAGACGCCGGTGGCGGTGCTGGAGGACGGATCACCGCTACCGTCACGCTTGAGCTGGGCATAGAGGTTGCCGGTCCAGGGCTGGCCGCTCTGGTTGTCGATGCGGTAGGTCACCTTGAGGTCGTACTGGCCGCGGGTGAAGGTGAAGCGCTTGGTGTAGTTCACACCGGCGTCGCTGTAGGTCAGGTCGACCACCAGCTGATCCTGGCCGTCGGCCAGCTTGTACTGGCGCTGGGCAGAGGCATACATCGGGCGGCCGCTGGCACGACCATCCGGGCCGTTGGCACCGATCAGACCGCTCTGGGCCAGGTAGGTACGCTCGTTGCCGTTGTCGAACAGCTGGAACGGAACATCCGGGTGATCCTGGCGACGGGGGTACTTCGGCAGCGTCAGCTGGACGATGTCACCACCGTTCGGATCGATGGCGATGTTCAGCACGTCGGTGTCGACACGGATCAGCTCGTTGCTCGGCGCGCTCTGTGCCGTCATGGGGGCGCTGGCCTGGCCAGGTCCCTCGGCGGTGGGCACGTCGTCGCTGCTGCGTTGGGCCGGCGAACCGGTTTCCGGCAGGGAAGACGGTGCACTGGAGGCAGCGGTGCTGGTGGTCGGCAGTGCGGCCTGGCCGTAGTCCTGGTTCCACTGGAGAACCATGAGGTAGGACACGATCGCCAGGGCGACTATCAGGATCGAGCGTTGGATATCCATGATTACTCGGCCATCGAAGAGGATTGGGATGTGTTGGCAGGGGGAACCGGGTCATAGCCGCCGGGGTTCCAGGGGTGACAGCGACCCAGTCGACGCAGGGTCAGCCAGCCACCACGCAGGACGCCATGACGTTCGATGGCCTCCTGTGCATAACAGGAACAGCTGGGATAGAAGCGGCAGTGACTGGCCATCAGCGGGCTGATGGCGTAGCGATAGAACTGGATCGGAACGAGGGCCAGTTTACGCATGAGGGGTGTCGGCCATCCCTGGTTCGGTCGGAGACTCAGGGCGAGGCCGGCTGCGTGCAAGGCGCTTCCAGAGTTTGCCGAATTGCTGCTTGAGCTCTTCGTTCTCCAGATCGCCCAGGCCTCGCTTGGCCACGATCACGATGTCCCAACCGGCCAGCAACTCGAGGTTGTGGCGGAAGGATTCGCGTATCTGGCGTTTGAGGCGGTTGCGCTCGACGGACAGCTTGACGCTCTTCTTGCCGATCACCATGCCCAAGCGGGGATGATCGAGGGCGTTGTCGCGTGCGAGCAGCAGGACATTCCTGCCGGGGACCTTGCCGGAAGGGGAGTCGAAGACCGCCTTGAATTGCCGGGGGACCAGTAGTCGCTTTTCCCGGCCGAAGCCTCGACTCACCACCTGTTCCGGGTGAATCAGACGGTCAGGCGCTTGCGGCCCTTGGCGCGGCGACGCGACAGGACTTGGCGGCCGTTCTTGGTGGCCATACGAGCACGGAAACCGTGGGTACGAGCGCGCTTGAGGGTGCTGGGCTGGAAAGTGCGTTTCATGATTCGTTACCTGGTTGATCACAACGGGCCGAGGTGGCCCCCGTTTAAGAGACCGGCAATTCTAGAGAAATGGCGTGAGCAGGTCAATTTCCAACCAGCGATGAATCCCAGGCAGGAATAGATAGAAAAGAAGACGGATTAAAGAAGGATGAATGAGCTTATAAATGTAGTGAGCCCCTCTGCCTGTGGAAAACTGCCTCAAGGGGCCGGGTTGCGCACAAGCTGGCCCGGGAAAAGCCTGTCAGCAAGTCGGGGAGCAGCTGTGCCGGGGCTGTTGGCAAGCGGGGCATAAATCGGTCTGTTGTCCACAGGGTCTTTGTGCACTGGGTTATCCAGGGCCTTGTATACCGAGCTAAGCGGTCGTTATCCACAGCTTTCACGGGCTATCCCAGGTGCTGCGTGGTGCGTCAATAAGACATTGATTTTCCTTGGCGAATCGACGAATTGCATGTGGATAACTTGGCCGCTGACCGCTACACTATGCGCCAGCTTTTTCACCGCACTCCTTTCCTACCTGGGGGACATCCGTGTCAGTGGAACTTTGGCAGCAGTGCGTCGATCTTCTGCGCGACGAACTGCCCGCCCAGCAATTCAACACCTGGATCCGTCCGTTGCAGGTCGAGGCCGAGGGTGACGAACTCCGGGTCTACGCCCCCAATCGTTTCGTATTGGACTGGGTCAACGAAAAGTACATGGGTCGCCTGCTGGAGTTGCTCAGTGAGCGAGGCAATGGCCTGGCGCCTGCGCTGTCGTTGCTGATCGGCAGCAAGCGCAACCCACCGCCGCCCCGTGTCGCGCCCGTTCCGGTTTCCGCGCCACCTGTGATCACCCCTGCGCCCGTTGCGCCGGTGGCTGCACAGCGTGTCGAGACCGTCGAGGAAAGCCGCGCGAGCCTCGATCCGCTCGCCTCCGTCTCGGCACCGCCCGCCGTTCGCACGGAGCGCTCGGTGCAGGTCGAGGGGGCGTTGAAGCACACCAGCTACCTGAACCGCACCTTCACCTTCGAGAACTTCGTCGAAGGCAAGTCCAACCAGTTGGCCCGTGCTGCAGCCTGGCAGGTGGCGGACAACCCGAAGCACGGCTACAACCCGCTCTTCCTTTATGGGGGCGTGGGCCTCGGCAAGACCCACCTGATGCACGCGGTGGGTAACCACCTGCTGAAGAAGAACCCCAATGCGAAAATCGTCTACCTGCACTCCGAGCGTTTCGTCGCTGACATGGTCAAGGCGCTGCAGCTGAATGCGATCAACGAGTTCAAGCGCTTCTACCGCTCGGTGGACGCGCTGCTCATCGACGACATCCAGTTCTTCGCCCGCAAGGAGCGTTCCCAGGAGGAGTTCTTCCACACCTTCAACGCCCTGCTGGAGGGCGGCCAACAGGTGATCCTCACCAGTGACCGCTATCCAAAGGAGATCGAGGGGCTCGAGGAGCGCCTGAAGTCCCGTTTCGGCTGGGGCCTGACGGTGGCAGTGGAGCCGCCGGAGCTGGAGACCCGTGTGGCGATCCTGATGAAGAAAGCCGAGCAGGCCAAGGTCGACCTGCCCCACGATGCCGCGTTCTTCATCGCCCAGCGCATCCGCTCGAACGTCCGTGAGCTGGAAGGTGCGCTCAAGCGGGTCATCGCCCACGCGCACTTCATGGGGCGCGAGATCACCATCGAGCTGATCCGTGAATCCCTGAAGGACCTGCTGGCCCTGCAGGACAAGCTGGTCAGCATCGACAACATCCAGCGCATCGTCGTCGAGTACTACAAGATCAAGATGTCGGACATGCTGTCCAAGCGCCGCTCGCGCTCCGTCGCGCGGCCGCGCCAGGTGGCCATGGCACTGTCCAAGGAACTGACCAACCACAGCTTGCCGGAAATCGGCGACGCCTTTGGTGGACGAGACCACACGACTGTTCTGCATGCCTGTCGTAAGATTGCGGAACTCAGGGAATCCGACGCGGATATCCGCGAGGACTACAAGAACCTGCTGCGTACACTGACCACGTGACCGTTCAAGCGCAGCCCATTGAGGCAAGGGACTAGACCATGCATTTCACCATTCAACGCGAAGCCCTGTTGAAACCCCTGCAACTGGTCGCCGGCGTCGTCGAGCGCCGCCAGACCTTGCCGGTCCTCTCCAATGTGTTGCTGGTGGTTGAAGGCCAGCAGCTGTCGCTGACCGGTACCGACCTTGAGGTCGAGCTGGTCGGGCGCGTAGTCCTCGAAGAAGCGGCTGAGCCGGGTGAGATCACCGTACCGGCGCGCAAGCTGATGGACATCTGCAAGAGCCTGCCCAGCGATGCGCTGATCGATATCCGCGTCGACGAGCAGAAGCTGCTGATCAAGGCCGGCCGGAGCAAGTTCACCCTCTCCACCCTGCCTGCCAATGACTTCCCCACCGTGGAAGAGGGCCCGGGCTCGCTGAACTTCAGCCTGGTGCAGAGCAAGCTGCGTCGCCTGATCGAACGCACCAGTTTCGCCATGGCCCAGCAGGACGTGCGCTACTACCTCAACGGCATGCTGCTGGAAGTGAACGCCGGCGTGCTGCGCGCCGTTGCCACCGATGGCCACCGCCTGGCGATGTGCGCCATGCAGGCCGGCATCGAAGGTGTGGATCGCCACCAGGTGATCGTGCCGCGCAAGGGCATCCTCGAACTGGCGCGCCTGCTCACAGAGCAGGATGGCGAAGTCCGCATTGTGCTTGGCCAGCACCACATCCGCGCCACCACCGGCGAGTTCACCTTCACCTCCAAGCTGGTCGACGGCAAGTTCCCGGACTACGAGCGTGTGCTGCCCCGTGGCGGCGACAAGCTGGTCGTCGGTGATCGCCAGGCGCTGCGTGAGGCCTTCAGCCGCACCGCGATCCTGTCCAACGAGAAGTACCGCGGCATTCGCCTGCAACTGGCGGCCGGTCTGCTGAAGATCCAGGCCAACAACCCGGAGCAGGAAGAGGCGGAAGAGGAAGTGGCCGTCGAGTACGGTGGCAGCAACCTGGAGATCGGTTTCAACGTCAGCTACCTGCTCGACGTGCTGGGTGTGATGACCACCGACCAGGTGCGCCTCATCCTGTCCGATTCCAACAGCAGTGCCCTGCTCCAGGAAGCCGACAACGACGACTCCTCCTATGTCGTCATGCCGATGCGCCTGTAACACGCTCGATGTCCCTCAGCCGCGTCACCGTCACCGCGGTGCGAAACCTGCACCCGGTGACGCTCTCCCCTTCCCCCCGCATCAACATCATCCATGGCGACAACGGCAGCGGTAAGACCAGCCTGCTCGAAGCCATCTACCTGCTCGGGCTTGCCCGATCCTTTCGCAGCAACAAGCTGCAGCCTGTCATCCAGCACGACCAGCCAGCCTGTACCGTCTTCGGCCAGGTCGAACTCCTGGAGGGGCGTAGCAGCAGCCTGGGCATATCCCGGGAACGGAACGGGGAGTTCCATATTCGCATCGACGGGCAGAATGCCAAGAGCGCTGCTCAGCTTGCCGAGACCTTGCCGCTTCAAGTCATCAATCCGGACAGCTTCCGTCTTCTGGAAGGTGCTCCAAAGATTCGTCGGCAGTTTCTCGACTGGGGAGTGTTCCACGTGGAACCTCGTTTTCTCCCCGCCTGGCAGCGCCTGCAGAAGGCCCTGAGGCATCGGAACTCGTGGCTCCGGCATGGTACACTTGACGCCGTTTCGCAGGCGGTCTGGGACCGTGAACTGACCCTCGCGAGTGCGGAAATCGATGGCTATCGACGAGCCTATATCCAGGCGTTGAAGCCGGTTTTCGAGCGCACCCTGCAGGAGCTGGTACAGATCGAAGGGCTCACCCTCAGCTATTACCGCGGATGGGACAAGGACAAGGAGCTTGCCGATGTGCTGGCCACTTCCCTTCTCCGCGACCAGCAAATGGGGCATACCCAAGCCGGCCCCCAGCGTGCCGACCTGCGGTTGCGATTAGGTGGGCACAATGCCGCCGAGATTCTTTCCCGAGGCCAGCAGAAGCTGGTGGTGTGCGCGTTGCGCATCGCCCAGGGGCACCTGCTCAACCAGGCCAAACATGGCCAATGCATCTATCTGGTGGACGACCTTCCGTCTGAACTGGATGAACAGCACCGGCGCGCCCTTTGCCGTTTGCTGGACGAATTGGATTGCCAGGTATTCATCACCTGCGTCGATCACGAACTAATGAGGGACGGCTGGCGAACGGATACGCCGGTAGCCATGTTCCACGTGGAACATGGTGGTATCACCCAGACCTTTGATCATCGGAGTGAAGCATGAGCGAGAACAACACGTACGACTCTTCCAGCATCAAGGTGCTGAAGGGACTGGACGCCGTACGCAAGCGCCCGGGTATGTACATCGGCGATACCGACGATGGGACCGGTCTGCACCACATGGTCTTCGAAGTGGTGGACAACTCCATCGACGAAGCCCTGGCGGGTTACTGCTCCGAGATCAGCATCACCATCCACACCGATGAGTCGATCACCGTCCGTGACAACGGCCGGGGTATTCCGGTGGATATCCACAAGGAAGAAGGGGTCTCCGCTGCCGAGGTCATCATGACCGTGCTCCACGCCGGCGGTAAGTTCGATGACAACACCTACAAGGTGTCCGGCGGCCTCCACGGCGTGGGGGTTTCCGTGGTCAACGCCCTGTCCGAGGAGCTGCGCCTGACCATTCGCCGTGCAGGCCAGGTCTGGGAGCAGATCTATCGCCACGGCGTTCCCCAGTTCGCCCTGCGTGCCGTTGGCGAGACCGACGGAACCGGCACCGAGGTGCACTTCAAGGCCTCTGCCGAGACCTTCACCAATATCCATTTCAGCTGGGACATCCTCGCCAAGCGTCTGCGCGAACTGTCCTTCCTCAACTCCGGCGTGGGCATCCTCCTGCGTGACGAGCGCAGTGGGAAGGAAGAGATGTTCAAGTACGAGGGCGGCCTGAAGGCCTTCGTTGAGTACCTGAACACCAACAAGACCATCGTCAATGAGGTCTTCCACTTCAACATCCAGCGCGAAGAAGACGGCGTGGGTGTCGAGGTGGCGCTGCAGTGGAACGACAGCTTCAACGAGAACATCCTTTGCTTCACCAACAACATTCCCCAGCGTGACGGCGGTACCCACCTGGCAGGCTTCCGCTCTGCCCTCACCCGTCACCTGAACAACTACATCGAGCAGGAAGGCCTGGCGAAGAAGTACAAGATCGCCACCACCGGCGACGATGCCCGTGAAGGCCTGACCGCCATCATCTCGGTCAAGGTGCCGGATCCGAAGTTCAGCTCGCAGACCAAGGACAAGCTGGTCTCCAGCGAGGTGAAGACTGCCGTCGAGCAGGAAATGGGCAAGTACTTCGCCGACTTCCTGCTGGAGAACCCCAACGAAGCCAAGGCTGTCGTCGGCAAGATGATCGATGCCGCCCGCGCCCGTGAGGCTGCGCGCAAGGCCCGCGAGATGACACGCCGCAAGGGCGCCCTGGACATCGCCGGCCTGCCCGGCAAGCTCGCCGACTGCCAGGAGAAGGACCCTGCCCTTTCCGAACTCTACATCGTGGAGGGTGACTCCGCGGGTGGCTCGGCCAAGCAAGGGCGCAACCGTAGGACCCAGGCCATCCTCCCGCTGAAGGGCAAGATCCTCAACGTGGAAAAGGCCCGTTTCGACAAGATGCTGTCCTCCCAGGAAGTCGGCACCCTGATCACCGCGCTGGGCTGCGGGATCGGGCGCGAGGAGTACAACATCGAGAAACTGCGCTACCACAACATCATCATCATGACCGACGCCGACGTGGACGGTTCGCACATCCGTACCTTGCTGCTGACGTTCTTCTTCCGTCAGATGCCGGAGCTGATCGAGCGCGGCTACGTCTACATCGCCCAGCCGCCGCTGTACAAGGTCAAGCGTGGCAAGCAGGAGCAGTACATCAAGGACGACGAGGCCATGGACGAGTACATGACCCAGTCGGCCCTGGAAGACGCCAGCCTGCACGTCAACGAAAACGCCCCGGGCCTGTCGGGCGAAGCCTTGGAGCGTCTGGTCAACGAATACCGCGCCGTCATGCGCACCCTCAAGCGCCTGTCCCGCCTGTACCCGCAGGAGCTCACCGAGCACATGGTCTACCTGCCCCGCGTCAGCGTGGAGCAGCTGTCCGACCAGGGCGCGATGGAGGGCTGGCTCAAGCAGTTCGAAGAGCGCCTGAAGGGTGCGGAGAAGTCCGGCCTGACCTACTCCATCAGCCTGCGTGAAGACCGCGAGCGCCACCTGTGGCTGCCCGAAGTCCAGCAGACCGCTCATGGCCTGTCGCACTACGTGACCTTCAACCGCGACTTCTTCGCCAGCAATGATTACCGCCAGGTCACTACCCTCGGCGAGCAGCTCAACAGCCTGCTGGAAGAGGGGGCCTACGTGCAGCGTGGCGAGCGTCGCAAACCCGTCAGCAGCTTCAAGGACGCCCTGGCCTGGTTGATGACCGAGAGCACCAAGCGCCACACCATCCAGCGATACAAAGGCCTTGGCGAGATGAACCCGGAGCAGCTGTGGGAAACCACCATGGACCCGAACGTCCGCCGCATGCTCAAGGTGACCATCGAGGACGCGATCGCCGCGGACCAGATCTTCAACACCCTGATGGGCGATGCGGTGGAACCCCGTCGCGACTTCATCGAGAGCAACGCCCTGGCGGTGTCCAACCTCGACGTGTAACCCACCCGAGTGCTTGGCTATGCTTCCAGCCCCGGCCCTGTGCCGGGGCTTTTTATTGGGAACAGGAAAGGAGTGCGCGTCATGCAGGAAACCCCAGGCTTGCCGGAGGCGCTCGTCAGCGATGACGTGCTGATGGACTATCTGGAGCGACAGCTGCGCAGCGGCAGGGTAAAGGTCGGCGTGCTGATGGTGCAGTTCGAGAAGGCATTTCCCGGTGTGGAGCGGGATCGTCTGGTGCGCTGTTTCAATGCATTGGAATCGCGCTACCTGAAGCGCTGAATCCCGTCCGGGCAATCAGCTTATGCACCAATCGTCGGTTTCCCAGGGAAAAGCTGTGAGGCCCGACTGACGCGGGCCTCAGGCAGGAAACAATCAATAGCCGGTATTTTTATCCACAGCTTTTCAACAGATCAGGCAGGCGTGGAGTCCGCCGCTTCCACAGGCTGGGGCGCGGCGCCTTCGATCCGCTGCTGGGCCTGCTCGACCCAGGCGTAGGCGCGGTCGTTCAGCTCGGCAATGGCACGAGGCCCCTCCCCTTCTGCGTACATCGCCGGGCCGATCTCCACCTGGATGGTGCCGGGGTACTTGGCCCAGCCCACCTTGGGCCAGAACAGCCCGGCGTTGTGCGCTACCGGCAACACCGGCAGCCCTGCGTTGACTGCCAGTGCAGTGCCGCCGCGGGAGAACTTGCCCATCTGCCCCACCGGAACCCGGGTTCCTTCCGGGAACACCAGCACCCAGGCCCCCTGGCGCAGGCGCTCGTCGCCCTGGCTGGCGAGCTGCTTGAGCGCAGCCTTGGGGTTGCTGCGGTCGATGGCGATGGGGCGCAGCAGGGCCATTGCCCAGCCGAAGAACGGCACGTAGAGCAGCTCGCGCTTCACCACCTGGCTGAGGGGTTCGAAGAAGCCGGAGAGGAAGAAGGTTTCCCAGGTGCTCTGGTGCTTGGAGAGGATCACGCAGGGCGTCTGCGGGATGTTCTCCATGCCCCCAACGCGGTAGTCGACACCCGCCACCACCTTGGCCAGCCAGACCGCGAAGCGGCACCAGCGCCAGATCACGAAGCGGTAGCGTGCGCGGAACGGCAGGAAGGGTGCGACCAGGAAGCTGATCGTGCCCCAGACGAAGGCACTGGACGACAGCAGCAGGTAGAAGAGGACGGTTCTGATGGCCTGCACTGTCGTCATGGTTCCTTGCCTTGGCTAACTGAGGAGATGGTTGGCGACGGCCGCCAGGTCGTCGAATACGAGGACGTCCCCGGGCACGCCTTTGGCCAGGGTTCGCTCGCCCTTGCCGGTTCTAACCAGCACAGGCTGACAATCGACGGCTCTGGCCGCCTCCAGGTCACCGCTACTGTCGCCGACGAACCAGATGCCGCCCAACGGTACGCCGTAGTGCTCGGCAATCTGCAGCAGCATGCCCGGCTTGGGTTTGCGGCAGTCGCAGCCGTCGTCGGGCCCGTGGGGGCAATGGACGATCAGGCCGACGTCGCCGCCCTGCTCCGCCACCCGCTCACGCAGCCGCCCATGCATGGCGTCGAGGGTTTCCAGGGGGTAGTAGCCACGCGCGATGCCCGACTGGTTGGTGGCCACGGCCACGGTCCAGCCCGCACGCGAGAGGCGCGCAATGGCCTCGATGGCGCCCGGGATCGGGATCCATTCATCGAGGCTTTTGATGTAGGCGTCGGAGTCATGGTTGATGACGCCGTCGCGGTCGAGGATGAGCAATTTCATGGTACGTCCTGGCAGCCAACCGCAGGCGTGGCGCCTGCGGTTGGCTCAGCCTTTAGCCGAGAACGGAGATGTCGGCGGCGCCGAGGAACAGGCCGCGCAGCTTCGCCAGCAGGGCGTAGCGGTTCGCACGGACGGCTGCGTCATCGACGTTGACCATCACCGCCTCGAAGAACGCATCCACCGGCTCGCGCAGGCTCGCCAGGCGGCCCAGAGCTTCGCTGTAGCACCGGGCGGCTGCCATGGGGGCCACGGCACGCTCGGCCTCTGCCACGGCTGCGGCAAGGGCCTTCTCGGCGTCTTCCTGCAGCAGGGCGCTGTCGACCACGGCCGGAACTTCGCCTTCGGCCTTGCCCAGCAGGTTGGAGACGCGCTTGTTGGCGGCGGCCAGGGCGGCGGCTTCGGGCAGGGCGCGGAAGGCCTGCACGGCTTGCACGCGCTGGTCGAAGTCCAGGGCGGAGGTCGGCTTGAGGGCACGGACGGAGAGGTACACCGCCACGTCCACGCCTTCGTCTTCGTAGCGGGCGCGCAGGCGGTCGAAGATGAAGTCCAGCACCTGGGTGGCCAGGCCGTCCGCCTTCACCTTGTCGCCGTACTGGGCGATGGCGAAGCCGACGGCGTCGTCCAGGTCCAGGTCCAGCTTCTTCTCGATGAGGATGCGCAGTACGCCGAGGGCCTGGCGGCGCAGGGCGAAGGGGTCCTTGCTGCCGGTGGGCAGCATGCCGATGCCGAAGATACCCACCAGGGTGTCCAGCTTGTCGGCCACCGCCAGCGCAGCACCGGTCAGGGTCTGCGGCAGCTCGGCGCCGGCGCCACGCGGCATGTACTGCTCGTTCAGGGCGTGGGCGACGTCGTCCGCTTCACCATCGTTCAGAGCGTAGTAGTAGCCGGCGATGCCCTGCATCTCCGGGAACTCGCCGACCATCTCGGTGGCCAGGTCGCACTTGGCGAGGATGCCGGCACGGGCGGCTTTCACCGGGTCTGCGCCGACGCGCTCGGCGATGTGGGCGGCCAGTGCGGAAACCCGCTCGGCCTTCTCGTACACGGTGCCGAGCTGGGCCTGGAACACCACGTTCTTCAGGCGCTCGTTGAAGGTTTCCAGCTTCTGCTTCTTGTCCTGCTTGAAGAAGAACTCCGCGTCGGTCAGGCGCGGACGCACGACCTTCTCGTTGCCCGAGATGATCTGCGCCGGGTCCTTGCTCTCGACGTTGGCCACGGTGATGAAGCGCGGCAGCAGCTTGCCGTTGGCATCCAGCAGGCAGAAGTACTTCTGGTTGTCCTGCATGGTGGTGATCAGGGCTTCCTGGGGCACCTCGAGGAAGCGCTCCTCGAACGAGCACACCAGCGGCACCGGCCACTCGACCAGTGCCGTCACCTCGTCCAGCAGGTCCGCCGGTACCACGGCGCTGCCCTTCTGCTCGGCAGCCAGTTGGTCGACGCGCTTGGCGATCAGCTCGCGGCGCTCGGCGAAGTCGGCCAGCACGTAGGCGGCGCGCAGGTCCTCCAGGTAGCTGGAAGGCTTGCTGATGCGGATGTTCGCGGGGTTGTGGAAGCGGTGGCCACGGGACTCGCGGCCCGCCTTCTGGGCGAGGATCTCGCAGTCCACCACGTCATCGCCGAAGAGCATCACCAGCCACTGGGTCGGGCGCACGAACTCTTCGCGGCGAGCAGCCCAGCGCATGCGCTTGGGAATCGGCAGGGCGGCCAGGGAGGCCTCGACGATGCCAGCCAGCAGGCCCTTGGCGGGTTGGCCGGGAATGGTCTGGCTGAACTTCAGCTTCGGCCCGCTGGTGTCGATCTGGGCCAGGTCGACGCCGCACTTCTTGGCGAAGCCGAGGGCGGCCTGGGTCGGGTTGCCGGCGGCGTCGAAGGCGGCCTGCAGCGGCGGGCCGTCGAGGTTGACGCTGCGGTCGGGCTGCTGGGTGGCCAGTTGCTCGACCAGCACCGCCAGGCGGCGCGGCGCGGCGTAGACGCGGGCGGCGCCGTGGCTCAGGCCGGCCGTCTTGAGGCCGCCGAGGATACCGGCGAGGAAGGCGTCACCGAGGGACTTGAGGGCCTTGGGCGGCAGCTCTTCGGTGCCCAGTTCGACGAGGAAATCTTGTGCACTCATTCTGCCGCCTCCAGCTTGGCCAGTACTTCGTCACGCAGTTCGGGGGTCGCCATGGGGAAGCCCAGGCGCGCGCGCGCCTGCAGGTAGCTCTGGGCCACGGCGCGGGCCAGGGTGCGCACGCGCAGGATGTAGCGCTGGCGCTCGGTCACGGAGATGGCGCGGCGGGCATCCAGCAGGTTGAAGGTGTGGGAGGCCTTGAGGACCATCTCGTAGGTCGGCAGCGGCAGCTGCAGCTCGATCAGGCGGTTGGCCTCGCTCTCGTAGAAGTCGAAGAGCTCGAACAGCTTCGGCACGTTGGCGTGCTCGAAGTTGAAGGTGGACTGCTCCACCTCGTTCTGGTGGAACACGTCGCCGTAGGTGACCACGCCGAAGGGGCCGTCGGTCCACACCAGGTCATAGACCGAGTCCACGCCCTGCAGGTACATGGCCAGGCGCTCCAGGCCATAGGTGATCTCGCCGGTCACCGGGTAGCACTCGATGCCGCCGACCTGCTGGAAGTAGGTGAACTGGGTGACTTCCATGCCGTTCAGCCAGATTTCCCAACCCAGGCCCCAGGCGCCGAGGGTGGGGGACTCCCAGTTGTCCTCGACGAAGCGGATGTCGTGCACCAGCGGGTCGATGCCGATGGCCTTCAGGGAGCCCAGGTACAGCTCCTGGAAGTTCTCCGGGTTGGGCTTCAGGACCACCTGGAACTGGTAGTAGTGCTGCAGGCGGTTGGGGKTCTCGCCGTAGCGGCCGTCAGTGGGGCGGCGCGAGGGCTGCACGTAGGCGGCGTTCCAGGTCTCCGGGCCGATGGCGCGGAGGAAGGTGGCGGTGTGGAAGGTACCGGCGCCCACTTCCATGTCGTAGGGCTGGAGCACCACGCAGCCCTGCTCGGCCCAGTACTGCTGCAGGGCGAGGATCAGGTCTTGGAAGGTGCGCACGGCGGGCGTAGTCTGGCTCACGAATTTCACCTGTGCTGGGTATTCGACTGAAAGGGCGCGAGTATACCCGATCCGACCCGCCGCAACCGCATGGAAAGCCTTATGCCACGCTGCTTCTGGTGCAACGAAGACCCCCTCTACATCGCCTACCACGACCAGGAA
This sequence comes from Pseudomonas sp. FeS53a, assembly GCF_000931385.1. Classification (NCBI taxonomy): domain Bacteria; kingdom Pseudomonadati; phylum Pseudomonadota; class Gammaproteobacteria; order Pseudomonadales; family Pseudomonadaceae; genus Pseudomonas; species Pseudomonas sp. FeS53a. The sequence continues at coordinate 79,956 of NZ_JYFT01000061.1, forward strand.
TGGGGCGTGCCCCAACGGGATGCCGGGGCGCTGTTCGAGATGCTCCTGCTGGAGGGTTTCCAGGCCGGCCTGTCGTGGATCACGGTGCTGAAGAAGCGTGCCCGCTACCGCGAGGTGCTGTTCGGTTTCGACCCACAGCGCCTGGCGCAGATGACCGACGAGGAAGTCGAGGTGCGCATGCAGGACCCGGGCATCATCCGCAACCGCGCCAAGCTGCGCGCGGCCCGGCAGAACGCCCAGGCCTGGCTGCGCCTGGAGGACCCCTCCGCCCTGCTCTGGTCCTTCGTCGGCGGCGCACCACGGATCAACCGCTTCGCCGACCGAAGCGAGGTGCCGGCGGTGACGGCCGAGGCCGAGGCGATGAGCAAGGCGCTGCGCAAGCTGGGCTTCACCTTCGTCGGGCCGACCATCTGCTACGCCTTCATGCAGGCCACCGGCATGGTCATGGACCACACCCTCGACTGCGACCGGCATCCGCTCCTGGCGGGCTGACGGTCCGTCCCGCACCTGAGCGCGCGTCACGGTAGAATGCGCGCTTTTCCTTGCCCTGGAGTTGCCTGTGGACAAGCTCAAAGGCGCCCTCGTGGTCGGCTTCCTGCGCCTCTTCGCCCTGCTGCCCTGGCGGGCCGTACAAGCCGTGGGCGCGGCAATCGGCTGGCTGATGTGGAAGCTGCCCAACCGCTCCCGCGAGGTCACGCGGATCAACCTCGCCAAGTGCTTTCCGGAACTGTCCCCGGCCGAGCTCGACCAGCGGGTCGGCCAGAGCCTGATGGACATCGGCCGCACCCTCACCGAAAGCGCCTGCGCCTGGATCTGGCCGGCGGAGAAGTCCATCGGCCTGGTGCGCGAGGTGGAAGGCCTGGAGGTGCTGCACGAGGCATTGGCCAGCGGCAAGGGCGTGGTGGGCATCACCAGTCACCTGGGCAACTGGGAGGTGCTGAACCACTTCTACTGTGCCCAGTGCAAACCGATCATCTTCTACCGTCCGCCGAAGCTGAAGGCCGTGGACGAACTGCTGCAGAAGCAGCGCGTGCAGCTCGGCAACCGCGTCGCGCCGTCCACCAAGGAAGGCATCCTCAGCGTCATCAAGGAAGTGCGTCGGGGCGGCGCGGTGGGCATTCCGGCCGACCCGGAGCCGAGCCTGTCCGCCGGCGTGTTCGTGCCCTTCCTCGGCACCCTGGCGCTGACCAGCAAGTTCGTCCCCGGCATGCTCGCCGGCGGCAAGGCGCGCGGGGTGTTCCTGCATGCGTTGCGCCTGCCGGATGGCTCCGGCTTCAAGGTCATCCTCGAAGCCGCGCCGGAGGGGATGTACAGCGACAACGTGGAAGAAGGCGTGGCGGCGATGAGCGCCGTGGTGGAGCGCTACGTGCGCACCTACCCGACCCAGTACATGTGGAGCATGAAGCGCTTCAAGAAGCGCCCCGAGGGCGAAGCCCGCTGGTATTGAGAAAAGGCGCTTCGGCGCCTTTTTTGCGCCTTCTGCTGGGCGAGTCGGTGGTTTTAGGCTAAAAAACCGCTCAGACCAATCCAAGGTGTGTCGCGATGTCCTCCAACCAGCGCCAGCATCCCCGTACGCCGATGAAGTGCCGGATCAAGATCAGTCACGAGAGCTTCGGGGATCTCTTCGCCCAGACCCGCGACCTGTCGGACGGCGGCGTTTACGTCCGTCACCCGGACCTGGTGGCCCTGCCGGTGGGCACCATCCTCACCGGACAAGTGCAGGACCTGCCCTTCGAAGCGCCGATCCTGCAGATGGAGATCATGCGGGTGGACGCCGAGGGTGTCGGCCTGCGCTTCGTCGAGTCCTGATCCGCTCCTGACCGCTCCCGGAAATCCCCTAGCCTTCCTCGTCCGCCGTCAGCAGCACCAGTGGTTCGCACGCCTGGCGGCGGCAGCCCCAGCGATACTCCTCCCGGGTCGGCCCTTCACCGCGCCAGGTCGTTGCCGTGGCGCCGCCGTTGATGCGGAAGTTCCACACCTGGCCACGGCCGTCATGCAGGCGCCCTTCGATGCTGCAGGGCACCCAGGAGAACGCGTGGTGCAGCACCACGCCGTCCAGCAGCTCGGCCAGGGTGAAGAAGCGGCTGGCACCCCGCGCGTCCAGCTTCCAGGCGCGGCAGGCTTCGGTCAGGGCAGGTTCGGCCGAAGGCGGGGCTTCCAGTATCGGTGGCTTGATCGAATCGACCTGGTAGGGCGGCACCGGTTGGGCAGCGACGCCGTCCAAGGCGAACGCCGCAATTCCCAGGGCGAGCACGGTGCGCACCATGTCACTGCCCTCCCTGGCGGCGGGCGAGGCGCTTGAGGAACACCCCCATCTCCTTCTCCGCCTGCTTGTCGCCCTTGGCCTGCGCGGCGCTCAGGCCCTGCTCCCACGCCTGGCGAGCCCCCTCGCTGTCACCAGTGCTCTCCAGCGCCTTGCCCAGCAGCTTCCAGGCCGCCGAGTAGGCCGGGTCCTGCTCGACGCAGCGTTGCAGGTGCAGCGTTGCTGCCGTCGCATCACCCTGGTCGAGGTAGCCCTTGCCGAGGCCGAAGCGCAGCAGCGCGTTGTCCACGCCCTTGGCGAGCATCTTCTCCAGTGAATCGATCATGGTCCTGTCCCCGGGCTGTCGAGGCGCTCACCCTACCCTGATCGACGCGAGCGCCCAACCCCAAGGCTCAGAACCGCCAGAAGGCCGGGCTGAGCAGGATCAGCAGGGAGAACACCTCCAGCCGCCCCAGCACCATGGCCAGGCTCAGCACCAGCTTGGCGCCATCGGGCAGGTTGCCGTAGTGCGCCGCCGCCTCGCCCAGTGCCGGGCCCAGGTTGTTCATGCAGGAGGCCAGGGTGGAGAAGGCGGTGAGCTGGTCCAGCCCCATGGCAATCAGCAGCAGGAGCAGCACCACGAAGGTCATCAGGTAGATGGAGCAGAAGGCCCAGACCGACTCCACCACCCGCTCGGGAATCTGGCGCCGACCCAGCTTGAGGGTGAACACCCCGTTGGGGTGCAGCAGCCGCTGGAACTCCCGCACCCCCTGGCGCAGCACCAGCAGGATGCGCATCACCTTCATGCCGCCGCCGGTGGAGCCGGCGCAGGCGCCGATGAAGGTGGTGTAGAGCAGCAGGTGCGGCAGCAGGGTCGGCCAGGTGCTGAAATCGGCCAGGCCGAAGCCGGTGGTGGTGGCCACCGAGACCACCATGAACGCGGCATAGCGGATCGATTGCAGCGGCGCCTCGTAGTGCTGGTGGACGATGAGCGTGGTGGCGCAGATCACGAAGGTGCCCAGCAGCAGCAACAGGTACGCGCGGCATTCCGCGTCGCGCAGGTAGTGCCGCAGGCTGCGCTGTCGCCAGGCGAGGAAGTGCAGGCCGAAGTTCACCCCCGAGACCACCAGGAAGAACATGCACACCGCCTCCACCAGCGGGCTGTCGAAGTAGCCGATGCTGGCGTCGTGGGTGGAGAAGCCGCCGATGGCGATGGTGGAGAAGCTGTGGCAGATGGCGTCGAACAGGCTCATCCCGGCGGCCCAGTACGCCAGCGCACAGGCCAGGGTCAGGCCGCAGTAGATCAGCCACAGGGTGCGCGCGGTTTCCGCGATGCGTGGCGAGAGCTTCTGCTCCTTCAGCGGGCCGGGCATCTCGGCGCGGTACAGCTGCATGCCGCCGATCCCGAGCATGGGCATGATCGCCACCGCGAGGACGATGATCCCCATCCCGCCGAACCACTGCAGCTGCTGGCGGTAGTAGAGGACCGCCTTGGGCAGCTGGTCGAGCCCTGTGAGCACGGTTGCCCCGGTGGTGCTGATGCCCGAGACGGACTCGAACAGCGCGTCCACCAGGTCCATGCGCGGTGTGTCGATGAGCAGGAAGGGTATGCAGCCGAAGGTGCCGAGCACGGTCCAGAACAGCGCGGTGATCAGGTAGCCGTCGCGGATCTTCAGGTCCCCGTTGGCGCCGCGCACCGGCAGCCAGGTGAGCAGGCCGATGCCCAGGGTGATCAACAGCGCCATCAGAAAGCCCTGCCAGGCGCCTTCGCCGTAGTACAGATCGATCAGCAGGGGCGGCAGTTGGGTGCTGCTGAACAGCATCAGCAGCACGCCGAGGATCCGGCGGATCACCGCATGGCGCTGGGCTCGCCCGGTCACGGCGTTAGGCAGGTAAGTGTTCTGGCGCAGCGGCAGGAGGGGTTCGAAGCGGGACATGGCGGGCCCTCGGAACGGGAGGGTCCGAACCCTACCGCTGGCTCGCAGGGAGGGGATGTAGGAAGTGGCTGAAAACCGGGCGGCCGGTATCTGGATACCGCGCGCGCCCGGTTGGCGGCGTCAGAAGAAGGTCAGGCCGACCTGGAACAGCCGCTCCACGTCGCGGATGTACTTCTTGTCCACAAGGAAGAGGATCACGTGGTCGCCGGACTCGATCACCGTGTCGTCGTGGGCGATCAGCACCTCGTCGTCACGGATCACCGCGCCGATGGTGGTGCCCGGCGGCAGGGCGATGTCCTCGATCATCTTGCCCACCACCTTGCTCGACTTGGCGTCGCCGTGGGCGATGGCCTCGATGGCTTCGGCCGCGCCCCGGCGCAGGGAGTGCACGCTGACGATGTCGCCCCGGCGCACGTGGGTGAGCAGGGTGCCGATGGTGGCGAGCTGGGGGCTGAGGGCGATGTCGATCTCGCCGCCCTGCACCAGGTCCACGTAGGCGGGGTTGTTGATGAGGGTCATCACCTTGCGCGCGCCGAGCCGCTTGGCCAGCAGCGAGGACATGATGTTGGCCTCGTCGTCGTTGGTCAGGGCCAGGAAGATGTCGGCGTCGTTGATGTTCTCTTCCACCAGCAGGTCGCGGTCCGAGGCGCTGCCCTGCAGCACCACGGTGCTGTCGAGGGTGTCCGACAGGTAGCGGCAGCGGGCCGGGTTCATCTCGATGATCTTCACTTGGTAACGGCTCTCGATGGCCTCGGCCAGGCGCTCGCCGATGTTGCCGCCGCCGGCGATGACCACGCGCTTGTAGCTGTCCTCCAGGCGGCGCAGCTCACTCATCACCGCGCGGATGTGGGCCTTGGCAGCGATGAAGAACACCTCGTCGTCCGCCTCGATCACGGTGTCGCCCTTGGGGATGATCGGCCGGTTGCGGCGGAAGATGGCCGCCACGCGCGTGTCGACGCTGGGCATGTGCTCGCGGATCTGGCGCAGCTCCTGGCCCACCAGCGGGCCGCCGTAGTAGGCGCGGACGCCTACCAGCTGGGCCTTGCCTTCGGCGAAGTCGATCACCTGCAGGGCACCGGGGTACTCGATCAGGCGCTTGATGTAGTTGGTGACCACCTGCTCGGGGCTGATCAGCACGTCGACCGGGATGGCCTCGTTGTCGAACAGCGCCTCGCGGGTCAGGTAGGCCGACTCGCGCACGCGGGCGATCTTGGTGGGGGTGTGGAACAGGGTGTAGGCCACCTGGCAGGCGACCATGTTCACCTCGTCGCTGTTGGTCACGGCCACCAGCATGTCGGCGTCGTCGGCACCGGCCTGGCGCAGCACGGTGGGGAACGAGCCCTTGCCCTGCACGGTGCGGATGTCCAGGCGATCGCCGAGGTCGCGCAGGCGATCACCGTCGGTGTCGACCACGGTGATGTCGTTGGCTTCGCCGGACAGGTGTTCCGCGAGGGTGCCGCCGACCTGGCCGGCCCCGAGAATGATGATCTTCACTGATTGCTCCGTTAGCCGCGGGGAGACGCGGCGATCTTCATCAGCTTGGCATAGTAGAAGCCGTCATGGCCGTCTTCCCGGGCCAGCAGCTGGCGGCCATGGGGTTGCTTGATGCCGAACCCGCCGGCGATGTCCAGCTCCCGCGCGCCGGGGGTGCGGGCGAGGAAGGCGGCGATGTTCTCGCTGTTTTCCGCCGGCAGCGCCGAGCAGGTGGCGTAGAGCAGGATGCCGCCCACTTCGAGGGTGGGCCAGAGGGCGTCCAGCAGCTCGCCTTGCAGGGTGGCCAGGGGCGCGATGTCCTCGGCCTTGCGGGTCAGCTTGATGTCGGGGTGGCGACGGATCACGCCGGTGGCCGAGCACGGGGCATCGAGCAGAATGCGCTGGAAGGTTTTGCCGTCCCACCAGCTCGCGGTGTCGCGGCCGTCGGCGGCGATCAACTGGGCATCCAGGCCCAGGCGCGCCAGGTTTTCGCGCACGCGCACCAGGCGGCTTTCTTCCAGGTCCACGCCGACCACCTGGGCCAGGCCAGGTTCGGCTTCCATCAAATGGCAGGTCTTGCCACCGGGGGCGCAGCAGGCATCCAGCACCCGCTGGCCGGGGGCCAGTTCCAGCAGGTCGGCGGCCAGTTGCGCGGCTTCGTCCTGGACGCTGACACGCCCTTCGGAAAAGCCCGGCAGGCCGGTGACGTCGCAGGCTTCAGCCAGGCGGATGCCATCGCGGCTGAAGGGGCAGGGTTCGGCTTCGATCCCGGCCTGGCGCAGTTCGGCGAGGTAGGCATCGCGGTCGCCGTGACGGCGGTTGACCCGCAGGATCAGCGGCGGGTGGGCATTGTTGGCCGCGCAGACGGCTTCCCACTGTTCCGGCCAGGCAGCCTTCAGGGCCTTCTGCAGCCAGCGTGGGTGGGCGGTGCGTACGGCCGGGTCGCGTTCGAACTCGGCGAAGATCGCCTCGCCCTGGCGCTGGGCATTGCGCAGCACGGCGTTGAGCAGGCCCTTGGCCCAGGGCTTCTTCAGCTTGTCGGCACAGCCGACGGTTTCGCCGATGGCCGCGTGGGGCGGGATGCGGGTGTGGAACAGCTGGTATAGGCCCACCAGCAGCAGGGCCTCGACGTCACGGTCGGCCGCCTTGAAGGGCTTCTGCAGCAGGCGCTCGGCCAGGGCCGACAGGCGGGGTTGCCAGCGGGCGGCGCCGAAGGCGAGGTCCTGGGCGAGGCCGCGGTCGCGCGGGTCCACCTTGTCCAGCTGGGCAGGCAGGCTGCCGCCGAGGGAGGCCTTGCCGTTGAGCACGGCCGCCAGGGCACGGGCGGCGGCGAGGCGCGGGCTCATGCGCCGAGCACCTGGCCGGGGGCGAACTGTTCGCGGCGGCTGTTGTAGAGGTCGGCGAAGGCCAGGGGCTTGCCGCCGGGCAGTTGCAGGCGGGTGAGGCGCAGGGCGCCTTCGCCGCAAGCCACGGTGAGGCCGTCCTTGCTGGCGTCGAGGATCTGGCCGGGTTGGCCGCGGCCTTCGGCGGGCTCGGCAGCGAGCACCTTCAGCGGCTGGCCGTCGAGGGTGCTGTGGCAGATGGGCCAGGGGTTGAAGGCGCGCACCAGGCGCTCCAGTTCGTCGGCCGGGCGGCTCCAGTCGATCCGCGCCTCGTCCTTGTTGAGCTTGTGGGCGTAGGTGGCCAGGGCGTCGTCCTGCACCTCGCCCTGCAGCGTTCCGGCGGCAAGACCGGCGATGGCCTGGACGACGGCCTGGGGGCCGAGCTGGGCGAGGCGGTCATGCAGGCTGCCGCCGGTGTCGGCGGCGGTGATCGGGGTGGTGACCTTGAGCAGCATGGGGCCGGTGTCGAGACCCGCCTCCATCTGCATCACGGTGACGCCGCTCTCGGCGTCGCCCGCCTGCACCGCCCGCTGGATCGGTGCGGCGCCACGCCAGCGCGGCAGCAGCGAGGCATGGCTGTTGATGCAGCCGAGGCGCGGGATGTCCAGCACCACCTGCGGCAGGATCAGGCCGTAGGCGACCACCACCATCAGGTCCGGGGCCAGGGCGCGCAGTTCTTCCTGGGTGGCAGGGTCGCGCAGGGTCGGCGGCTGCAGGACCGGGAGGCCGTGCTGCAGGGCGAGCTGCTTGACCGGGCTGGGCATGAGCTTCTGGCCGCGGCCGGCGGGGCGGTCGGGCTGGGTGTACACGGCAACGATCTGGTGAGGGGTGTCGAGCAGGGCCTGGAGGTGTTCGGCGGCGAACTCCGGGGTGCCGGCGAAGACGAGGCGCAGGGCTTGGGTCATGCGGGGCTCACTCTCTAAAAAGAAAAAGGCTTGCCGGAGCAAGCCTTTGGGGTTCAGGGATCAAGCCTGCTGGCGGTGCTGCTTTTCCAGCTTCTTCTTGATCCGGTCGCGCTTGAGGCTGGAGAGGTAGTCGACGAATAGCTTGCCGTTGAGGTGGTCGCATTCGTGCTGGATGCACACTGCCAGCAGGCCTTCGGCAATCATCTCGAACGGCTGGCCATCGCGGTCCAGGGCCTTGATCTTGACCTTTTGCGGGCGGTCGACGTTCTCGTAGAAGCCGGGCACCGAGAGGCAGCCTTCCTGGTACTGGTCCATCTGGTCGGTCAGGGACTCGAACTCGGGATTGATGAAGACCATCGGCTCGGACTTGTCCTCCGACAGGTCCATCACCACCACGCGCTTGTGCACATTCACCTGGGTCGCCGCCAGGCCGATGCCGGGGGCTTCGTACATGGTCTCGAACATGTCGTCGATCAACTGGCGCAGCGCGTCGTCCATCACCTCCACCGGTTTGGCGATGGTGCGCAGGCGCGGATCAGGGAATTCGAGGATGTTCAGGATCGCCATATGGGTTTGTGATGCACTTGTGGAATAAAGTCAAAATCCGCTGCTAAGATGATGAGCAGCATTGAAAAACGCCTGAAAAGCCCGGTTGGGGCGGCTTTCAGGCCGTTTCGCGTGAACGCACATAATAAAGGGATTCACCGCATGAGGAAATCACTACTCGCCCTGCTGCTCCTGGCTGCCAACGGGCTGGCACAGGCTGCGGTGGAGCTCAAGGACGGCCATCCGGAACGCTATACGGTGGTCCGTGGCGACACACTCTGGGACATCTCCGGCAAGTTCCTCAGCGAACCCTGGAAATGGCCGGAAATCTGGCACGCCAACCCGCAGATCCAGAACCCGCACCTCATCTACCCCGGTGACACCCTGAGCCTGGTGTATGTCGATGGCCAGCCGCGCCTGGTGCTGGATCGCGGCGCGTCCCGCGGCACCATCAAGCTGTCGCCTCGTGTTCGCAGCACACCGATGGCCGAGGCCATTCCGACCATTCCGCTGGAGGCGATCAACAGCTTCCTGTTGTCGAACCGCATCGTTGATACCCCTGAGCAGTTCGAGGGTATTCCGTACATCGTCGCGGGTAACGCCGAGCGTGTTGTCAGTGGCGCGGGTGACCGCGTCTATGCACGCGGCAAGATCGACCCCGCAGGTGCCTCCTACGGCATTTTCCGCCAGGGCAAGACCTACATCGACCCGGATACCGAGGAATTCCTGGGCATCAATGCCGATGACATCGGTGGCGCCAACGTGGTTGCCCAAGAGGGGGATGTCACCACCATGGCCCTGACACGCTCGACCCAGGAAGTTCGCCTGGGGGATCGTCTTTTCCCCACCGAAGAGCGCTCCATCACCTCGACCTTCATGCCGAGTGCGCCCGACCGCGAGGTCAAAGGGCTAATCCTCGATGTACCTCGAGGTGTGAGCCAGATCGGCCAGTTTGATGTGGTCACCCTGAACAAGGGCAAGCGCGATGGCCTGGCCGAAGGCAACGTACTGGCGGTCTACAAGACCGGCGAAACCGTCCGCGATCGGGTCACCGGTGAGATGGTGAAGATCCCCGACGAGCGTGCCGGCCTGCTGATGGTGTTCCGCACCTACGACAAGCTCAGCTATGGTCTGATTCTCGCGGCGAGTCGCCAGTTGCAGGTGATGGACAAGGTACAAAATCCGTAGTGCCAATCAGCCCCCGCCTAGCGGGGGCTTGTTGTATACAGGGCGGCCAGCCGCGCCATGCGGCACCGGTCAAGGACGAACCCCATGCCGCCCGCCCTCTCCCCCGCCGAGCTGGAAGCCCGGCTCCGCCTGCACAGCCTCCCCGAAGTCGGCCCTCGCCGTTTCCACACCCTGATCGAAGCCTTCGCCAGCGCCTCTGCCGCGCTCAGCGCCCCGGCTGCCGCCTGGCGTTCCCTCGGCCTGCCGGAAGCCTGTGCCGGCCCGCGCCGGGATGCCGCCATCCGCGAGCGGGCCGCCCATGCGCTGGCCTGGCTGGAGGGGCCGGACTGCCACCTGATCACCTGGGATGATCCGCGCTACCCCGCCCTGCTCGCCGAACTCCCGGACGCCCCGCCCCTGCTCTTCCTCCAGGGCGACCCCGGCCTGCTGGAGACCCCGCAACTGGCCATCGTCGGCAGCCGTCGCGCCTCCGCCGCCGGGCTCGACAACGCCCACGCCTTCGCCCGCGCCCTGGCTGGCGGAGGGTTCACCATCACCAGCGGGCTTGCCCTGGGCATCGACGGTGCCGCCCACCATGGCGCGCTGGATGCCGGCGGCAAGACCATCGCCGTGCTCGGCACCGGCCTGCAGCGGCTCTACCCCCGGCGCCATGCCAGGCTGGCCCGGGACCTGCTGGCCGGGGGCGGCGCCCTGGTGTCCGAACTGCCTCTGGACTGCCCGCCCCAGGCCGCCAACTTCCCCCGCCGCAACCGCATCATCAGCGGGCTGTCCCTGGGCGTGCTGGTGGTGGAAGCCAGCCCCTCCAGCGGCTCGCTGATCACCGCCCGCCTGGCCGCCGAGCAGGGTCGCGAGGTCTACGCCCTGCCCGGTTCCATCCACCACCCGGGCGCGCGGGGTTGCCACCAACTGATCCGCGAAGGCGCCGTGCTGGTGGAGACCACCGAGCACATCCTCGAAGCCCTGCGGGGCTGGCAGCAGGTGGCACCGCTCCCAGCTGCCAAGCCGATCGAAGCCCCCCGCCAGCACCCGCTGCTGGACCTGCTGCGGGCCGCCCCCTACAGCAGCGAGGCCCTGGCCCACGCCAGCGGCTGGGACCTGCCCCGCGTACTGGCCAGCCTCACCGAACTGGAGCTCGACGGCTGTGTCGCCTGCGAGGCGGGGCGCTGGGTTCATCGCCGCGGGTGAGCCCTGTACACTCGCGCCATCGTTTTTCCGGGAGCAGGCGATGGTCAACAAATGGCAGGTTCAACGCGTGGCGCGGATCGTTCGAGAAGGCGGCGTGATCGCCTACCCCACCGAAGCAGTGTGGGGCCTGGGCTGTGATCCGTGGAATGCGGACGCGGTCTACCGCTTGCTGGCGCTCAAGGACCGGCCGGTGGAAAAGGGCCTGATCCTGGTGGCCGACGACATCCAGCAGTTCGACTTCCTCCTCGACGGCCTGCCCGACGCCTGGATCGACCAGCTCACCGCCAGCTGGCCGGGCCCCAACACCTGGCTGGTGCCCCACCAGGGCCTGCTGCCCGAATGGATCACCGGCCAGCACGACAGCGTCGCCCTGCGCGTCACCGACCACCCCCTGGTGCGCGCCCTGTGCGCTGAAGTCGGGCCGCTGGTCTCCACCTCCGCCAACCCCGGCGGGCGGCCCGCCGCCATGTCGCGCCTGCGGGTCCAGCAGTACTTCCCCGGCCAACTGGACGCCGTGCTCGGCGGCGCCCTGGGGGGCCGCCGCAAGCCCAGCACCATCCGTGACCTGGCCACCGGACGGGTGATCCGCCCCTCCTGAAGACCGCCTCCGGCCTCCAGGCCGGAACAGCCCCGGCATCGTCCGGGGCTGATGCGTTCAGGGCAGCAGCACACTGGAGCCCTGGGTGCGTCGCCCCGCCAGGTCGGTGTGGGCCCGTGCCACCTCTGCCAGGGCGTAGCGCTGGCCGATCTCCACCTGGATCGCCCCGCTGGCGATCATCCCGAACAGCTCGTCCGCCATCGCCTGCAGGCGTGCCGGCGTGTCCGCGTAGCCGCCCAGGGTCGGACGGGTGACGAACAGCGAGCCCTTCTGGGCCAGCACCCCCAGGTTGACCCCGGTGACCGGCCCCGACGCATTGCCGAAGCTCACCAGCAGCCCGCGCGGCGCCACGCACTCCAGCGAGGTCGCCCAGGTGTCCTTGCCCACCGAGTCGTACACCACCCGGCACTTCTGCCCATCGGTCAGCTCCAGCACTCGCTGCACCACGTCCTCGCGGCTGCTGTCGATGCACGCCCAGGCGCCCAGCGCCTTGGCCCGCGCGGCCTTATCCGCCGAGCCGGCGACGCCGATCAGCTTCGCCCCCGCGGCCTTCGCCCACTGGCAGGCGATGGAGCCGACCCCGCCGGCTGCCGCGTGGAACAGCACCGTCTCGCCGGCCTCCAGCGCATGGGTCTGGCGCAGCAGGTACTGCACCGTCAGCCCCTTCAGCAGCACCGCCGCCGCCTGTTCGAAGCCGATGGCATCCGGCAGCGTCACCAGGTGCCCCTCGGGCAGCACGTGGAACTCCCCGTAGGCGCCCAGCGGGCCCGTGGCGTAGCCCACCCGGTCGCCCACCTTCACCCGTGCCACGCCCTCGCCCACCGCATCGACCACCCCCGCGCCCTCGCTGCCCAGCCCGGACGGAAAGCCCGGTGCCGGGTACAGGCCGCTGCGGTAGTAGGTCTCGATGAAGTTCAGGCCGATGGCGTGGTTGCGTACCCGCACCTCGCCCGGCCCTGGCTGTGGCAGCGCGACCTCCGCCAGTTCCAGCACCTCGGGGCCGCCGTATCGGGAAAACTGGATGCGTCTGGGCATGGTTCAGGCTCCTGCATGGGAAAGGCCCTCATCCAAGCCTTCCGCTTGATCGCCGTCAAGCCACCGCCAGCCCCCGGCAGTGGTATGCTTGCGCCCTCTTTTTTCCCCGCAAGCCCCGTCCGGCGGCGCTCGCAAGCCGACTCAAGGTGTATCCGACGTGAGTGAACACATTGCGGCCGTGAAGGCCTACCTGCTCGATCTGCAAGACCGCATCTGCACCGCCCTCGCCGCCGAGGATGGCCAGGCCAGCTTCTTCGAGGACGCCTGGGACCGCCCCGCCGGCGGCGGTGGTCGCACCCGCGTGATCGAGAACGGCGCGCTGATCGAAAAGGGCGGGGTCAACTTCTCCCACGTGTTCGGCACCAGCCTGCCGCCCTCGGCCAGCGCCCATCGTCCGGAGCTTGCCGGCCGGGGCTTCCAGGCCATGGGCGTGTCCCTGGTGATCCACCCGGAAAACCCCCACGTACCCACCTCCCACGCCAACGTGCGCTTCTTCATCGCCGAGAAGGAAGGCGAGGCCCCGGTGTGGTGGTTCGGTGGCGGCTTCGACCTCACCCCCTACTACGGCCACGAGGAAGACTGCGTGCACTGGCACCAGGTGGCCCGCGACGCCTGCGCGCCCTTCGGCGAGGACGTCTACCCGCGCTACAAGGCCTGGTGCGACCGCTACTTCCACCTCAAGCACCGCAACGAGCCGCGCGGCATCGGCGGCCTGTTCTTCGACGACCTCAACGAGTGGGACTTCGACACCAGCTTCGCCTTCATGCGCGCCATCGGCGACGCCTACCTGGAGGCCTACCTGCCGATCATCCGCCGTCGCCGCCACACCCCCTTCACCGAACAGCAGCGTGAGTTCCAGGCCTACCGCCGCGGCCGCTACGTCGAATTCAACCTGGTGTTCGACCGCGGCACCCTGTTCGGCCTGCAATCCGGCGGGCGTACCGAATCCATCCTCATGTCCCTGCCGCCCCACGTGCGCTGGGGCTACGACTGGAAGCCCGAGCCGGGCAGCGAAGAAGCACGCCTCACCGAGTACTTCCTCCAGGACCGCGACTGGCTGGCCACCCAGCCCTGACGCCCCGCGCCCGGCCAGGCGCGCCGGCCCGGACCCGGCAAGCGCATCCACCGATGTAGACTCCGCCGCTGATCCGGGCCCGCGCTGCCGGGCCTTCCAACGTGACGCGCCGAAGCGGACTTCCGAACCGCCCCGGCCCTGCCCCAAGGACTTCCCATGGACCGCTACTGCGTCTTCGGCAACCCCATCGGCCACAGCAAGTCGCCGCTCATCCACCGCCTCTACGCCGAGCAGACCGGCCAGGTGCTGAGCTACGAAGCGGTCCTCGCCCCGCTGGACGACTTCACCGGCTGCGCCCGCGCCTTCTTCGCCACCGGCCTGGGCGGCAACGTCACCGTGCCCTTCAAGGAGCAGGCCTTCGAACTGGCCGACCAGCTCAGCGCCCGCGCCCAGCGCGCCGGTGCGGTGAACACCCTGAAGAAGCTCGACGACGGCCGCCTGCTCGGGGACAACACCGACGGCGCCGGGCTGGTCCGCGACCTCACCCGCAACGCCGGGCTGTGCCTGGCCGGCAAGCGCATCCTCCTGCTGGGCGCCGGAGGGGCCGCGCGCGGGGTGATCGAACCGCTGTTGGCGGAAAAGCCGGCGTCCCTGGTGATCGCCAACCGCACCGTGGAAAAGGCCGAAGCCCTCGCCCGCCTGTTCGCCGACCTCGGCCCGGTGTCCGCCAGCGGCTTCGACTGGCTGGAAGAACCGGTGGACCTGATCATCAACGGCACCTCCGCCAGCCTGGCCGGCGACCTCCCCCCCATCGCCCCCAGCCTCATCCAGCCGCGCCACACCGCCTGCTACGACATGATGTATGGCAAGGAACCGACCGCGTTCAACCGCTGGGCCGCCAGCCACGGTGCCGCGCGCACCCTCGACGGCCTCGGCATGCTGGTGGAGCAGGCCGCCGAAGCCTTCCTGCTGTGGCGTGGCGTGCTGCCCGACAGCGCCCCGGTACTGGCCGAACTGCGTCGCCAGCTCGCCGAGGGCTGAGCGACCCCCGGCCTGACGCCGGGCTACGGCTCGATCAGCAGGCCGCTGCCCTCGCCCTCCAGCTTGCGTAGCTCCCGCTCCACCTGCGGGCGGGCCCGGCGCAGCACCAGGCAGCGGCCCTCCCCGCCCAGGCGACGGGCCTCGTCGTGGAGCAGGCTGACCCCGGCGTAGTCGATGAAATTGACGTGGTGGGCATCCAGCACCAGGCGTCCGGCCTGGCTCTTCTGGATCAGCCGCTGCAGGTACGGGCAGGCCCCGAAGAAGATCGACCCCTCGATGCGCAGCACCTCCTCGTCACCCTGCCGGGCCTGCAGCACCCGTGGCTGCGAGGTGCGCTTGAGGTAGAAGAACAGCGACGCCAGCACCCCGGCATAGATGGCCGTCTGCAACTCCAGCAGCAGGGTCGCCGCCAGGGTCAGCGCCATCACCGCGAACTCCGCCCGGCTCACCCGCCACAACTGGCGCACCCCGCGCGCGTCCAGCAGGCCCCAGCAGATCATCAGGATGCCGGCGGCCATAGCCGGCAGCGGGATATGGCCGATCAGGTCCGCGCCGCCCCACGCGAACAGCGCCACCCACAGTGCCGAGAACACCCCCGCCAGGGGCGAGCCGGCGCCCGCCTGCAGGTTGAGCCCCGACCGGGTAAAGGAGCCCGCCGACAGGTAGCCGGAAAACCAGGCGCCGACCAGGTTGGACAGCCCCTGGCCACGGGTTTCCTGGTTCACGTCCAGCACCTGCCCCGAGCGGCTGGCCAGGGCGCGGGCGATGGACAGGCTGGTGACCAGGCCCAGCAGCCCGCACGCCACCGCCGACGGCAGCAGGCGCAGCATGTCCTCGGCATCGAAGCGCAGCATCGCCAGTGGCGGCAGGCTGCCCTGGAAGGCCGCCACCCGCGCTACCGCGCCGAACGGGCCGGGCAGCGCCATCACCAGCAGGCTGCCCGCGAGCAGGCCCAGCAGCAGGGCTGGCAGGCGCGGCGCCAGCACCCTCGCCAGAATCGACACGCCGAGGCTCACCCCCGCCACGGTGAGCGACGGCCCGTGTGCCTCGCCCAAGTGGGCGGCCAGCGCCAGCGCGCTCTGCCAGGCCGTGGCGCGACCCTCCGGCGGCACCAGGCCGAGCAGGTTGGGCACTTGCCCCAGGGCGATCACCAGCGCCGCACCCAGGGTGAAACCGAGCACCACCGACTGCGAGACGAAGTTCGCCAGGGCACCGAAGCGCAACAGCCCCATGAGGAACTGGAAGGCCCCCGCGAGAAAGGTCAGCAGCAGCACCAGGCCGATGTAGTCCTGGCTGCCCGGCAAGGCCAGGGGGCTGACGCTGGCCATCAGCACCACCGAGATGGCCGCCGTGGGCCCGCCGATCAGGTGCCGCGACGAGCCCCACAGGCAGGCGACGATCACCGGCACCACGGCGGCATACAGCCCATAGGCCGCCGGCAGCCCGGCGATCAGCGCATAGGCGATGGACTGGGGCAGCGCCAGCACCGCCCCGGTCAGCCCCACCAGGGCATCACGGCCGACGGCCCGGGGGCGCAGGCCGGGTAGCCAGTGGAGGAAGGGGAAGAGGCGGGATGGGCGCATGGCGGCGTCGCTGTGGCTCGGTTGCGGGAGCGCGGTTATTCGGGAAGGGCAACGCTGCCAGCCCGCCCGGTGGGCGCGGTTTCAACCGTGAGAGCGCCCCCGGGTGTGTGCGAGCGGTCGGGCTCAGAGCTTCGCCTTCACCGCCGCCAGCCCATCGCCGCCCTCGCGGGTGGTCACGCCGTTCAACCAGGCCTGCAGGGCTGCCGGGTTGGCCTTGATCCAGGCTTTCACCGCCGCCTCGTTGCTGGCCTTGCCGCTCAGCACCTGGTCCATCACGCTGTTTTCCATCCCCTGGGTGAACTGCAGGTTGGCCAGCAGCCGACCCACGTTCGGGCACTGCTGGGCGTAGCCCTTGCGGGCCAGGGTGTTCACGCTGCCGCTCTCGCCGAAGTAGCGCTCGCCACCCTTCAGGTAGACCAGGTCGTACTGCACGTTCATCGGGTGCGGCGTCCAGCCGAGGAACACCACGAACTCGTTGCGCTTCACCGCCCGGCCCACCTGCACCAGCATCGCCTGCTCGCTGGACTCCACCAGCTTCCAGTCGCCCAGGCCGAACTCGTTCGACCGGATCATCTCCTGGATGGAAACGTTGGCCGGCGAGCCGGCGGCGATGCCGTACAGGGTGTGCTTGAACCGCTCGGCATGGCTGTCCAGGTCGGCGAAGGTCTTCACCCCGGCCTCGTAGGCGTAGCGCGGCACTGCCAGGGTGTACTCGGTGCCCGTGAGGTTCTCGGTCAGCTTGTCCACCTCGCCGCTGGCGACGAACCGGTCGTAGTTGCTCTGCTGGGCCGGCATCCAGTTGCCGAGGAAGGCGTCCACCTGGCCCTTCTGCAACCCGGCGAAGATGATCGGCACCGCCAGGGTCTGGGTCTCGGTGCGGTAGCCCAGCCCGTCCAGCAGCAGGCGTGCCACGCCGTTGGTCACGGCAATGTCGCTCCAGCCCGGGTCGCCCAGTTTCACCGTGGCGCAGCGGGCGTCCTCGGCCTGCGCCGCCAGGGCCAGGGTGGTGCTCAGCAGGCCGGCGGCCACGGCAGGGATCAGCGTCTTCATGGGGCGGTCCTCAGGGTTGGGGGAAGCGCGCGCGGCGCTCCAGGTCGTCCAGGTCGATGTGGTTGCGCATGTACTGCTGGCTGGCGTCGACGAAGGGCTGGTGGTCCCAGCTGGTCAGCGTGCCCTGGGCCAGGGCCTCGGCGACGAAGCGGCGGCGGCGCTGGCTGGCGAGGGTCGCCTCGGCGATGGCCGCGACGTTCCAGCGCGCCCGCGCCTCGTCGAGGAAGGTCGCCAGCAGCGCCTGGTGTTCGGCGGAGCCGGCCAGGTTCTCCAGCTCCAGCGGGTCGTTGGCCAGGTCGAACAGCAGGCACGGGTCCTGCTCCGAGTAGATGAACTTCCACTGCCGGCGACGGATCATCATCAGCGGGCTGGTGGTGCCTTCGGCCATGTATTCGCCCAGCACCTCGTCGTGGCCTTCGCGGCCTTCCAGGTGCGGCAGCAGCGAGCGGCCGTCCAGCGGCAGGTTCGCCTCCAGGTGGCCGCCGGCCAGTTCCACCAGGGTCGGCAGCAGGTCCACGGTGGACACCGAGGCCGCCACCCGGCGGGCCGCGAAGCGCGCCGGGGCGTGCACCAGCAGCGGCACCCGGGCGGCCATCTCGAACCAGTGCATTTTGTACCAGAGGCCCCGCTCCCCAAGCATGTCGCCGTGGTCGCCGGAGAACACCACGAGGGTGTCCTCGGCCAGGCCGCACTCGGCCAGGGTCTTCAGCAGCGCGCCGACCTGGTCGTCGACGTAGCTGCAGGCGCCGAAGTAGGCCCGGCGGGCATCGCGGATCTTCGCCTCCCGCAGCGGCTTGCCCCACAGGTCGATGACCTTCAGCAGGCGCTGGCTGTGGGGGTCCTGCTCGTGGTCGGCGAAGCGCACCCGGGGCATGGGGATCGCCGCCTCGTCGTGGCGGGCCCAGTAGTCGGCCGGGATGGTGTAGGGGTCGTGGGGGTGGGTCATCGACACCGTCAGGCAGAAGGGCTGGTCCGCCCGCTGGCGCACGTGGTCGTAGAGGTACTGGCGGGCCTTGAACACCACCTCCTCGTCGAAATCCAGCTGGTTGGTGCGCACGCTCGGCCCGGCCTGCAGCACCGAGGACATGTTGTGGTACCAGCTCGGGCGCACATCCGGCGCGTCCCAGTTCACCGCCCAGCCGTAGTCGGCGGGGTAGATGTCGCTGGTCAGGCGCTCCTCGTAGCCGTGCAACTGGTCCGGGCCGCAGAAGTGCATCTTGCCCGACAGCGCCGTGCGGTAGCCGAGGCGGCGCAGGTAGTGGGCGTAGGTGGGGATGTCGGCGGGGAACTCGGCGGCGTTGTCATAGGCACCGATCTTCGACGGCAACTGCCCGCTCACCAGGGCGAAGCGCGAGGGGGCGCACAGCGGGCTGTTGCAGTAGGCCGAGTCGAACACCACGCCCTCGGCGGCGAGGCGCGCCAGGTGCGGCACCTTCAGCGGGGAGGACGGGGTGTAGAAGGGCAGCAGCGGCGCGGCCATCTGGTCGGCCATGATGAAGAGGATGTTGGGGCGTTTCATCGTGCGCTTATCCATACCGATGAATTATGCGAGAGTGCTGGCGCTGATGATTGCGTCAGCCCCTCGCCCCGGTAAACCGCACGGGGAGACATGACTCGGATAAGCAAGGCTTATGGCAGATTTCCCTGACATCGCCCTCGACCTGCTGCGTGTGTTCGAGGCCGCCGCCCGCCACCTCAGCTTCACCGCCGCTGCCGTGGAGCTGGGCACCACCCAGCCGGCGGTGAGCCAGCAGATCCAGCGGCTGGAGAAGCAACTGGCGACCCGGCTGTTCGACCGCGTCTACCGCGGCATCGAGCTCACCGATGCCGGGCGCGTGCTGTTCCTCCACGTGCAGGAAGGCCTGCAGGCGATCCAGGCCGGCCTGGAGGCCGTGGGCGCCCGCAGCCAGCACGAGGTGCTGCAGGTGGCCACGGATTTCGCCTTCGCCGCCTACTGGCTGATGCCGCGCCTGCACCGCTTCCATGAAGCCAACCCGGACATCGACGTCAGCCTCGTCACCAGCGACCGCACCATGAACATGCTGCGCTCGGAGGTGGACATCGCCATCGCCTTCGGCGACGGCCGCTTCAAGCACGGCGATGCCTTGCTGCTGTTCCGCGAGGAGGTCTTCCCCATCGCCAGCCCGCGCCTGCTGGCCGGGCGCGCCACGCCGCTGCCGGCCGCCGCGCTGGCCGAGCTGCCGCTGCTGCACCTGAAGCCGGAGGTGCGCACCCGCTGGTTCGACTGGAGCAGCCTGTTCCGCGAGCTGGGCATCAGCCAGAGCCCGCCCTCCGGCGCGCTGCGCTTCGACAACTACACCCTGCTGATCCAGGCCGCCATCGCCGGCCAGGGCGTCGCAATCGGCTGGCGCTACCTGGTGGACGACCTGCTGGAGCAGGGCCTGCTCGCCCCGCTGCTGGAAGGCCGGGTGTGCTCGGACCTCGGCTACTACCTGGTCCAGCCCGAGCGCAAACGCCGCGCCCGGCTGATGAAATGCTTCGTCGACTGGCTGCAGCAGGAGCTGGGCGATGCTGCTCGACAGGCACATCTGATCCGCAATCGCGAGGGCATCGCGATCTGAGCGCGAAACGTCTGCAGACCCGAACCATCGTTTGGGCGCCGCTATTATGTGATGCCCGTCACGGGGCGCCGGCCTGAGCGTCATGCAAAGGCCACAACCTTCGCCCATTACTGACACACCACCACTCCAAAGAGCGCTGCCCCCAATGAGACCGACCTCCCGCCTGGTCGCCAGCCTTGTGCTGTGCGCCCTCACCGGCCAGGCCCACGCCTGGTCGCAGCCCACCCACAAGAACATCGTCAAGGACGCCCTGGCGTACATGAACTCTCCCTACGCCACCGAGGAGATGCGCCAGGCCTATGCCTTCTACGTCGGCGCCGCCGGTAGCGAGGCCAAGGCCGGCGAGATCCTCGGCCAGGCCGCCTACGACGTGGACGACTTCCGCGACACGCGCCTGGGTGGCTGGTGGGTTGGCTACGAATACGCCCCAGTGTGGAATGCCGCCGCCAAGCTGGTGAACTACACCTCCTACTGGCACTTCCTCAACATGGGCCGCCAGGGCGATGCCCACGGCAACCCTCACGGCGGCTACGACTACCGCTACCACAAGGTGGACGGCACCATCGCCGACGTGGACTGGTACGCCAAGGTCTACCTGTACAACCGCGAGCTGAAACGCGAGGACTTCGACACCACCGAGGCCCACTACCGGCGCGGCAGCCGGTCCAACTGGCAGGAGCACTACGGCGACTTCCAGACCGCCGCCTTCCAGCCCATCGATAACCTCGCCGGCTACTGGTTCGACCAGTTCCGCGCCGCCCCCTCGCTGCAGACCATCGGCTATGCCCTGCACGCCACCGGCGACGTGGCCCAGCCCCACCACGTGTGGATCACCTCGGCCAACGGCCACGTCAGCTGGGAAGGCTGGGTCGATGACCACTACGCCAGCGAGAAACTCAACGACCCCACCGCCGTGGCCAACCTCATCAGCCGCTACGACCCGGCCCGCAGCATCCGCGAGCTGCTGACCCAGACCGGCCAGGTCGCCTACGCCCATCCCGAGCCGCTCTACGACACCAGCTACGCCACCCGGCTGCGGGTCGCCCGCGAGCTGATCCCCGAGTCCATCGCCCTGACTGTCACCGTGCTGACCAAGGGCGCACGCAGCTTCAATGCCCGTGAAAGCCTCTGATCGCCCCTGGCGCCGGCGGGGCCTGGCGCTGCTGCTCGGCGCCTGGCTCGGCGGCGCGCAGGCCATGCCCAGCACCCCGGACCTGCGCATCGACGGCCAGCGCCTGCCCGGACGCAGCATCGCCCTGCTGGAACAGGTGCTCACCCGGGTCAAGTTCAACACCGACCCGCGCCAGCTGCGTCGCGGCCTGGTGGAGAACCACCTGCTGGCGCGGGAACTGGAGCCGCAGCTGAACGAGCAGAACCGCCGCGACCTCGACGCCAGCGTCGAGATCGAGGCCGGCAACCTGCTGGAGCAGTACTTCGGTCGCCGCGCTGAGGAAGACCTCAGCCCCTACCTGCGCCAGCCCCGGCCGCTCAGCGCGGAGCGCCTGCGCCAGGTGCTGGCCCCCGCCTCCCGGGTGCTGGTGGTGGACAGCCTGCAGCTGGACCCGACCCAGACCCGCGAAGCAGCAGCCACCGAGCTGATCCGCTGGCAGTTCCCCGGCGAAGCCGAGCAGCGCCTCGACCTGCTCGACCTCTACCAGGGCGACAACGTCCAGGGCCGGGTGGAGCTGCAGCAGGGCAACCTCGGCTACCTGGCGCGCCAGGTCCAGGCCCGGATTCAGCGGGACCGCCTCTGGTACCGCCTCGGCCAGGAGGGCTTCAGCGCTGAAGAGCGCCAGGGCCTGCGCACCCTGGTGCGGGATCGCCTGGTGCGCCAGCGCTACCTGCACCAGGTCGGCCTCTACAGCGACTTCCACCACGAGTCCGACAACCTGCGGGCACGGGCCGCCCGGGTCAGCGACGCCGATGCCGAGGCCTACTACCAGCGCAACCTGGCGAACTACCGCAACGTCGCCCAGGTCCAGGCCGCGCACCTGCGCGTGGGGGACCAGGCCAGCGCCGACCGCCTCTACGCCGAGCTGCAGCAGGGCCTAGATTTCGACGAGGCCGTGCGCCGCCATTCCCTGGCGGAGGACAAGGCCCGCACCCCGCCGGGGGACCTCGGGCTGATCCGCGCCGACGACCCGAAGCTGGACCTGCTGCACAAGACCGCGCTGATCCAGAAGGCCAACACCCTGTCGCAGCCGATGCTGATCGACGGTGCCTTCGAGATCCTCCGCGTGCGCAGCCGCGAGGACCGCCAACTGCCCCTGGCGGACCCGAGCGTGCGCTACGAGGTGAACCAGGCCGTGGCCCGTGAGCAGCTGGCCGCCGAGTTCGAGGCGCGTATCCGCCAGTTGCTGGCCGATGCCCGCGTGGAGGGCTTGTGAAGGGCTGGCTGGGGCTGGCCCTGGCCAGCGTGCTGGTCAGCGCCGGTGTGGGTGCAGCCTGGAGCTGGCGCGAAGCCCCGGTGGCCGTGGCGTCGCCTGCCCGGGCGCCGTCCGCGCCGGCCAGCCTTCCGCCCGTGCCCGTTCCGGCGGCYKCGCRGCCGCCGGCCTCCCCCGCACCGGTGGCCCCCGTGGCCGCCAAGGCCGTGGACGAGGCCCCGCCCGCCCCGGCGCCACTGGATCTCCAGCAGGCCCAGCAGCTCATGCAGTGGACGGCGGAACACGGCGACCCGCGCAGCCCGGCCCTGGGCGGGCTCAAGCCACGCCAGGCCGCCAGCGATGCCGAACGGGCCGATCCACAGGCCTACACCGCCCTGGAGGAGCGCCAGACCCGCGAGCTGGTGCAGGCCTATGCCGCTGGCGTGCAGCAGATCCCCGAGATCCGCGCACGCATCGAGGCCGCCGCCCAGAGCGGCGAACGCAGCCCCGCCGAGCTGGACGAGGCCCGCGCCGCGCTGGAACAACTGGAGGCCATGCAGGCGCACCTGGAGCGTGAGGCGCCCGAGCTGCTGCCCGGCAGCACCCGCGCCGACTGAGCAGCCCCGGGCGCAAGCGGCTACCATGGCAGCCTCCGTTTTCGGGAGACCGCCATGTCGGCCTTTGCCACCCCCCGCATCAAGGGCTTCCACGCCCACGTCTACTTCGACGCCGAGACCCTGCCCCAGGCCCGTGCGCTGTGCGAGGAGGCGGCCCGCCGCTTCCCGCTGAAGATGGGCCGCGTCCACGAGAAGCGGGTCGGCCCGCACCCGGACTGGAGCTGCCAGCTGGCCTTCAAGCCCGAACTGTTCGGCGACGTGGTGCCCTGGCTGGCGCTCAACCGCGGTGGCCTCAACGTGCTGGTGCACCCCATTACCGGCAGCGACCTGAAGGACCACCGCGACTTTCCGCTGTGGATGGGCGAGGTCCGCCCGCTGGACCTAGCTGATCTGCAGGATGGGGCCATCGAGTACGACCTTTAGGCCCGCCCCAGCGCCACCAGCACCTCCTGCGCGACCCGTTCGCCGGCGCGCACCGCCCCTTCCAGGTAACCGCACCAGATCGGCGAGGCCTCGCTCCCGGCCCAGTGCAGCCGGCCCAGGGGCGCCCGCAGCCAGTGGCCGTTGCGCGCCAGCACACCGGGCGGCAGGGGCGACACGCAGCCGGCGCTCCAGCGCTCCTGGGACCAGTCCTGCTCCACATAGGCCAGCGGCCGCGCGGCTTCATCACCCAGCAGGCGGCTCAGCTCGCGCAGCACCCGCTTGCGCCGCCGGGCCGGGTCACCCCCCGCGCGGGCCGGGTCGAGGAAGGCCAGGAGCACGCCGTCCCCCTGGCCTTCCGGGGTGCTGTCGACCGTCATCTGCACCAGCCCGTCGGTGACCAGTCCGGCCCCCGAGAGACCGGCCGCGCGCCAGAACGGTGCCGGGTAGCGCAGGTGCACCTTGATCCCGCCGCTGGCGGCCCAGCTCCGCTGCAGGGCCTCGCGACCCGGCGGCAGGGCGGGGCTGAAGCCGATGCGGCTGACATCGGCCGGCATCATCGCCACCACCACCTGTTCGGCGCTGATCACCGCCCGTTCGCTGTGGACCCGCAGCGGGCCCTCCAGCCAGCCGTCGATCCGGCTCACCGGGCTGCCGGTGAGCAGGCTGTCGCCCAGCTGCTCGGCCAGCAGCAGGGACAGGCGCTGCGCCCCGCCCCGCAAACGGTATTGCTGGGCCTGGTCGTCCAGGGCGGTGAAGCCGCCCGCTGAACGCAGGTAGAACAGGAACCACAGCAGTGAGACCCGCCCCGGTTCGCTGGCCAGGGTGGTGGAGAGGGTGGTCGCCACCGCTTCGACGGCCTCCTCGTCCGCGCGCTGGGCCTTCAGCCAGGCCGCCACGCTCATGGCGTCCCAGGCCTCGGCGCGGGGTGCCTTCCAGGGCGCCTCCGGCGGCACCCGCGCCGCCATGGCTTCGAGCCGGTCCATCAACGCCCGCGCCTTGGGGCCGGGGCCTTCGGGCGGGAAGGTGTAGCGCTGGCCCTGGATCAGGGCCGCCATCTCGCCCTGGGTGTACTGCGGCACCAGCGGCACGCCCAGTTCACCGGCCAGGCGCATCACCGCCTGCTGGCTGCCGCCGACCCACTGGCCACCACCGTCCACCTCGATGCCTTCGCCCAGGGGCTGGTTGAGGGTGCGCCCGCCGACCCGCTCGCGGGCCTCCAGCACCTGCACGCGGCACCCTGCGGCCACCAGGCGTCTAGCTGCCACCAGGCCGGAGAGGCCCGCACCCACCACCACCACGTCCACCTGCCGGTCCGGCGGCCCGCCGGGCGAGGCCTGTCCACCCCGGGCCAGCCCGGACAGCAGCGCCGCGCCGCCCAGGCGCAGCAGGGAGCGGCGGGAAACACCCAGGGCATCGAGCAATCGCGTGTACATCCTGTATCTCCACTTGGTTACCAAGTTGATCGGGTCGAAAAACCACCCAATCCGGGGTGGCGACGGGTTCAGGCGGCCGGTGTACGCACCGAGGCCAGGTAGAACGGGATCGGGTCCTGCCGGGCGTGCAGCTGGCGCACCAGGGTCAGGTAGAACCAGCGCAGCTCCGCCGGGTCGCCCGCCGAAGGCGGCTCCTCGCCCAGCCAGCGCTGCCACAGGGCCATTTCCATCTGCAGCACACGGTTGC
Organism: Pseudomonas sp. FeS53a; assembly: GCF_000931385.1. Classification (NCBI taxonomy): domain Bacteria; kingdom Pseudomonadati; phylum Pseudomonadota; class Gammaproteobacteria; order Pseudomonadales; family Pseudomonadaceae; genus Pseudomonas; species Pseudomonas sp. FeS53a. Next base: position 104,801 of record NZ_JYFT01000061.1, read on the forward strand.
GGCCGAAGGCGGTGAGCCGCTGCCACACCCGTCGCTCCAGGGCCTGCAACTGCTCCGGGGTCGGTGTGGCGGGGCAGCCTTCCACCTCCGCCAGCAGTTCGGCCCGCTCGTCGTCCGTGGCGTGGCGCGCTGCCGCCTCCAGCAGGCCGATGGCATAGAGCTGCTGGTACTCGTCCAGGTCGCGCAGCAGACGGCGGGCAGCATCCGAGCGCAGGCGGGCGCCGTAGCGCAGCAGCAGCTCGAACACCCGCGCATCGGCGCGGGCCGGGTCCAGCACCCGGCTGGCGCCGCCCTGGCGCACTTCCACCAGGCCGGCGTCCTTCAGCTTGTGCACCGCCTGGCGCACGGTGATGCGCGAGACGCCGTAGCGTTCGGCCAACAGCCGTTCCGCAGGCAATGCCTCGCCGGGAGCCAGGTGGCCGTCGAAGATTTCGACGAACAGCCCTTCCAGGGCGTCGTCAGCGGCATGCCGCGTGGGGGGATTCGCTGTGCTCATGGGGCGCCACTGTACTTGGTTACCAAGTACAGTCAAGCACCCGCGATGACGAACGACGAGGCAGCGCCTATCATCGCGGCCCGCGTTTCCGGAGGCCGTCCATGTCCTTCCTGCTTATCGTCACCCTGCTCTGGGCTTTCTCCTTCAGCCTGATCGGCGAGTACCTGGCCGGCCGGGTGGACAGTGATTTCGCGGTGCTGGCGCGGGTGCTGATCGCGGCGCTGGTGTTCCTGCCCTTCACCCGCTGGCGCGGCCTGCCGACCCGCCTGCTGGCCGGCTTCTGGCTGGCCGGTGCGCTGCAGTTCGGCATCACCTACCTGTGCCTGTACCGCAGCTTCGCGGTGCTCACGGTGCCGGAGGTGCTGCTGTTCACCGTGCTCACGCCGATCTACGTGACCCTGCTGGACGATGCGCTGGCGCGGCGCTTCAGCCCCTGGGCGCTGCTGGCCGCACTGGTGGCGGTGGGTGGTGGGGTGATCATCCGCTTCGACCGGCTGGAGGGGGAGTACCTGCTGGGCTTCATCCTCTTGCAGGTGGCCAACGCCACCTTCGCCGCCGGCCAGGTGCTGTGCCGCCGGCTGCTGGTGCGCTACCCGGTGGAGCAGCCGCTGCACCGCTTCTTCGGCCACTTCTTCCTCGGCGCGCTGGTGCTGGCGCTGCCCTCCTTCCTGCTCTTCGGCAACCCCGAGCGCCTGCCGCAGACCGTGGTGCAATGGGGCGTGCTGCTGTGGATGGGGCTGTTCGCCACGGCACTGGGGATGTTCTGGTGGGTCAAGGGCAGCACCCGCGTCAGCGCCGGCACCCTGGCGGTGATGAACGAACTCCACGTACCCGCCGGGCTGCTGGTCAACCTGCTGATCTGGAACCGCGACGCCGACCTCCCCCGCCTCGCCCTGGGCGGTGCGGTGATCCTCGCGTCCCTGTGGATAAGCCGTTTGGGCCGGAAGCCGGCCATGCAGCAGCCCTAGGACTGGGCGCTGCCCTCACCTATCGCGCTCGGCCTATCGGGAGGCGCTGGGTCAATCGACGAACTCGGTCAACAATCTGTGCCCGGTTTCAGTGACCTCAACCATGACGGACAACACAACAGCATCCCCTCTGTCTCCGGTGTAGTACTGGAAACCCTCCTCTCCCCTGACGCGTGTACGAACTTGCGCTCTTTGAGCCAGCACCTGGATGTTCAATACCTGGCCAGCCTCCATACAGGTCCCACGGGAAGGTATACCGCGGAGGCCATAGCCCAGGATCTGCGGCTCTTCGACACGTTGCGCACCCATCGTGTACCCGCATAGCTCGCGGATCGGGAAAAGGTCGTTTTCATCGAGCACCTTGGAGATCGCGTCGCCGATGGTGTCGATCCTGGCCCCATGGCGTACCGGCTCGATGCCCTTGCGCAGTGCCAGCCGCGCTTTGTCGAGCATGAACAGTTGCAGCGGTGTGGCGTTCCGGCCAGCAAAGGTCCAGGTCTGCGCCAAGTGCGAAACGGGAGTGCCTGCGATCAGCTCGACCTTGACCAGTGCCGCCTCCGGGATCGGCTTGTCGGTCGGGATAACACCTCCGACGCCATAGTTGACCGAGACGGGGACCGCCGCCGGATAGCCGTGGTAACCCACCAGCATCGGGCGCCAACCCCGTTCCAGATAAGCGTTCAGCAGGTGCTCCTGGATCTCTAGTCCATTGGCCCCTTGGATGATCAATGGCGCCAGCGAACGCAACAGGCGGCTCGCCTCGGGGGCTTGTTCCCGCTGGTCCTTGAGGCGCTCGGCAGCTGATCGTCGGGCGATGCTTTTCGCCAATCGCTGATTACCGGCGGCGTATCGATCCCATAGCGGACGGACTCGGGGGCGTCCTGTCAGGGCGTGAAGTGAGTTGAACAGGCGCTTCATGGTGGGGAGCATGAATTACATCCGTGGGACTGGAGCGGAGAACGGAGATTATCGGAGAGTACGCCGCCTGAGACGGGATCTTGATCGCAGGGCTACGTCATTCGATGGCGGAATGATCGGGGGCGGTGATGCTGGCTGCTCTCGATGTGGGGCCTCGCTCGCACGTGCTTCAGCGTGAAAAGCCGCTGCTCCCAACTGGGGGCGGCGGCTTCTATTGCGGCTGTATCGTGATCAGGCGCGGGCGCTGCGCACGCCGTCGGCCAGGGTCTTGCAGAGGGTGAGGACGCCGTCGACGGCCTGTTCGGCGGTTTCGGCCTTGGCGATCTGGTCCACCAGGGCGGAGCCCACCACCACGCCGTCGGCGAGGCGGGCGATGCTGGCGGCGTGTTCGGCGGTGCGGATGCCGAAGCCGATGGCCACCGGCAGGTCGGTGTGGCGGCGCAGGCGGGTCACGGCGGCCTGCACGTGCTCCAGGGTGGCGGAGCCGGCGCCGGTGACGCCGGCCACCGAGACGTAGTAGACGAAGCCGGAGCTGCCGGCGAGCACCGTCGGCAGGCGGGCGTCGTCGGTGGTCGGGGTGGTCAGGCGGACGAAGTCGATGCCGGCGTTCTGGGCCGGCAGGCACAGGTCGTCGTTATGTTCGGCCGGCAGGTCGACGACGATAAGGCCGTCCACGCCCGCGGCCTTGGCGTCGCTGACGAAGCGCTCGACGCCGTAGTGGTGGATGGGGTTGAAGTAGCCCATCAGCACCAGCGGGGTGCTCTGGTTGCCCTCGCGGAATTCCCGGACCATCTGCAGGGTCTTGGCCAGGTTCTGCTTGCCGGCCAGGGCGCGGATGTTGGCCAGCTGGATCGAGGGACCGTCGGCCATCGGGTCGGTGAAGGGCATGCCCAGTTCGATCACGTCGGCACCGGCCTCCGGCAGGCCCTTGAGGATCGCCAGGGAGGCGTCGTAGTTCGGGTCGCCGGCGGTGACGAAGGTCACCAGGGCTGCGCGGTTCTGCTGCTTCAGCTCGGCGAAGCGGGTCTGCAGGCGGCTCATCAGTGCTTCTCCTGGTTCTGTTGCATGTGGTGCATCACGGTCTGCATGTCCTTGTCGCCGCGGCCGGAGAGGTTGACCACCATGATGTGGTCCTTGGGCAGCGTGGGCGCGCGCTTGAACACTTCGGCCAGGGCGTGGGAGCTCTCCAGGGCCGGGATGATGCCTTCGAGGCGGCAGCACTGGTGGAAGGCTTCCAGGGCTTCGTGGTCGGTGATCGAGGTGTACTCGACGCGGCCGATGTCGTGCAGCCAGGCGTGTTCCGGGCCGATGCCGGGGTAGTCCAGGCCGGCGGAGATGGAGTGGGCGTCGATGATCTGGCCGTCGTCGTCCTGCAGCAGGAAGGTGCGGTTGCCGTGCAGCACGCCCGGTACGCCGCCGTTGAGGCTGGCGGCATGCTTGCCGGTCTCGATGCCGTGGCCGGCGGCTTCCACGCCGACGATCTGCACCGAGGCGTCGTCGAGGAAGGGGTGGAACAGGCCCATGGCGTTGGAGCCGCCGCCGATGCAGGCGACCAGGGAGTCGGGCAGGCGCCCTTCCTTCTCGGCCAGCTGCTCGCGGGTTTCCTTGCCGATCACGGCCTGGAAGTCACGGACCATGGCCGGGTACGGGTGCGGGCCGGCGACGGTGCCGATCAGGTAGAAGGTGGTGTCGACGTTGGTCACCCAGTCGCGCAGGGCCTCGTTCATGGCGTCCTTGAGGGTGCCGGTGCCGGCGGTGACCGGGATCACGGTGGCGCCCAGGAGCTTCATGCGGAACACGTTGGCCTGCTGGCGGTCGATGTCGGTGGTGCCCATGTACACCACGCATTCCATGCCGAAGCGGGCGGCCACGGTGGCAGTGGCCACGCCGTGCATGCCGGCGCCGGTCTCGGCGATGATGCGTTTCTTGCCCATGCGGCGGGCCAGGAGGATCTGGCCGATGCAGTTGTTGATCTTGTGCGCGCCAGTGTGGTTCAGCTCTTCGCGCTTGAGGTAGATCTTCGCGCCGCCGCAGTGCTCGGTCAGGCGCTCGGCGAAGTACAGCGGGCTCGGGCGGCCGACGTAGTCACGCTGGAAGTAGGCCAGCTCTTCGATGAAGGCCGGGTCTTCCTTGGCCTTCTCGTATTCGCGGGCCAGGTCGTGGATCAGCGGCATCAGGGTCTCGGCGACGTACTGGCCGCCGAAGGCGCCGAACAGGCCCTTGGCGTCCGGGCCGTTGCGATAGGAATTCTGTGAACCAGGCATGGCGGTCATCCGTTGGGTGGCTGGGACAATGGTGGCCAGTCTACGACTGGACGGGGCGGTAGAAAAACCGATAATTCCGCCTCGACGTGTGATTTTTACTCACAGGAAGATCGACGCATGAAACTGGGATGGTTGTGGGTGTTTCCCGCCCTGGGCGGTCTGATGATCGCGGGTGCGGTGGCGGTGCAGGTGGCGCGGCTGAGCGACCAGGCACGCATGACGCTGGCCTCGGCGGAGGTGATCGATATCAGCGGCGGCTGCCCGACGGTGGCCTTCCGCACGGCGGCGGGTGAGGCGGTGGAGCACACCAGCAGCGGCTGCAGCAGCCCGCCGGCCTTCGAGCTGGGCGAGTCGGCGAGGGTCTACTACGACCCGGCAGACCCCCGCGATGCGCACCTGGACAGCTTCGTCGACAACTGGGTCGGCTCCCTGGTGCTCGGTGGCATCGGTGCGGTGTTCGCCCTGATCGGCTCGTGCTTCGTGGTGCCGCCGCTGCTGGCCCGGCGCCGCGCCGCGCAACTGGCGGTGAGCGGCCAGGCGGTGATGGCCGAGGTGGTCGACGTACGGCTCAACGGCTCGCTGAGCGTCAACGGCCAGCACCCCTGGCGCATCGTGGCCCAGTGGAAGAACCCGGCCACCGGCAAGCTGCACCTGTTCAACAGCGAGAACCTCTGGTTCGACCCGTCCCGCTTCCTGCCTGACGATGGCTGGGTGCGGGTGCTGATCGACCCGGCCAACCCGCGCCGCTATGCCATGGACACGGCCTTCCTGCCGGAACTGGCGGACTGAGATGAGCCAGGACCTGCCCTCCCTCAACGCCCTGCGCGCCTTCGAGGCCGCGGCGCGGCTGCAGAGCATGAGCCGCGCCGCCGATGAACTGCACGTCACCCACGGGGCGGTGAGCCGCCAGGTGCGGCAGCTGGAGGAGTCCCTCGGCGTGGCGCTGTTCAGCAAGGACGGGCGCGGCGTAAAACTCACGGATGCTGGCCAGCGCCTGCGGGACGCCACGGCGGAGGCCTTCGAGCGCTTGCGCGGGGTCTGTGCGGACCTCGCACGGCGCAGCGACGAGGCGCCTTTCGTCCTCGCCTGCCCCGGCAGCCTGCTGGCGCGCTGGTTCATTCCGCGCCTGGACCGCCTCAACCGAGAGCTGCCGGACCTGCGCCTGCAACTGTCCGCCAGCGAGGGCGAGCTCGATCCACGGCGACCGGGGGTGGACGCCACCCTGTGCTTCGCCGCACCGCCCTGGCCGGCGGACCTGCGGGTGGTGGAACTGGCGGCGGAATCCATCGGCCCGGTGCTGAGCCCCCGCTACGCGCGGCATGACCGGCTGGCCGGTGCGCCACCCGTGGCCCTGCTGGACGAGGCGCTGCTGCACACCACTTCGCGGCCCCAGGCCTGGCCGCAATGGGCGGCAGCCCAGGGCCTGGCGGTGGATCGGCTGCGCCTCGGCCAGGGCTTCGAGCACCTCTACTACCTGCTGGAGGCGGCGGTGGCCGGCCTGGGCGTGGCCATCGCCCCGCAGCAGCTGGTGGCGGACGAACTGGCCTCGGGCCGCCTGGTGGCGCCCTGGGGCTTCGTCGAGACGCCCGCGCGCCTGGCGCTGTGGATCAACGGCCGGCAGGCCGATCGCCGCGCCGATGCCCTGGCGGGCTGGTTGCGCCAGGAGCTGGGGCGCTGACGTCTACGGCGTCACGCTTCTGCCCAGGGGGTGCAACTTTCCCGGGCCACGGCCGGTCACAGCGGGGCATGCTCAATGGAAGAAGGACGCGTCCATGCCCAAGTTTCCCCTTGCCGGCGCCCTGCTGGCCCTGACCCTTGCCCCCCTCGCCCAGGCCGAACCCGTGAGCATCGACGGCGTCGGCCTGACCCGTGACGTGCCCTGTCAGGGGCAGGACGTGGAGATCACCGGCTCCGCCAATCACATCCGCCTCACCGGCACCTGCGGTGCCGTCACCGTGTACGGCTCGGACCACCAGGTGAGCCTGGAACAGGGTGGGGCGCTGAGCGTTTCGGGTATTCAGAACCAGGTCACCGCCGGGCGCGTCGAGCGCCTGGAGGTGGACACGGCGAAGAACCGCGTCCAGGCGGCCCTCGAAGGCCGTGCCCCGAATCACGCGCTGTTGGAGGTCAGCGGCGCCGACCACAACCTGGAGCTGGTCTTCAGGGGGCCGGTCGTGGCGACCCTGTCGGGGGCTGACAACCTGCTGCGCTGGAGCGGTTCGGAGCCGCGGATCAGGGTTCAGGGCGTGGACAACCGTATCGAGCACCAGCCCTGATCACTCAGCGCCGCTGGGCGCGCGCCTGCAGCAGGCAGGCCAGGGCCATGGCGCCTGCCGCGCCCACGGCCAGGCCCGTCGCGGCCAGCGGGTGCCGGCGACCATAGGCGAGCGCGCCGCGCCCGGCCGTCCAGGCGCTGCGGGTCACCCATTCGCGCCCGTGGTCCAAGGCGCGGGCCATCTGTCCCGTTTCCGTCTTCAGCGTGGCCACTGCCTGCCCGGTGGCGGCCTCGGTGCGCCCGCGGATGTGGTCGATGCGGCCGCGCAGGTGGTCGATCTCCCGCTGGATGTCGTCGATGGCGCGCTGTTTGCGCCGGTTCATGAAGAACGCCATGGGGTGTCTCCTCTGTCGTGGGGTGTACGTTTTGCGACCACGGCAGCGCGAGTGAGTGCAGCTAATCTGAACTTATCGCCCGAGGCACGTGCCAGAACTGGCAGGCGAATCATCGTTAAGGCAAGGAGAACGGCTATGTCGGATCACCACACCTACAAGAAGATCGAGATCGTGGGCTCGTCCCGCACCAGCATCGAAGACGCCATCGGCAACGCGCTGGAGCAGGCGGCCAAGACCATCAAGCTGCTGGAGTGGTTCGAGGTGGTGGAAACCCGCGGCCACATCGAGAACGGCAAGGTGGGCCATTACCAGGTGACGCTGAAAGTAGGCTTCCGACTCAGCGATAGCTAACTGTCTGACAGAAATCCCCGGCACCTTGAGCTAGGCTGTTCGCGTTCGGCCGGGCCTGGGTGCCCGGCCAACCCCGGAGACGGGTCGTCTCCATGGCTCGCACGAGCCGTTTCTTTTCTGCAACGAGGGAGCGTTACCGATGAAAAAACTGCTGTTGGCTGCTGGTTTGTTCGCGCTCGCCGGTTCGGCCATGGCCGCTGGCAAGCCCTGTGAAGAGCTGAAGTCCGAGATCGACGCGAAGATCAAGGCCAAGGGTGCGACGTCCTACACCCTGGAGATCGTCGACAAGGGCAGCGTCACCGACAAGAAGGTGGTGGGCAGCTGCGAGGCGGGCACCAAGGAAATCGTCTACCAGCGCAAGTGATTCACCGTATCTGGGAAGAAGCCGGCTCGATGCCGGCTTTTTTCTGCGCGTTACCTTCAACTTGCAGGCGTTCCTTCTTTGCCGGAACGACCCGTCCGCAGCGGTGAGGGGCTTACCAGAAGGTGCCTGAGGCACGGAAAAGTGCCTTCTGGTCCGATCGAAAGGGGCAACTTAGAGTAGGCGCATCCTGTCCTACGGAAGGTCTTCCGCCTTCCCCTCGCAAGGCCCGATCACCATGACTGCGCTTTCCTCGCTTCCCCTTTCCGTCCTCGACCTGGCGCCGATCCGCGACCACGGCGGCCCCGCCCAGGCCCTGCACAACTCCCTGGCCCTGGCGCAGCACGTCGAGCGGCTGGGCTTCTCGCGCTTCTGGGTGGCCGAGCACCACAACATGGACGGCATCGCCAGCTCGGCGACCGCCGTGCTGCTGGGCTACCTCGCCGCCAACACCTCGACCCTGCGCCTTGGTTCCGGCGGGGTGATGCTGCCCAACCATGCGCCGCTGGTGGTGGCCGAGCAGTTCGGCACCCTGGCCACCCTCTACCCGGGCCGCATCGAGCTGGGCCTGGGGCGCGCGCCAGGGGCGGACCACTTCACCGCCCAGGCGCTGCGGCGCGACCGCCTGGGCAGCGCCGACGACTTCCCCCGTGACGTCGAGGAGCTGGAACGGCTGCTGGGCCCGCGCCAGGAGGGCCAGAAGGTGATCGCCATGCCCGGCATGGACACCCGCGTGCCGATCTGGCTGCTCGGCTCCAGCCTGTTCAGCGCCCAGCTGGCGGGCATGAAGGGCCTGCCCTACGCCTTCGCCTCGCACTTCGCCCCGCGCTACCTGCACGAGGCGATCCGCGTGTACCGCAACCATTTCCGCCCGTCCGAGGTGCTCGATGCGCCCTACGTGATGCTCGGCGTGCCGCTGGTGGCGGCGCCCACCGACGAGGAGGCGGAGTTCCTCGCCACCACCGTCTACCAGCGGGTGCTGGCGCTGATGCGCGGCGAGAGCCTGGTGCTGCGCCCGCCGGTGGAAAGCATGGCCGGGCGCTGGCTGCCTCACGAGAAGGAGGCGGTGGGCAGCTTCCTGGGGCTGGCGATGGTCGGCGGGCCGGAGAAGATCCGCAGCAAGCTGGAGGTGCTGCTGGAGCAGACCGGGGCGGACGAGCTGATCTTCACCTGCGACGTCTACCAGCACGAGCACCGCCTGCGGGCCTTCGACATCCTCGCCGGGTTGCGCGGCTGAGCGTCAGAGCGGGCCGCAGCCGAGCACGTCGCCCCGCGCCACCACCTGGCCCTGGGCGTCGCGCAGCAGCGCCTGGGCGCTCATCACCACCGGTCGGGCTTCCAGTCGATAGCGCTGGCCGGCGGCAAAGCCGTCGTAGCGGAAGCGGATGTGGCAGGTGAGCTGGGTCGGGCCGCTGCTGGTGTTGAAGCCGCCCCCGCCGGGGATGTCGAACTGGAAGCGGGTTTCCAGTTCATGGGCGCCGGGGCTGAGCTGGTAGAAGCGCCCGTCCCGGGTGCGCTCGCCATCCTGCCGGTTGGCCATCAGCGTGGTGCCCGGATCGCTGCGCAGCTCCACCCAGGCCTGGTTCGGGTCGGGCGTCGGCAACGGGCTGGCGCAGGCGCCGAGGCTGGCGAGCAGGAGCAGCAGGGCGGGCTTGTGCATGGCGATCACCTCGTGGGGCGGGCTCTCAGGATAAACCCGCCGGGGCGCGACGGCAGCCCCGTTCAGACATCACCGCAGCGGCCTTCACGGGCGCGGGCCACTTCCCGCTGGCGCTCGTCGTAGAGCCGCACCCAGGGGCGGAAACCGATCTCCCCGGCGCGCATCTCATAGCGCTGGCCGGCGGCGAAGTCGGCGTAGTCCAGGGTCAGCAGGCAGGTGCGGGCAAGGCTCGGCTGGGCGGTGCCGATGGCGCTGCCGTCCACGTCGAAGCGGTAGCGCACCTCCAGGGCGTGGCGCCCGGGCTGGACCTGGAAGTAGCGGTCGTCCTCCAGCGGGCGTTCGTCCACCCGTGCGGCCTCCAGTGCGCCCCGCTGCTGCGGGGCGAAGGCGATCCAGGCCTGGTCCGGGTCGGGGCTGGGCATGATCAGGCCGCAGCCGGCCAGGTTCAGGGGCAGGGCAAGGACGAGCAGGCGACGCATGGGCAACTCCTTCTGGCGTGGTCGGGGGCGTTGCGCTAGCTTCGGCGCATGCCGCCCTCCTCTTTTCTCGCCTTTCTCGACCGCTGCCGCACCCTCGCGGTTCCCTGGCTGCTCGCCCTGGTGCTGGGCGGTTGCTCGACGCTGGACTACTACGGGCAACTGGCCACCGGGCAGTGGCAGTTGCTGCGCGCCCGCGAACCGGTGGCGCGCATCGTCGCCGACCCGGCCCGTGACCCGGCGTTGCGCCAGCGCCTGGCCCTGGCGCAGGAAGCGCGGGACTACGCCAGCCAGCAGCTGGCCCTGCCGGACAACGGCAGCTACCGGGTCTATGCGGATATCCACAGGCCCTTCGTGGTGTGGAACCTGTTCGCCACGCCGGAGTTCTCCCTGGCGCCGGTCACCCACTGCTTCCCCATCGCCGGCTGCGTGGCCTACCGCGGCTACTACCAGCAGGGCCGGGCCCGGGGCGCGGCGGCGCTGATGCGCGAGGACGGCTTCGACGCCTGGGTCGGCGGCGTGGAGGCCTATTCCACCCTCGGCTGGTTCGATGACCCGATCCTCAGCAGCATGCTCGGTTGGGGCGAGGACCGGCTGGTGGCGGTGATCTTCCACGAGCTGGCCCACCAGCGGCTGTACGTGACCGACGACAGCGCCTTCAACGAGTCCTACGCCAGCTTCGTGGAGCGCGAGGGGCTGCGCCAATGGCGCGCCGCGCGGGGCCTGGCGACCGGGGAGGATCCGTCCCTGCGCCAGCGCGAGCAGTTCACCGCGCTGGTGCTGGCCAGCCGCGAGCGGCTCCAGGCGCTCTATGCCAGTGGTCGCCCGGACGCCGAACTGCGCGAGGCCAAGGCCGCCGAGTTCGAGCGCTTGCGGCGCGACTACCGTGCCCTGCGCGATGGCCCCTGGGGCGGCGTGGGGCGCTATGACGGCTGGATGGCGGGGCCGATGAACAACGCCAAGCTGTTGCCTTTCGGCCTCTACGACCGCTGGGTGCCGGCCTTCGCCGCGCTCTATAGCCAGGCGGACGGCTGGAGCGACTTCCATGCCCGGGTGGCGGCGCTGGCAGCCCTGCCGGTGGCGGCACGGGAGGCGCGCCTGGCCGAGCTGCAGGCGGCGAACTCCGCCCCGGCGGCTCCGGTCGAATGACAGCGGATTCGAGACAAGGGAGAGACGCACGATGAAGCGGTGGATGCTGGTGATGCTGTGTGGCCTGGCCTCGGGCGCGGCGATGGCCGCGCCCAAGCCGTGCGAGGAGCTGAAGGCCGAGATCGAGGTGAAGATCCAGGCCGCCGGGGTGACGGCCTACACCCTGGAGATCGTGCCCGCCAGCGAGGTGGAGGACCCCAACATGGTGGTCGGCTCCTGCGAGAACGGCACCCGCAAGATCCTCTACCAGCGCAACGGCAACTGACCTCAGCCGAAGGCGCGGTCCAGCTCGCCGAGGGTGGCGAAGTAGTAGGTCGGCGCCTCGGCCATCAGTTCCTCACGGCTGCCGAAGCCATAGCCGACGCCGGCGGCGTGCAGCCCGTTCTGGCTGGCGCCGATGAGGTCGTGCTTGCGGTCGCCGATCATCAGCGTGTCCGCCGGGTCCAGCCCCTCTTCCGCCAGCAGGTGGGCGATCAGCTCCACCTTGTGGGTGCGGGTGCCGTCCAGCTCGCTGCCGTAGATGTGCCGGAAGTGCCGGTCGAAGCCGAAGTGCCGGGCGATCTCCCGGGCGAACACGGTGGGCTTGCTGGTGGCGATGTACAGGGTGCGGCCCTGCTGGGCGAGGCGCGCGAGCAAGGGGTCGACGCCGTCGAACACGCGGTTCTCGTAGAGGCCGGTGACCTTGAAGCGGTCGCGGTAGTGGTTCACCGCGTCCCAGGCGCGTGCCTCGCTGAGGTCGTAGGTCTGCATGAAGCACTGCAGCAGCGGCGGGCCGATGAAGTGTTCCAGCTGTGTCAGGTCCGGCTCGTGGATGTCGAGCTGGGCCAGGGCGTACTGCACGGAGCGGGTGATGCCCTCGCGCGGGTCGGTGAGGGTGCCGTCGAGGTCGAAGAGGATGTTCTGGTAGCGCATGCGGTCCTGCTGTCTGGAAGGGGGCGGCTCAGGCGCCGGGGTGTTCGGCGAGGTGGTGATCCTTCAGCTTCACGTAGTTGGCGGCGCTGTAGGTGAAGAAGGCCTTTTCCTTGTCGGTCAGCGGGCGCGCCTGGCGCACCGGGCTGCCGACGTAGAGGTAGCCGGTGACCAGGCGCTTGCCCGGCGGCACCAGGCTGCCGGCGCCGAGCACCACGCCGTCCTCGATCACCGCGCCGTCCATCACGATGCAGCCCATGCCGATCAGCACCCGGCTGCCGATCCGGCACCCGTGGAGCAGGGCCTTGTGGCCGATGGTCACGTCGTCGCCGATCTCCAGCGGGAAGCCGTCGGGGTTGAACGGGCCGGCGTGGGTGATGTGCAGCACGCTGCCGTCCTGCACGCTGGTGCGGGCGCCGATGTGGATGCGGTGCATGTCGCCGCGGATGACCGCCAGCGGCCACACCGAGCTGTCCTCGCCCAGGTGCACGTCGCCGATCACCACGGCGGACGGATCGACGAAGACCCGCTCGCCCAGCTGGGGCGACAGGCCGCGGTAGGCTCTAATCGGGCTCATAGAAAGTCCTGTGGCTGTGGTGGAAGGCGATTGTAATTAAGATGCGGCCCACACGGTTCGGAGAACCCCTCTGGCACGTCGGTTTCCGGCTGTCGGAACACTATTTCTGCAAAGCTGTCAAGAATCTGGCATACTGGCTGGCCGCCTTTGGATAAGGAGAGTGTCATGTCCACCCTGCGTATCAGAGCTTCCGCACGTAAGGCTGAAGCCGAAGTGGCCCTGGAAACCCGTGCAACCCTCGATGATCAGGTCGCAGCATTCCTGCGCCAGGGAGGGGAGATCCAGAAGGTCGCCAAGGGGGTCAGCGGTTTACCACAGAACGGCGCCTGGTCCATGTCGCGGACCAGCAAGAAAAAGTGATTCGTCGAGGGGGCCTTGCGCCCCCTTCTTGTTTTTCCGAGCCTAGAACCCTTTTCCAAGACGCTACAGGTGAATGCCGTGAGTTCCAGCAATCCCCTCCTGCAAGATTTCGACCTGCCCCCCTATTCCGCCATCAAGCCCGAGCACGTCGAGCCCGCCGTCGACCAGATCCTGGCCGACAACCGCGCCGCCCTCGCTGCGCTGCTGGCCGGGCAGGACGGCACCCCCAGCTGGAAGGGCCTGGTGCTGGCGCTGGACGAACTGGGTGAGCGCCTGGGGCGTGCCTGGAGCCCGGTGAGCCACCTCAACGCCGTCTGCAACAGCGCCGAACTGCGCAATGCCTACGAGGCCTGCCTGCCCAAGCTGTCCGAATACTGGACCGAAATGGGCCAGAACCGCGCCCTGTTCCAGGCCTACGAGGCCCTGGCCGCCAGCCCCGAGGCCGCCGGCTTCGACGTGGCGCAGAAGACCATCCTCGAACACGCCCTGCGTGACTTCCGCCTCTCTGGCATCGACCTGCCCGCCGACAAGCAGCAGCGCTACGGCGAGATCCAGATGAAGCTCTCCGAGCTGGGCAGCCGCTTCTCCAACCAGCTATTGGACGCCACCCAGGCCTGGACCAAGCACGTCACCGACGAAGCCGCCCTCGCCGGCCTCACCGACTCGGCCAAGGCGCAGATGAAGCAGGCCGCCGAAGCCAAGGGCCTGGACGGCTGGCTGATCACCCTGGAATTCCCCAGCTACTACGCGGTGATGACCTACGCCGACGACCGCGCCCTGCGCGAAGAGGTCTACACCGCCTACGCCACCCGTGCCTCCGACCAGGGCCCCAACGCCGGCCAGAACGACAACGGCCCGGTGATGGCCGAGATCCTCGACCTGCGCCAGGAGCTGGCCCGCCTGCTGGGCTTCGCCCACTTCTCCGACCTGTCCCTGGCCACCAAGATGGCCGAGACCACCCCCCAGGTGCTCGGCTTCCTGCGGGACCTGGCCCAGCGCAGCAAGCCCTTCGCCGCCCGCGACCTGGACGAGCTCAAGGCTTTCGCCGCCGAACGTGGCGTTGCCGACCTGAAGAGCTGGGACGTCGGTTACTTCAGCGAGAAGCTGCGCGAGCAGCGCTACAGCATTTCCCAGGAAACGCTGCGCGCCTACTTCCCCATCGACAAGGTGCTCACCGGCCTGTTCGCCATCGTGCAGAAGCTCTACGGCATCGAGATCCGCGAACTCAGCGGCTTCGACACCTGGCACCCGGACGTGCGCCTGTTCGAGATCCGCGAGAACGGCGAGCACGTCGGCCGCTTCTTCTTCGACCTCTACGCCCGAGCCAACAAGCGCGGCGGCGCCTGGATGGACGGTGCCCGCGACAAGCGCCGCAACGCCCGTGGCGAACTGGTCGCCCCGGTGGCCAACCTGGTGTGCAACTTCACCCCGGCCGTCGGCGACAAGCCCGCGCTGCTGACCCACGACGAAGTCACCACCCTGTTCCACGAGTTCGGCCACGGCCTGCACCACCTGCTGACCCGCGTCGAGCACGCCGGCGCCTCCGGCATCAACGGCGTGGCCTGGGACGCCGTCGAGCTGCCCAGCCAGTTCATGGAGAACTGGTGCTGGGAGCCGGAAGGCCTGGCGCTGATCTCCGGCCACTACCAGAGCGGCGAACCCCTGCCCCAGGACCTGCTGGACAAGATGCTGGCGGCGAAGAACTTCCAGTCCGGCCTGATGATGGTCCGCCAGCTCGAGTTCTCCCTGTTCGACTTCGAACTGCATGCCACCCACGGCGACGGCCGCAGCGTGCTCGACGTGCTGGAAGCGGTGCGTGACGAAGTGGCAGTGATGCGCCCACCGGCGTTCAACCGCTTCGCCAACAGCTTCGCGCACATCTTCGCCGGGGGTTACGCCGCCGGTTACTACAGCTACAAGTGGGCCGAAGTGCTCTCCGCCGACGCCTTCTCCAAGTTCGAGGAAGAGGGCGTGCTCAACCCGGCCACCGGCCGTGCCTTCCGCGACGCCATCCTCGCTCGGGGCGGTTCCCAGGCGCCCATGGTGCTGTTCGTCGACTTCCGTGGTCGCGAGCCCTCCATCGACGCCCTGCTGCGCCACAGCGGCCTCACGGAGGACGCGGCATGACCGCCACGCCGAAGCGCTTCATCGCCGGGGCCGTGTGCCCCGCCTGCAGCGAGATGGACAAGATCCAGATGTGGGACGAAGACGGCGTGCCGCACCGCCAGTGCGTCGGCTGCGGCTACGCCGACACCCTCAACGCCCAGGGCCAGTCGGTGCCCAAGGAGCTCGGCACCCGGGTCAACCAGGCCAAGCCCAAACCGGCCGACCCGAAGGTGCAGAGCGTGCAGTTCTTCCCCAATCCCAAGCTGAAGAAATCCAGCGAGTAGCGACAAGGCCAAGGAGGGCGTCATGTGGCACCTGGTATGCGGTGACAACGCGGCCGAAGGCGTCGGCATCGTCCTCGGCGATTCCGTGGCCCATGAGTGGCTGCGGGTGCTGCGTGACGACCTCGCCGTCGGCCCGCTGAAGGACATCGAGCAGCCGCCCTGCGCCCGCCGGGCTGCCTTCTGGCGGGCGGTCTGGCCGGAGGGCGCGCTCCCGATACCGGACTTCGAGCGTGACCTGGGAGCGGATGCGCAGTGGCTCGCCGGGTTGGCTGATCAGGACCATGGGGTGACCGTCTGGCACGGCGACAGCGCCTCCGAGCAGTTGCTGCTGGCCCGCGTTGCAGCGGTGCTGGAGCACAGCGACCTGCCGTTCTGGGAGGTGCCCTGCGGCAGCGGCGACAGCAGCGTCACCCACCGCCGCGCGGTGGCCATGCACACGCCGACCGACCTGGCCGAGCGCTACCTGCCGAGGCAGGTGGGGCCCGAGCGCCGCCATTACCTGGCGACCCAATGGCGCAGCGTGCTGGCCGAAGGTGCCGGCATCCGACGTTGGCGGCAGGAGGTCTTCCATGGTGAGGACTTCAGTTTCATTGATGCCGATCTCTTACAAGGCTGTAGCTCCGAATGGCTTCCTTTAGCCCAAGTAATTGGCGGTGCGATGGCACGTTGCGACGGTTTTTTCGCCACCGATCTGTTCCTCTTCTGGCGCATACGAGAGCTGGTCAAACAGGGGCTTGTGGCGATTGATGGGGGCACTGGTGCCAGCGGCCTTGCTGGTTTGCGTACAAGGCTGCGCCATCGAACTGACTAAATTGCGCTGCGGGCAGCGAAGTTCTCTCTAAGTCCATGTTGGTTACCAACAGGAGGTGCCATGCACGGCCCCGACCCTCGCAACCCGCACCCCATGGCGGGCTTCCCCTAGGTCTGTTTCATCCGCAACACGGTGAGCAACCCGCAGATCGAGATCGGCGAATACACCTACTACGACGACCCGGAGGATTCGGAGCACTTCGAGCGCAACGTGCTCTACCTCTTCCCCTTCATCGGTGACCGCCTGGTGATCGGGCGCTTCTGCGCCATCGCCCGTGGGGTGAAGTTCATCATGAACGGCGCCAACCACAAGCTCTCCGGCTTCTCCACCTACCCCTTCCAGATCTTCGGCGGTGGCTGGGAACACCACATGCCCGACCTGTCGGAGTTCCCCAACAAGGGCGACACCCTGATTGGCAACGACGTGTGGATCGGCTACGAGGCGCTGATCATGCCCGGGGTGAAGATCGGCGACGGCGCCATCATCTCCTCCCGCTCGGTGGTGACCCGCGACGTGCCGCCCTACACCGTGGTCGGCGGCAACCCGGCCGAGCCGCTGAAGCAGCGCTTCCCCGATGCGGTGGTGGAGCGCCTGCTGGCCATCGCCTGGTGGGACTGGCCGGTGGAGAAGGTCAGCCGGCACCTGGCGGCGATCATGGCGGCCGACCTCGATGCCCTGGAGCGCTGCGCCTGCGAGGCGTGAGGCGAACTGCGTCACTTCCGCCGTGCTGTCGCCTTGCCCGGACGCGGGGCCGGGAGTAGTTTTCCCGGCTGTGCCGCCGCGCACAGGGAGCTGCAGCACGACGCAGCGACAGCGCAAGGAGATTCCCCCAGTGCCCACCTTCACCCGAAACAACAAGCCGGTCGTCGGCACCGTCCAGCTGGTGGTCGGCAACGTCCTCAGGCTGCGGCTGAATGGCCTCGGCCCGGGCAAGAAGCACTACGTGGTCAAGAGCGCCAACGCCTGCATCGAGGTCAAGCAGAACCCCAACGACCGCCAGTCGGAACAGACCGTCGTCCTCACGGCCCTGCGGGCCTGCCCGGCCGTTCGGGTCGAGGCGTTCTCGGCGGTCGACGGGCTGCCATCGGGCATCCACGTGTCCATCGAGGTGATCGACAAGCTCGGCCTGCCCGACCCGGCCACCGACGAAGGTTGCCTGGCGCGGCTGCTGCTCGCCGAGTCCATCGCGCCCAAACCCAACACAGACAATGCCGAGGCGCTGAAGTCCATGCAGTGGATGCGCCAGGTGATCGAGAACCGCATGACGTTCTCCGAACCCAAACACTTCGGCAAACCCGCCGGCAAGACCATGACGGCCTTCATCACCGCCAAGGAACCCTTGCAGTTCGAAGGCTTCGGCAACTACCCGAACCTCGGTGCCAAGCAGACCAACATCGACGAATTCCTGCGGCTGGCCAACGACGGCAGCGACATCCGCTTCGAGCGCATGCGCCAGCACGTGCAGAACGCCCTGGACGTGGCCAGCGGCGCCAAGCTGGGCGCCCCGGCGCCGTCCAAGGTGTTCGCCTGGCGGACCAGCAACTCCGGCAGCCCGGGTGGCAACTTCGTCAAGGTGGCGGACGTGGGCGGCCAGGCCTTCTTCACCCTCACCCAGGCCTTCATCGACAACCCCAACAACCCGGGTAAACCGAAGAAATGAACAGCCCACGCCTGGCCGGATGGCTCTCCGGCACCCTGCTCTTCGCGGCCCTCGGCCTGTGCGCGGCCGAATCCTTCGGCCCCTCGGTGTTCTCCGACCAGGTGGCCCGCTTCGACATCAACGCGGACAAGGCCTTCGCCAACCCCGAGCAGGACATGCGCTACCTGCTGGTGCAGGCCCAGCGCAACGACCGGCCCAACCACTTCTGCGTGGTCGGCTACCAGTGGGCGGACGGCTCGCGCAAGGCGGCGGTGCACTGGCAGGAGGGCGAACGCATCGTCCTCTGGGGCGGCAAGTCCGGCTGGGGCGATGAGTTCAAGTACGCCGACTCCATGGCCATGGCCAATTCGGTGGACCTCAAGAACGGCCTGGTGGACACCGACGAGCAGCGCTTCGGCAGCAGCTTCCTGCAGCTGCGCGCCTCCGCCGAAGGCACGCTGGCCGACTGCAAGGCCCATGGCCGGCAGTACCTGATCGAGCCGTTCACGCCGCCGAGCGAGGACGAATAGGGCTTTCCGACGAAAACCGTCTGGCGCATGGCGCTGTCTGAATATACTGTTTATGCATACAGTATTTTCGGAGCGCCCCGCCATGTCCGTCACCCTCCCGCCCCGTGGTCGGGGAACCGGCAGCAACCCCTACAACCGCTTCGCCCCGACCCTCTCGGTGGCCGAGGACGACGGCTGGTACCAGGAAGTGCCGCCGACCCGCGCCACCGAGGTGCGCATCGAGACAGCCAAGAGCATCATCGCCCGCAACCAGTCGCCGGACCTGCCCTTCGACCGCTCCATCAACCCCTACCGTGGCTGCGAGCACGGCTGCATCTACTGCTACGCGCGGCCCAGCCACGCCTATTGGGACCTGTCGCCGGGCATCGACTTCGAGACCCGGCTGATCGCCAAGACCAACGCCGCCGCCCTGCTGGAGCAGCAGCTGAGCAAGCCCGGCTACCAGTGCGCGCCCATCGCCCTGGGGGCCAACACCGACCCCTACCAGCCCATCGAGCGCGAGCACCGCATCACCCGCCAGGTGCTGGAAGTGCTGCTGCGCTACCGCCATCCGCTGACCATCGTCACCAAGGGCTCGCTGCTGCTGCGTGACCTCGACCTGCTGACCCAGCTGGCCGAGCAGCGCCTGGTGAAGGTGATGATCAGCCTCACCACCCTCGACGATGAGCTCAAGCGCATCCTCGAACCGCGCGCGGCGGCGCCCTCCGCGCGGCTGCGGGCGATCCGTGTGCTGCGCGAGAACCGCGTGCCGGTGGGCGTGCTGTGCTCGCCGATGATCCCGATGATCAACGACAGCGAACTGGAGAGCCTGCTGGAGGCGGCCCGCGATGCCGGCGCACGCAGCGCCTCCTACATGCTGGTGCGCCTGCCCCGGGAGGTGGCGCCGCTGTTCGAGGAATGGCTCCAGGCTCACTACCCGCAACGCGCGGCCCACGTGATGAGCATCATCCGCCAGTGCCGGGGCGGCGAGGTGTACGACAGCCGCTTCGGCAAGCGCTTCACCGGCGAAGGCGCCTTTGCCGCACTGCTGGCCCAGCGCTTCGCCGTGGCCATGCGTCGCCTGGGGCTGGAGAAGCGCGGTGACGTGGCGCTGGACTGCTCGCGCTTCTGCCCGCCCGGCGGGCAGATGGCGCTGCTGTGAGCGATGGGATGAACGGCACGGGTTTTACGCGCCCGGTGTGTGACCGCAACGCGCCGAACGGTGTCCTGTAGGGGGTCGGATAAATCCGACCGTATCGGTAAAGTAATCCCACTTACCCCTACAGAGTCCAAGGCGAACGAGGTCGGCATGAGCGACGAGCACGATACCCCGCAACCCCAGGAAAGCGCCGAAGAAGCGCTGCGCAACATCGTCGAAGGTTTCCAGCGTTTCCGCGACCAGGTCTATCCGGAGCAGGAAGAGCTGTTCAAGCGCCTGGCCCATGAGCAGAAACCCCGCGCCATGTTCATCACCTGCGCCGACTCGCGCATCGTCCCGGAGCTGATCACCCAGAGCTCGCCGGGCGACCTGTTCGTCACCCGCAACGTCGGCAACGTGGTGCCGCCCTACGGCCAGATGAACGGCGGCGTCTCCACCGCCATCGAGTTCGCCGTCATGGCCCTCGGCGTGCACCACATCATCATCTGCGGCCACTCCGACTGCGGCGCGATGAAGGCGGTGCTCAACCCCGAGCAGCTGGAGCGCATGCCCACCGTCAAGGCCTGGCTGCGCCACGCCGAAGTGGCCCGCACCGTGGTCGCCGAGAACTGCGGCTGCGCCAACCACGAGACCCTGGGCGTGCTGACCGAGGAGAACGTGGTGGCCCAGCTGGACCACCTGCGCACCCACCCCTCGGTGGCCGCACGCCTGGCCAGCGGGCAGCTGTTCATCCACGGCTGGGTCTACGACATCGAGACCGCCGCCATCCGCGCCTACGACGCCGAGAGCGGCCGTTTCCGCACCATCGGCGACGGCCCGCTGCCGATGGCCACGCCCCGCGCCCGCTACCTGTAAGCCCCCGGCGCCCCGGCTGCGGCCGGGGCGCTGCGCGTCTCCTCCCTCTTCCCGTCCCCGCTGTTCCCCTCCGTTTCGCCCCCTTCCCGGCGCGTTGCGCCCTTGGCCGACGCTGGCGGCGTGCCATCGTCCGCTCGTCTGTAAGCCGCATGCCAGAGCGGTTTATTCAGGTTGAGTTAAGGCTCGTGATTAAGGTCTGTAGGGGCTTCGACCGCCTAGTTGAAGCGCCATCCGCCAATCCGTGCGGAGCCCACCGGGCATGACGCCCATCCGACCTTCAGGAGGACCCATGAAACAGGACATTCACCGCATTCGACCCGGGCAGTCTGCCGGCCTCGGCGGCCACCCCGCCGAGGCCACCTTCGCCGCGCTGGTGGAGGGCTGCCGGCGCTTCCGCGAGCAGGTATTCCCCGAGCAGCGGGCGCTGTTCCAGCGCCTGGCCCACAGCCAGGCACCGCGCACCCTGTTCATCACCTGCGCCGACTCCCGCGTCGCCCCCGAGCTGATCACCCAGAGCGCCCCCGGCGACCTGTTCGTCACCCGCAACGTCGGCAACCTGGTGCCGGCCTACGGGCAGATGAATGGCGGCGTCTCCACCGCCATCGAATACGCCGTGCTGGCCCTTGGCGTGCAGCACATCATCGTCTGCGGCCATTCGGACTGCGGCGCCATGAAGGCGGTGCTGGCCCCCGAGACCCTCGGCCCCATGCCCACCGTGCGCGCCTGGCTGCGCCATGCCGAGGTGGCCCGCAGCCTGGTGGAGCGCAACTGCACCTGCGCAGCCCACGACACCCTCGGCGTGCTCACCGAGGAGAACGTGGTGGCCCAGCTGGACCACTTGCGCACCCACCCCGCCGTCGCTGCCCGCCTGGCGGCCGGCCAGCTGTTCATCCATGGCTGGGTCTACGACATCGAGACCGCTGCCATCCGCGCCTACGACGCCGAGACGGGCGGCTTCCGCCCGCTGGAGGAGGCCAGCGCGAGCATGGCCACCCCGCGTCCCCGCTACCTGGCGTCCTGACGCCCGCCCCTTGCCACGGCACCCGCTCGGCTGCCGTGCCCCTTGCTGCGCTCAGGAGAATTCGCCATGCGCCTTGCTGAACTCAAGAACACGTTGCCACGGGAGGCGCTCGCCTCGGTGGTGGTCTTCCTCGTCGCCCTGCCGCTGTGCATGGGCATCGCCATCGCCTCCGGCATGCCGCCGGCCAAGGGCCTGGTCACCGGCATCATCGGCGGCCTGGTGGTGGGCTGGCTGGCCGGCTCGCCGCTGCAGGTCAGCGGCCCGGCGGCCGGGCTCGCCGTGCTGGTCTTCGAACTGGTGCGCGAGCACGGTGTGGCCATGCTCGGGCCGATCCTGGTGCTGGCCGGCGCCCTGCAACTGCTGGCCGGCCGTCTGCGCCTGGGCTGCTGGTTCCGCGTCACCGCCCCGGCGGTGGTGCAGGGGATGCTGGCCGGCATCGGCATCCTCATCGTGCTGTCCCAGGTCCACGTGATGTTCGACGCCAGCCCCCAGGCCTCCGGCCTGGACAACCTGCTGGCGTTCCCCGCCACGCTGCTGGAGGCGGCCCGCCAGTTCGGCCCCGGCGGCGACCTCGATGCCGCCCTGCTGGGGCTCGGCACCATCCTGGTGATGCTGGCCTGGGAACGCTGGCGGCCGGGAGCGCTGCGCTTCCTGCCCGGCGCGCTGATCGGCGTCGGGCTGGCCACCCTGGCGGCCAGCGGGTTCGACCTGCAGGTGAACCGCGTGCAGGTGCCGGCCACCCTCGGCGAGGCCATCGACTGGCTGCAGCCGGCGGACCTGCTGCGCCTGGCCGATCCGCAGCTGCTGCTGGCGGCGCTGGTGCTGGCCTTCGTCGCCAGTGCCGAGACGCTGCTCTCCGCCGCTGCCGTGGACCGCATGCACAGCGGCCCGCGCTCCGATCTGGACCGCGAGCTGTCGGCCCAGGGCGTCGGCAACCTGCTGTGCGGGGTGCTCGGCGCGCTGCCGATGACCGGGGTGATCGTGCGCAGCTCGGCCAACGTCCAGGCCGGCGCGCGGACCCGTCTCTCGGCGGTGCTGCACGGCGCCTGGCTGCTGGCCCTGGTGGCGCTGCTGCCGGGCCTGCTGCAGCAGATCCCCATCGCCAGCCTGGCCGGTGTGCTGGTCTACACGGGCATCAAGCTGGTGGACTTCAAGAGCCTGCGCGGCCTCGGCCGCTACGGGCGCGCACCGCTGGCGATCCATGCCGCCACGGCGCTGGGCATCGTCGCCTTCGACCTGCTCACCGGGGTGCTGATCGGGTTCGGTTTGACCCTGGCCAAGCTGGCCTGGAAGGCCTCGCGGCTGAAGATCGTCCTGGCGCCCATCGGCCCGAACGAGGCGGAGCTGCGCCTGGTGGGCGCGGCCACCTTCCTGCGGGTGCCGCAGCTGGCGGCCACCCTGGAGGGCGTGGCACCGAGCCTGCGGCTGCACGTACCGCTGGACCGGCTCAGCTACATCGACCACGCCTGCATGGAGCTGCTGCAGGACTGGGGCCGCAACGCCGAGCGTCAGGGTGGCGAGCTGTGCATCGAGGCGCGCGGGCTCAACCGGCGCCTGGAGGGGCGACGGCTGAGCCTGCGGGGGCGGACGGTCTGATGGTCAGGCGGTGGCGCAGGGCGCCGGGTCCAGCTGCAGTTCGACGCCGAGCTGGCGCGACAGGCAGGGCCAGCGCTTCCACGCCGCCTCCACCTTCGGGTCGTGCAGCCGCGCGCGGTACTGCTGCACCGACTCGCGCTGGAACACGCCCGGGTCCAGCATGCCGTCCACCGCCAGGTGGACGGCCTCGTCCAGCTGGTTGGCGAAGGGCTCGCCGATGAGCTGGTGGGCGATCAGGTTGGCCACCGTGGTGTCCAGCGGGATCAGTGGCTCGCCCAGGTGGGCGATGTAGCGGTCGTTCACCTCCTCCACCAGGCGATGGGCCAGGTAGGCCTCGTCCAGCAGGCCGTCCAGCCCCTCGTGCCCGTGCACCACGCTGGGCGGCTGCAGGAAGAAGTGCTCGGCCACCTTCAGCACCGGCTTCACCTCCGCCTCGATACCGGCTTCGGCCGCGACGCTGGCGGCGGCGTCGAGCACGTCCGGCACCTGGTCGATGTAGGCCGCGACGAAGCGCGAGAGCACCCCGTGGGCATCATCGCCGGGCAGGCGGATGGCCGGGTGCAGGCGGGACAACTGGGCATCGAGCAGGCGTGCCAGGTGGCCGTGGACGGCTTCCTGGGCGTGGGCCTGGCGGATCAGTTCGCGCAGGGCGAGGGTGTTCATGACTGCTCCTGATTCAGGACATGGGAAAGAGACGAACAGACCTTAGCCTGCCGTGGCCGGCGGCTAAGACCGGATTGTCATAATCGCGTAACGCTTATGCATCCAAGCGATAACGGCTCCCATTTACTTTACCAGCCAAGCCACGCCCGGCGCGGTCTGCAGCGTTGGGAACGTTCCGCGCAGGATAAATTTCCCCGCGAATTGCCAGGTCGGACCCCCTGTCTATACTCCGACCCGAAGGCGTTACCTGATGACACCCGACTGTGCACCACGTGCTAGAGGTCGGCCGTTAAAGTCAGCCGTATTGACGACCGTCCCCCAGCCGCTGGCCCAGCCGGCGGGAAGAACAAGAACGATAAGGGGAACCCGCAATGATGCGACATCCGCGTGCCTGGATGGGATTCCTGCTGTGGTTGACGTTGACTCCGGTCCAGGCGGCCTGGACGGTCAACATGTCGCCCGGCGCCACAGAAGTCAGCCAGACCGTATTCGACCTGCACATGACGATCTTCTGGATCTGCGTCGTGATCGGCGTGGTCGTCTTCGGCGTGATGTTCTGGTCGATGCTCGTCCACCGGCGCTCCACCGGCCAGGAGCCGTCCCACTTCCACGAAAGCACCACGGTGGAGATCCTCTGGACCGTCGTGCCCTTCGTGATCCTGGTGGCGATGGCGGTGCCGGCCACCCGCACCCTGATCAACATCTACGACACCTCCGAGTCGGAGCTGGACATCCAGATCACCGGCTACCAGTGGAAGTGGAACTACAAGTACCTGGGCCAGGACGTGGAGTTCTTCAGCAACCTGGCCACGCCCGCCGACCAGATCCACAACAAGGCCGAGAAGGGTGAGCACTACCTCTTGGAGGTGGACGAGCCGCTGGTGATCCCGGTGGGCACCAAGGTGCGCTTCCTGATCACCGCCGCCGACGTGATCCACTCCTGGTGGGTGCCGGCGCTGGCGGTCAAGCGCGACGCCATCCCCGGCTTCGTCAACGAGGCCTGGACCCGCATCGAGAAGCCGGGCATCTACCGCGGCCAGTGCGCCGAGCTGTGCGGCAAGGACCACGGCTTCATGCCCATCGTGGTCGAGGCCAAGTCCCGCGAGGACTTCGCCAAGTGGCTCGACGAGCGCAAGGCCGAGGTGGCCAAGGTCAAGGAACTGACCGAGAAGGACTGGACCCTCGACGAGCTGGTGGCCCGTGGCGACAAGGTCTACCACACCACCTGCGCCGCCTGTCACCAGCCCGAAGGGCAAGGCATGCCGCCCATGTTCCCGGCGCTGAAGGGCTCGAAGATCGCCACCGGGCCGAAGGAAGGCCACCTCAACATCGTCTTCCACGGCAAGCCCGGCACCGCCATGGCCGCCTTCGGCAAGCAGCTGTCGGAAGTCGACATCGCCGCCGTGATCACCTACGAGCGCAATGCCTGGGGCAACGCCAAGGGCGACATGGTCACGCCCAAGGAAGTCCTGGCCCTCAAACAAGCCGAGGAGAAATGACATGAGTGCAGTGATCGATCCGGACCACACTGGTCACGATCATGCCGGGCATGATCACCACCACGGCCCGGCCAAGGGCCTGATGCGCTGGGTGCTCACCACCAACCACAAGGACATCGGCACCATGTACCTGTGGTTCGCCTTCACCATGTTCCTGGTGGGTGGCTCCATGGCCATGGTGATCCGCGCCGAGCTGTTCCAGCCCGGCCTGCAGATCGTCGAGCCGGCCTTCTTCAACCAGATGACCACCATGCACGGCCTGATCATGGTCTTCGGCGCGGTGATGCCGGCCTTCGTCGGCCTGGCCAACTGGATGATCCCGCTGATGATCGGCGCGCCGGACATGGCCCTGCCGCGCATGAACAACTTCAGCTTCTGGCTGCTGCCGGCGGCCTTCGGCCTGCTCATCAGCACCCTGTTCAGCGCCGGCGGCGGGCCCAACTTCGGCTGGACCTTCTACGCCCCGCTGTCCACCACCTACGCGCCGGAGAGCGTCACCTTCTTCATCTTCGCCATCCACCTGATGGGCATCAGCTCGATCATGGGTGCGATCAACGTGATCGCCACCATCCTCAACCTGCGTGCCCCGGGCATGACCCTGATGAAGATGCCGCTGTTCGTCTGGACCTGGCTGATCACCGCCTTCCTGCTGATCGCGGTGATGCCGGTGCTGGCGGGCTGCGTGACCATGATGCTGATGGACATCCACTTCGGCACCAGCTTCTTCAGCGCCGCCGGCGGCGGCGACCCGGTGCTGTTCCAGCACGTGTTCTGGTTCTTCGGCCACCCCGAGGTGTACATCATGATCCTGCCCGCCTTCGGCGCGGTCAGCTCGATCATCCCGGCCTTCGCCCGCAAGCCGCTGTTCGGCTACACCTCGATGGTCTACGCCACCGCCTCCATCGCCTTCCTCTCCTTCATCGTCTGGGCGCACCACATGTTCGTGGTGGGCATCCCGCTCACCGGCGAGCTGTTCTTCATGTACGCCACCATGCTGATCGCCGTGCCCACCGGGGTGAAGGTGTTCAACTGGGCCACCACCATGTGGCAGGGCTCGCTGACCTTCGAGACACCCATGCTGTTCGCCGTGGCCTTCGTCATCCTCTTCACCATCGGCGGGTTCTCCGGGCTGATGCTGGCCATCGCCCCGGCGGACTTCCAGTACCACGACACCTACTTCGTGGTGGCGCACTTCCACTACGTGCTGGTGCCCGGCGCCATCTTCGGCATCTTCGCCTCGGCCTACTACTGGCTGCCCAAGTGGACCGGCCACATGTACGACGAGACCCTCGGCAAGCTGCATTTCTGGATGAGCTTCATCGGCATGAACATGGCCTTCTTCCCCATGCACTTCGTGGGGCTGGCCGGCATGCCCCGGCGCATCCCGGACTACAACCTGCAGTTCGCCGACTTCAATATGGTGTCCTCCATCGGTGCCTTCACCTTCGGCGCCACCCAGCTGCTGTTCCTGTTCATCGTCATCAAGTGCATCCGTGGCGGCAAACCCGCCCCGGCCAAGCCCTGGGACGGGGCCGAGGGCCTGGAATGGAGCGTGCCCTCGCCGGCGCCGTACCACACCTTCAGCACCCCGCCCGAGGTGAAGTGACATGGACGGCGAGCTGGGAACCCGCCGCCTGATCCTGCGCCTGCTGGTGCTGGTGGTGGCGATGTTCGGCTTCGGTTTCGCCCTGGTGCCGATCTACGACGTCATGTGCGTCGCCTTCGGCATCAACGGCAAGACCAACGCCAGCGCCTACGAAGGCAGCCAGGTGCAGGACGCCCAGCGCCAGGTGCGGGTGCAGTTCCTCGCCACCAACGCGGCGGACATGACCTGGGAGTTCCGCTCCAAGGCGGACGACCTGGTGGTGCACCCGGGGGCCAGCAACGAAATGCTGTTCATCGCCCACAACACCACCGACAAGCCCATGACCGCCCAGGCGATCCCCAGCATCTCGCCGTCCAAGGCCGCCGCCTATTTCCACAAGACCGAGTGCTTCTGCTTCACCCAGCAGGTGCTGCAGCCGGGCGAACGCATCGAGATGCCGGTGCGCTTCATCGTCGACCGCGACCTGCCGGCGGACGTGCACCACCTGACCCTCGCCTACACGCTGTTCGACATCACCGCCCGCAAGCCGCCAGTCGCCAAGAACTGAGGCGCGCAAGGAGAACGACACGATGGCTAGCCACGAGCAGTACTACGTCCCCGCCCAGAGCAAGTGGCCGATCATCGCCACCCTGGGCATGCTCATCACCGTCTACGGACTGGGCACCTGGTTCAACGACCTCAAGGCCGCGCGGCCCGAGTCCAACGGCCCGCTGATCTTCTTCATCGGCGCCCTGTGCCTGGCCTACATGCTGTTCGGCTGGTTTGGCGCGGTGATCAAGGAAAGCCGCGGCGGGCTCTACAGCCCGCAGATGGACCGCTCGTTCCGCTGGGGCATGAGCTGGTTCATCTTCTCCGAGGTGATGTTCTTCGCCGCCTTCTTCGGCGCCCTGTTCTACATCCGCATGTGGTCCGGCCCCTGGCTCGGCGGCGAGGGCGCCAAGGGCGTGGCCAACATGCTCTGGCCGAACTTCCAGTACACCTGGCCGCTGCTGAACACCCCCGATCCCAAGCTGTTCCCCGGGCCCAAGGCGGTGATCGACCCGTGGCACCTGCCGCTGATCAACACCATCCTGCTGGTGTCCTCCAGCTTCACCGTCACCTTCGCCCACCACGCGCTGAAGAAGAACAACCGCAAGCTGCTGAAGATCTGGCTGGCCCTGACCATCCTGCTCGGCGCCAGCTTCCTCGCCCTGCAGGCCGAGGAATACGTGCACGCCTACCACGAGCTGGGCCTGACCCTCGGCTCCGGCATCTACGGTGCCACCTTCTTCATGCTCACCGGCTTCCACGGCGCCCACGTGACCATGGGCACCCTGATTCTCACCGTGATGCTGGTGCGCATCCTGCGCGGCCACTTCGACGCCGAGCACCACTTCGGCTTCGAAGCCGCCAGCTGGTACTGGCACTTCGTGGATGTGGTCTGGGTGGGGCTGTTCATCTTCGTCTACGTGCTCTGAACCGCCCGCAGGCCTTACCAGGTGGCGTGGGACACCAGCTGGCCGCTGTAGAAGCCCCAGGCCACCAGCGCCAGGATCGACGCGGCCAGCACCACACGGAGGGTCAGGGCGTTCACCAGGCGGGGGCCCTTGCCGGCGTCCTTGACCAGGAAGAACAGCCCGCTGAACAGGCTGGCCACCATGGCCAGCAGCAACACCAGGATGAGCGCCTTGAGCATGGGGCGACTCCGTCGACAGAAGGGGGACGTCGTGCAGTATAGCCAGCCCTACCCGGGCACCCGGCGACCCCGGGCCCGGCGCTTCCGACCCGGCTGGGGCCCCACCCTGGCGGTGCTCCTGCTGCTGCCTTTGCTGGTCGGCCTGGGCCTCTGGCAGCTCGGCCGCGCCGAGGAGAAGCGCCAGCTGCTGGCCGGCTACGAAGCCCGCCGGCAGGCCAACCCGGTGAGCGTGCTGGACCTGGAGCGCCAGCCCGACCCCGCCTTCATGCGGGTGCGCCTGCAGGGCCGCTTCGACGCCCAGCACAGCCTCCTGCTGGATAACCGCATCCGCAACGGCCGCCCCGGCGTCGAACTGCTGCAACCCTTCTACGACCCCGCCAGCGGTCTCTGGGTGCTGGTCAACCGGGGCTGGCTGCCCTGGCCCGACCGCCGCACCCCGCCGACCTTCGACACCCCCGCCGCCGCCCAGGTGCTCGATGCCTGGGTCTACGTCCCGCCCGGTGCCAGCCTCGAACTGCGCCACGTGGAGAGCCGCGACTGGCCGCAACTGATCAACCAGGTGGACGCCGCCGCGCTCTGGCAGCGCCTCGGCCGTGGTGGCCTGCCCCTGGAACTGCGCCTGGAGCCCGGCAGCGCCGCCTACGACACCGACTGGCCGGTGGTGGCCATGGGCCCCGAACGCCACCTGGGCTACGCCGTGCAATGGTTCGCCATGGCCGTCGCCCTCTGTGCCTTGTACCTCTACCTCGGCATCCGCCAAGCACGGGAGCTTCCTGATGACGCCAGCCCTCGCTCTGCCTGAACGCCCGCGCCGCGCCCGTGGGCGCCTGCAACTGCTGCTGATCCTCGCCGTGGTGATCGGCCCCATGGTGCTGGCCTCGGCCATGTACCACCTGCGCTTCTGGGTGCCTGACGGGCGCAGCTACCACGGCACGCTGATCGGCAACGGCCAGCAGCGCGAAGACCTCGGCGTGCAGGGCGCCGCCGCCCCCGAGCGCTGGCAGTTGCTGGTGACCGCACCGGCCGGCTGCGCCGCCGACTGCCAGCAGCTGGTCTACCTCGCCCGGCAGATCAACATCGGCCTGGGCCGTGAAGCCAACCGCGCCGACCACGCCCTGGCCCTGGGCGGCAGCCTCGACGAAGCCTTCCGCCAGACCCTGGAGCGCGACTACCCGCGCCTGGCCCGCTACGGCCTCGACCCGGCCACCTACAGCAAGGCCAGCGGCGGCAGCGTCCCGCAGCTGTGGATCGTCGACCCCCACGGCAACCTGGTGCTGCGCTACGACGGCCAGGTACCCGGCAAGCGCGTGCTCGACGACCTGCGCCACCTGCTGAAGCTGTCCAACATCGGCTGATCCGGCCCGCAGGAGACTGCCATGCCCCGCACCTCCCGACCCGGTTTCCCCCTCGCCGCCGTCGCCACGGTACTGGCCCTGGTGGTGGTGCTGCTCGGCGCCTACACCCGGCTCACCCACGCCGGCCTCGGCTGTCCCGACTGGCCGGGCTGCTACGGCTTCATCGGCGTACCGCAGACCGACGCCCAGCTGGCCCACGCCGAGCGCCACTTCCCCGAAGCCCCGGTGGAAGCGCAGAAGGGCTGGAACGAAATGGTCCACCGCTACTTCGCCGGCACCCTCGGCCTGGCCATCCTCGGCCTTGCGGTGCACGCCCTGGTGCGGCGCGGGCGTGACGGCCAGCCCCTGCGCCTGCCGCTGGTGCTGCTCGGCGTGGTCATCACCCAGGCCGCCTTCGGCATGTGGACGGTCACCCTCAAGCTCTGGCCCCAGGTCGTCACCGCCCACCTGCTCGGCGGCTTCACCACCCTGGCCCTGCTGTTCCTGCTCAGCCTGCGCCTCTCCGGTGCGCTGCCGGCGCTCGGCCTGCCGGCGGGCCTGCGGCGGCTGGCGGCAGCGGCCCTGGCCCTGGTGATCGGGCAGATCGCCCTGGGCGGCTGGGTCAGCTCCAACTACGCGGCGGTGGCCTGCGTCGACCTGCCCACCTGCCACGGCCAGTGGTGGCCGGCGATGGACTTCGCCAACGGCTTCCACCTCACCCAGCACATCGGCCCCAACTACCTCGGCGGCCAGCTGGACAGCGACGCCCGCACCGCCATCCACATGACCCACCGCCTCGGCGCTCTGGTGGTGACCCTGACCCTGCTGGTGCTGGCCTGGCGCCTGCGCGGCGAAGGCCTCGGCCGCCTCGCCGGGCTGCTCCTGGCGGTGCTGGCGCTGCAGGTGGGGCTGGGCATCAGCAACGTGCTCTTCCACCTGCCGCTGCCGGTGGCCGTGGCCCACAACGGCGGCGGCGCCCTGCTGCTGCTGACCCTGGTGCTGGTGAACTACCGCGTGCGCGCCCCAGCCCTGGCAACCGAACCGGGCGACCCCGCCCTGCGCCTGCCTGCCGGCAAGCCCGCCTGACGACAAGAAGAAGGAGAGACGCCATGGCCACGCTGCTCCAGCATGGACACACCCAGGTCCACGCCACCTGGCGGGACTACCTGGAACTGACCAAGCCCAAGGTCGTGCTGCTGATGATCATCACCTCCCTGGTGGGGATGTTCCTCGCCACCCGCGCCGGCGTGGCCTGGGAGGTCCTGGTGTTCGGCAACCTGGGTATCGCCCTCTGCGCCGGTGCCGCGGCGGCGGTGAACCACGTGGTGGACCGGCGCATCGACGCCATCATGGCGCGCACCCTCAAGCGCCCCGTCGTCAGCGGGCGCGTCTCGCCGCTGGCAGCCCTGGCCTTCGCCCTGTTGCTGGCGGTGGCCGGCCTGACCCTGCTGCTGCGCTTCACCAACGAACTGGCGGCCTGGCTCACCCTCGCCTCGCTGCTGGGCTACGCCGTGCTCTACACCGGCTTCCTCAAGCGCGCCACGCCGCAGAACATCGTCATCGGCGGGCTGGCCGGGGCCGCCCCGCCGCTGCTGGGCTGGGTCGCCGTCACCGGCCACGTCTCCGCCGAGCCGCTGCTGCTGGTGCTGATCATCTTCGCCTGGACCCCGCCGCACTTCTGGGCCCTGGCCATCCACCGCAAGGCCGAGTACGCCAAGGCCGACATCCCCATGCTCCCGGTCACCCATGGCGAGCACTACACCAAGGTGCACATCGTCCTCTACACCCTGGTGATGTTCGCCGTCAGCCTGCTGCCCTACGCCATCCACATGAGCGGGCTGCTCTACCTGGCCTGCGCCGTGCTGCTCGGCGGGCGCTTCCTGCAGTGGGCCTGGAGGCTCTACCGCGACAGCCGACCGCACGCCGCCATCGGCACCTTCAAGTACTCTATCGCCTACCTTTTCCTGCTCTTCATCGCCCTGCTGCTGGATCACTACCTGCTGCTGGCGGTCTGAGCCACCGGGCCCTGAGCAGGTCCCGATGCGTCGCCCCTCGCGCCC
This sequence comes from Pseudomonas sp. FeS53a, assembly GCF_000931385.1. Classification (NCBI taxonomy): domain Bacteria; kingdom Pseudomonadati; phylum Pseudomonadota; class Gammaproteobacteria; order Pseudomonadales; family Pseudomonadaceae; genus Pseudomonas; species Pseudomonas sp. FeS53a. The sequence continues at coordinate 136,717 of NZ_JYFT01000061.1, forward strand.
CGCGCCGCGAGGGGCAGGCCGCATCCCCGCGTTCGGACGAGCCCCGGCCCACCGGGCCTGATAGGCTTGCCGGCACCGCCCATTCCAAGCGAAGAGCAACCATGACCCGCGTGCAGAAAACCGTATTCGTCCTCATCGCCCTGGTGGCCCTGGTCCTGGGCCTGACCGTGAACAAGGTGCTCAACGGCCAGCGCCAGGCCGACCCCACCCGCCTGCTCGACGCCGGCATCGTCCTGCTGCCCCAGCCACGCACCGTGCCGGCCATCAGCCTGACCGACCAGGACGGCAAGCCGATCGCCATGAACGAACTGAAGGACAAATGGAGCCTGCTGTTCTTCGGCTACACCTTCTGCCCCGACATCTGCCCCACCACCCTGGCGCAGATGCGCGAGCTCAAGGGCCTGCTGCCCGAGGCCGCGCGCGACCGCGTGCGCATCGTCATGGTCAGCGTCGACCCCAACCGCGACACCCCGCAGCAGCTCAAGCAGTACCTGGGCTACTTCGACCCGGCCTTCCTCGGCGCCACCGGCGAGCTGGCCAGCATCCAGAAGCTGGCCAATGCCGTCAGCATCCCGTTCATCCCGGCCGACACCAGCAAGGAAAACTACACCGTCGACCACAGCGGCAACCTGGTGGTGATCGGCCCGGACGGCACCCAGCGCGGCTTCATCCGCGCCCCGCTGAACAACCAGAAGCTCAAGGAACAGCTGCCGGTTCTGGTGACCCCGGCCAGCTGATTCCGTATCGATTTCTTATTTGAAATTGATTCTCAATAAAACTAGGATGGCGCTCCCTTCTCCTGTCAAAGCCAGGGAGCGCGCTTGTCGGAGCCCGATCTCAAGAGCCTGTTCATCCAGCACGCCAAGGCCCTTCGCAGCCTGCTGACGCGCAAGGTACGGGACCCGCAACTGGCCGCCGACCTGGTACAGGAAAGCTTCCTGCGCCTGGCCGAGCAGCGCGGCAAGGACGCCATCGACAACGGCCCCGCCTACCTCTACCGCACCGCCCACAACCTGCTGGTGGACCACGTGCGCCAGCAGGCCCGCCGGCGCACCGACCTGGTCCCCCAGGAAGCCCTGCACGAGATCGTCGAAGACGCCCCGCCCCTGGACGAACAGGCCGCCGCCGAGCAGCATCGGCGCCGCCTGCGCGAAGCCCTGGCCGAGCTGCCGCCGCGCACCCGCGAGATCTTCCGCCTCAACCGCCTGCACGGCCTGACCCACGCCGAGGTGGCGCGCCAGCTGGATATCTCCGACAGCTCGGTGCAGAAGCACCTGGCCAAGGCCCTCGCCCATGTCATGCAGCGCCTGCAGGACGGCCCGCGGAGCGACTGACGGATGGTTTACGGTGAATGGCGTCCCCGAACGTCAGCCTTCCTATAACGAGAAACGAGAGACCGACGTGATCAGCCAGCACCTGCGGGAGCAGCAAATACGCGAGGAAGCCGCCGACTGGGCGGTGCGCCTCAGCCAGGGCGACCCGGACCCGGCGACGGCCGAGGCCCTGGCGCGCTGGTGCCGGGCCGACCCGCGCCACCCCGAGGCGCTGGCCTTCGCCCAGGCCACCTGGGACGCCCTCGGCCAACTGGCCGACGAGCCGGCTGCCGGTGAACCGCCGCGCCGCCGCGCACCCAGGGACGCCGCGCGCCCGGCCACCCGCACGCGCCGTCGCTGGCGCTGGGCCAGCGGGGTCGCCGCGCTGCTGCTGGTGGCGGTGCTCGGCGTGGACGCGGGCCGCCCGCTGCTGATGCCCCTGCTGGCCGACTACGCCTCCGGCACCGGCGAAGTGCGCCGGGTCACCCTGCCCGACGGCAGCGAGGTGGAGCTGGACTCCCGCAGCGCCATCGACGTCCTCTACAGCGACGGCGAGCGGCGCGTCCGCCTGCTGGCCGGGGAAGCCTGCTTCAGCGTCGCGCCCATGGGTGGCGATGAACGCCGGCCCTTCGTGGTGGAAAGTGCCGGTGGCACCACCCGCGCCCTCGGCACCCGCTTCCTGGTGGGGGAGCGCGGCCAAGGGGCCTGGGTCGGCGTGCTCGAACACAGCGTCGCGGTGAACCTCGAAGGCGTTCCCGGTGAACGGGTACTGAGCGAGGGCCAGAGCGCCCGCTACGACCGCGTCCAGGGCATCCAGCCCCTGCTCGGGCTTGATCTGCAGCGGGCCAGCAGCTGGCGGCGTGGGGTGCTGGTGTTCGACCGGGTGCCCCTGGCCGAGGTGGCCGAACAGCTCAACCGCTACCGCACCCGCCGCCTGGTGGTCACCGACGCCCGCCTGGCGCGCCGGGAGGTCAGCGGCGTGTTCCGCCTCGACATCCTCGACGAGGCCCTCGACACCCTCACCCACGAACTGCACGCCCAGCGGCTGGACGTGCCCGGCGCCACCTTCCTCTACTGACCCTCCCGGGCCCGTATCGACGGGCCTGCGGCCTGCCCTCCCACACGCGCGGAAATTTCTTTTACTGACTTTGCGTGAGTGGCGCGTCTTGCTGTTGAGAGTGATTTGCATTCACCGAACAACACCAAGCAGCCACAGGAACACACGATGAACGCACGCAAAGGGATGGGCTGGCGATTCCGCCGTTCGCTGCTCGTCTTGGGGGGACACTGGGCCCTGATCGGCGCGGGGGCCCTGCCCCTGGTCGCGGTGGAACAGGTCCACGCCGAAGCCGTCCAGGTCGCCTTCGACATCCCGGCCCAGGCCCTCGACCAGGCGGTGCTCACCTTCGCCGAACAGTCCGGCGTGCAGGTGATCTTCGACGCCTCGCGCTTCGCCGACCTCCAGGGCGCCCCGGTGCAGGGCCGCTACGCCGCCGACGAGGCCCTGCGCCGCCTGCTGCGGGGCACCCCGGTGAGCTTCCGCTTCACCTCCCCGCGTGAAGTCAGCCTGGTGCGCGAAGCCAGCGGCGACGCCCTGGAGCTGGGCGCCACCCAGGTGCAGGGCCAGGCCAACGCCCACGACTGGGTCTACGAGTCCCCCCGCTCGGTGGCGGTGATCGACCGCGAGCAACTGGACCGCAACCCACCGCGCCACGCCGCCGACATGCTCGAACAGAGCGCCGGCGTCTACACCGCCGTCAGCCAGCAGGACCCGGGCCTCTCGGTGAACATCCGCGGCCTGCAGGACTACGGCCGGGTCAACATGAACATCGACGGCATGCGCCAGAACTTCCAGCAGAGCGGCCACCAGCAGCGCAACGGCACGATGTACATCGACCCGGAGCTGCTCTCCGCCGTGACCATCGAGAAGGGCGCCACCTCCGGCATGGGCGGCGCCGGGGTGATCGGCGGGGTGGCCGAGTTCAGCACCCTCAACGCCCGCGACTTCATCCACGAAGGCAAGGAGTTCGGCGGCCGCGTGCGCGCCACCACCGGCCTGGGCGGCTACGCCAACGGCACCGACTTCATCGGCAGCAGTGCCTTTGCCCTGGGCAACGAGGTCGGCGACCTCCTCTTCGCCGCCAGCGAGCGCCACCTGGGCGACTACGACCCCGGCACCCACGGCAGCATCGGCCAGCTGCGCACCGGCTCCAGCTTCAACCCCGGCGTCGAGGAGCGCATCAAGCACTCGCCGGTGGCCTACTCCGGCTCCACCATGCGCTCGCGCCTGGCCAAGCTCGGCCTCAACCTGCCGGCCGACCAGCGCGTGCAGCTCAGCTACCTGCGCACCCAGGTGGCCTACGACGACGCCAACATGATGAACGTGGAGAACGCCGAGCTCTGGGAGAAGCTCGGCAGCAGCAACGTGGTGTCGCAGAACGTCGCGCTGGACTACAGCTACAGCCCCGACGACCTGCTGGTGGACTTCAAGGCCAAGCTCTACCACGTCGACAACCGCAACCGGCAGACCACCCTGGCCCGTGGCAGCAGCGCCGGCTACGCCATCACCTACCAGACCGACACCTACGGCCTGCAGTTGGAGAACACCTCCACCTTCCTGCTCGGCGAACTCACCACCCTGAAGGCCAATTACGGCCTGGAGTACTTCCAGGACAAGGTCCGCCCCGACTCCACCCAGGCCGTGGCCAGCGGCTCCGCCGTGGGCTTCCCGGTGTCCGAAGGCATGACCCCCAAGGGCGACCGCGCCATGGGCAGCCTGTTCGCCAACCTGCAGCTCGACTACGACGACTGGCTGACCCTGGACGCCGGCCTGCGCTACGACCGCTACCACCTGGAGGGCGAGACGGGCTTCAACATCACCCTCTATCGCCTCAACACCCCCGGCAACCCCACCTACAGCGTCCCGCTGCGCTACGAGGTGGACCGCGAGGAAGGCGCGTTCTCGCCCACCTTCGGCATCGCCCTCAAGCCCGGCCCGGACTGGTTGCAGCTCTTCGCCCGCTACGGCGAGGGCTGGCGCCCGCCGGCGGTGACCGAGACGCTGATTTCCGGCCGGCCCCACGGCAGCAGCGCGGAAACCATGTACCCCAACCCCTTCCTCAAGCCGGAAAGCTCCCAGTCCTGGGAAGTGGGGTTCAACATCTTCAAGCAGAACCTCTTCACCGACGGCGATGCCCTGGGCCTGAAGGTGGCCTACTTCGACACCCGCATCGACGACTTCACCTACATGTCGGTCGGGCTGCAGCGCCCGGGGGTGGGGCTGGCCGCCCTGGGGGTGTCGGCCTACGTCAACGACCGCACCAGCACCCGCTTCCGGGGCGTCGAGTACGCCCTCGACTACGACATGGGCGCCTACTACGGCAACCTCGCCTACACCCACATGATCGGCGAGAACGAGTACTGCTCGAACGACGCCTGGCTCGGCGGCGTGGTGTCCCCCGTCTACGGCAGCGGCCGCCGCCCGCCGGTGACCGGCTACGTGCCCAACGCCGCTGCCAACGCCGTGGTGAGCTGCGGCGGCCACATGGGCAGCGCCGAGCACATGCCCATGGACCGCGGCAGCCTGACCCTCGGCACCCGCCTGCTCGACCGCCGCCTCGACCTCGGCGCGCGGGCCCGCTACAGCGAGGGCTACGCCCTGGACGCCGGCGACGCCGCCGCACGCGAGCAGGTCTACCCGGCGGACTGGAAGGCCTACACCGTCTACGACCTGTACGGCAGCTACAAGGCCACCGACAACCTGACCCTGCGCCTGGCCCTGGAGAACGTCACCGACCGCGCCTACCTGGTGCCCCTGGGGGACGTGCTCGCCTTCACCCTCGGCCGGGGCCGCACCCTGCAGGGCACCGTGGAATACACCTTCTGACCCGGATTTGCCCATGACGGGCAAAGCCGTCGCGCAGCGCCGTGCCGCGCGGCGGAAACTTCAACTGGAGACACTGCATGAGCCTTTCGATTTCCTACTCCGCCACCTACGCCAGCTGGACCATCACCGACTACCTGGCCGACTGGGCCGGCTACTTCGGCGATGCCAACCACCGCCCCGGCCAGGTGCAGGACGGCGTCAACACCGGCGGCTTCTACCCCGGCGCCCTCAGCGGCACCGAGTACGCCCTGACCAGCCCCAACAGCGACGCCGGCTTCGTCGCCGAAGGCAACCTCAGCTACTCGCTGTTCTCCAGCCCGGCCCACACCCTGTACGGCAACCTGGACAGCGTGTCCCTGGGCAGCGACCTGACCAAGACCGCCTCGGGCTTCGAGTTCGGCGCGGGCAAGGAAGAGGCCAGCTTCAGCGGCCTGGGGCTGTCGAGCCTGCTCAGCGAAGGCCACGCCGGCGCGGTCCACCAGGTGGTCTACGGCCTGATGGGCGGCAACACCAGCGCCCTGGAAAGCGTGCTGAACGACCTGCTGGACGACTACGGCGTGTCCACCGCCAGCACCTTCGATGCCGTGGCGGCCGCCCTGGCAGCCGGCCCGCTGAGCGTGGCACCGGCCGAAGCGGTGGGCCTGCAGCAGCCGTTGGACGACCTGGCCCTGGCGGCCTGATCGGCGGGAAAAGGAGACGCGAATGGAGGGTGACCCCCATTCGCGTGGAGTGACCCCCGCAGCCCGAGTCTTGGCGGGCGAGGGCTGCGGAGGGTGCGAATTCTGTGAGCCGCCGGGGTGGGCGTCAACCTGCCGCCGGCGCCTCTGGGGCCGTCCATGACCACCCTTCACCCTGATGACCTGCGCCAGGCCCTGGCCGCCAGCCGCCCGGCGCTGCTCAACGTCGGCCTGTTCACCGCCGTGATCAACCTGCTGATGCTGGTGCCGGCGCTGTACATGCTGCAGGTCTACGACCGCGTCCTGGCCTCGGGCAATGCCATGACGCTGCTGATGCTGACCTTCATGGCCCTCGGCCTGTTCGCCTTCATGGGTGCGCTGGAGTGGCTGCGCAGCCTGGTGGTGATCCGCCTCGGCGCACGCCTGGACATGGCCTTCAACGCCCGCATCCACGACGCCGCCTACCGCGCCGCGAGCCGCAGCGGTGCCAGCCCGGACCAGGCCCTGGCCGACCTCAACAGCCTGCGCCAGTTCGCCACCGGGCCGGCGCTGTTCGCCTTCTTCGACGCCCCCTGGTTCCCGGTGTACCTGGTGGTGATCGGCCTGTTCAGCCCCTGGCTCGGCCTCTTCGCCCTGGTCGGCGCCCTGGCGCTGGTGGCCCTGGCCTGGCTCAACGAGCGGGTCAGCCACGGCCTGTTGCAGCAGGCCGGGCAACTGGCGCAACAGGCCAGCCAGCAGGCCACCGGGCACCTGCGCAACGGCGAGGCCATCGACGCCATGGGCATGCTCGGCCGCCTGCGGGCGCGCTGGCTGGCGCAGCACCGTGGCTTCCTCGCCTGCCAGGGGCTGGCCAGCGAACGCATGGCCGCCGTCGGCGCCCTCTCCAAGGGCGTGCGCCTGGGCCTGCAGTCCCTGGTGCTGGGGCTCGGCGCCTGGCTGGCGCTGGAACACCTGATCACCCCGGGGATGATGATCGCCGGCTCGATCCTCATGGCGCGGGTGCTGGCGCCCATCGACCAGCTGATCGCCGTGTGGCGCCAGTGGAGCGGCGCCCGCGACGCCTGGCAGCGCCTGCAGGCCCTGTTGCAGGCCGAGCCGCCACGCCGTGCCGGCATGCCCCTGCCGGCGCCACGGGGCGCGCTGGAGGTGGAGCAGCTGTCCGCCTTCGCCCCCGGCAGCCGGCGGCCCTGCCTGGCCGCCATCGGCTTTGCCCTGGAGGCCGGGCAGTCCCTCGGCATCATCGGCGCCTCCGGTTCCGGCAAGTCCAGCCTGGCGCGCCTGCTGGTGGGTGCCGCCGAGCCGGCCGGCGGCAAGGTCCGCCTGGACGGTGCCGACCTCGCCCAGGCCGACCGCGAGCGCCTGGGCGACCACATCGGCTACCTGCCCCAGGACGTGCAGCTGTTCGCCGGCAGCGTGGCCGAGAACATCGCCCGCTTCGCCGAGCCGGACCCCGAGCAGGTGGTGGCGGCCGCGCGCCTGGCCGGCGTGCACGAACTCATCCTGCGCCTGCCCGAGGGCTACGACACGCGCCTGGGCGAGGGCGGCGCCGGCCTCTCCGGCGGGCAGCGCCAGCGCATCGGCCTGGCCCGCGCGCTCTATCGGCTGCCGGCCCTGGTGGTGCTGGACGAGCCCAACGCCAACCTCGACGAAGACGGCGAACGCGCCCTGCTGGACGCCCTCGCCCGCCTGGGCGAAGCCGGCCGCACCCGCGTGCTGATCACCCACAAGCCCAGCCTGCTGGCCAGCGTCGACCACCTGCTGGTGCTCAAGGGCGGCCAGATGCAGGCCTTCGGCCCCGCCGCGCGGGTGCTCCAGGCCCTGCAGCGCGAGCCCGCCGCTGCACCGCCCGCCGTCGCCCCGGCCCCTGC